>NGFL01000024.1 GCA_002215665.1 candidate division TA06 bacterium JGI_Cruoil_03_38_101 | reverse complement strand
AAATATCGCCTTTTCATACATCCTCCTTTATTTTTACTATTCTATAAGAATTAATCCAAATTGTCAACCCTCTGAACCATGTTTTTTATACTTCTAAAAAAAGGGGTAAGACTCTTTAGTTTAAAGTGAAAGAAAAAGAAGAAATTAAACAGTATAAATCCAATGAGTAAAGCCTTCTTTAAAATAGAAATGATCGAGATTCTAGGAAGTTGGATAAATCTTTCCCTCATCTCCAACTCTTTTTCTTCATTCTTTTTGCCTGTCTTCTCAAGAAAACCTATTTCAATAAGTTTGTATATAGAATTATAGGTTCGAAACTTTCCCAGACCGGATTTTCTAACCAATTCCCCAACTGTAATGTGATCGGTAAATTTCTCCAGGATGATTCTTTCATCCTCTCCAATTTCAACATCAATCTCGGGCTTCTTTTGTGAGGTCAGGGTGATATTATCATCGGGAAGAACCTCCTTTATCTGTGGCCATTCATCAATCCTTCTAATGCCCATCATCACCAAAGCATTGGGCTCTAATTCAACAGAAAAAGTAGAGTTAGGATATAGAGACTTCCCAGCCTCAAAGGAGTATTTCCCCTCTTTCCAGACGAGAACTTCGTCTACAATTTCTTGAATCTTAAAGGATATTATCTCCTGAAAGTCTTTCTCATCAAATTTATCTTCCTTAAGAAGAATCTGGGGTATGGAAAACCCTGATTCCTTCGCCTTTTTTCTGTATTTCAATATTTCTTCTTCGGAGATCAAGCCAGTCCTCTGAATATACTCACTGATGGAATAGAAGAGATCTTCACCTCTATGGGAGGCATCTGTTATCTTCCCTTTTTTGAAACCAAAACTCACCTTCTCCCTGCCCGCCTCCAATCTCAAGACTCCATCTGCTACATGCAGAGATAAAAACTGCAATATCTCTGGCACTGAAAATTCCTGAATACTACCTTCCATTTCCATGGGGTTCTAACCTCCATGTTGATACAATTAAAAGGACATAAAAACCTATAAGAAGATATCTGTATAAATTATTACCAATTGATGTGCTCGATTGTAATCTACCAGGAGAAGCGGAATAAATTGGTGCAAAATAGATAAAGATTAATAAAGAGACAAAGAATGCAATTATTAACCCTGCAAACCACCTTTTTTTATAAAAATGCGCACTCCCAGGGAAGAGTAAATTCATAACAAAATTTCTCAAAATATCAAATCTGCCCGACCTTTTCCTTATATGCCTTTTTAATCTTTCTCTGATGCTCTTAGAGTTTGTAAGAGATAATTTACTTGCACAGCTTTTGCACATCTTTTCATCTTGAATCTTTCTAACCCCTATTATAAACCTGTTACAAATAGCGCAGAACTCATCCTTTCCTCTTTTTATAGCAGCCAGAATTAATAAAAAGAATCCAAGGATGATCGAGAGGTATAATCCACTATCTTTAATATATTTAATCAGCCCTTTCGCCCCAAAAATATACTTCAAAAGCCAACTATCCGGAGGATACTGATATAAGGGAAGTTTTCCTTCTGATAAATCCGAAGCTCTCTTCCCTGCCCTATCAAAATACATAGAAGCCTTCTCAAATTCAAGTTGGTCAAGGTATATATTTGCAATGGTAAGATTGGCTATGGAATTATCTGGTTCAATAGAGAGTACCTTTTCGCATAATTTGAGGGCTTCATCCCGGTTCCCCTGAGCATAATTAATGGAAGAGAGGTTTACCAAAAAGATTAAGCTTTTCTTCTTTTCATAACCTTTCTTGAATAGAGATTCAGCAATAAAAAAATTTTCCTTCTTTGCCTCTTTAATTCCTTTGACTGCATAACCAAAAGGTGATAGAGGTTTTTTAATTTTATAATTATACGGATCGAACTTTGCTTTGAATTCCTGGTAGATAACTTTTTCGGATTTGAAATTATCGGTTAAATTATTAGTATAGGCAATTAAAACAGGAAGGATTATCAAAAGAATAGCAAGCTTTACCATGAATCTTTTAGTCATTTTCACAAAAGAAGATCCCAGAATGATCATA
Organism: candidate division TA06 bacterium JGI_Cruoil_03_38_101; assembly: GCA_002215665.1. Taxonomy (GTDB): domain Bacteria; phylum Hydrothermota; class UBA3072; order UBA3072; family UBA3072; genus UBA3072. The sequence goes on along the minus strand of NGFL01000024.1, from coordinate 35,197 downwards.
AAGAATGGCAATATAGGCAACCAGACAAAAAAGGAGAATAATAAAGCCGCAACCCATCCACCATTTAATCTTATCTTCTCCTCTACCCACCTTGAAAGGAATGAAACAGAACGAACGAAACCAGCAACAATAATAGATAAGGAAATCCACCCAAAAAATATGATCAATATAAATAGGAAACCTTTTAGTAAACGGACCTTGTTATCGAGAAATCTAAAACTCGAGAAATAGTCTTGCAGATTATCGGTTATCTTACTCCTCTTCGGGAAATTGACCTTCATCAGAGTAAGAGGAACTTGAGTATTTGAGGGATCAACTTTACCTGCAAATTTTAGTTCCCAGAGACCCCTCTCGATTTTCCCTGCTTTTATATCCTCCTTACCCATTTTTAGATATCTTTCTGCAAGACTTGAATGAATAAATCCATTATTACCCCTTACCTCTTTGATGAGTCTTTTCTCGACCGCCTCACTTTTTGGATAAAGAGCTTCCGAAAGGAAAAGGGAATCCGATAAATAAAGGCCTCGTATTGAATTTATTCTTATAGTAGAACCCTTGATTGAGGAAGGGTAATAATTGGTAAAGTTCTTGTTGATCTCAAGATATTCTGAAAATGATAGAATGAATAGAATAAGGATCATTGCAATTCCATTGTTCGAAACTCAATCTCTAATCTTTTATCTTCTGATTTCCCAACAATCATAAACGGCTGCTTTTCACCCTCAACTGTTCGGAATTTTGAATATTCAAATATAATCTCACTATTCCCCTGAAGGATAGCCCGGATGGGAAGAAATCCCAAAGAGAGAAAAACCTCAAGATTGCTAAAAGAGAGAATCCAGCCGTCGTTTAAAGGGATCACTGTGGGGTCAGATGAGAGGGGTATATCCCACATAAAGAATCGCTGGAGAGAAATATCGGTAAGGCCCTTTAATCCAGAAGAGCCTGTTTGCTTTACTTCTTTTCCATCCCGATATCTAATTGAAATAGAATCTCTTGAGAAATAAAAACTACCAACTGAAATACCAAAAGAGCCAAAAAGCCTTCCGAAAAGGGCCTTCCTATCCAAACTGTAATCGAAGGAGAAAAAGCAAGAGAAACGATAATCCGGCTCCGAAAATGTTATTTCCCCAGTCCCGGTCTTCTTTCTAAATTCATCCTGCCAATGTGAAATCCCTCCCAAAACCTCATCCTCTGGTAAGGGTTTTTTAATAATATGCCTTGCACAATTAGAAAAAGAAATTATTATTAAAAGGATAAAAAAGCAATTAAACTTAAACATTTTATAAAATTATATGGGATATAGAAAATAAGTCAAGACTGATGAAAATAATAGTAAAGAATAAAAAAGCAAACTTTGACTATTACATTTTAAAAACCTATGAAGCTGGCATTGTTCTTAAGGGGTCGGAAGTGAAGTCTATTCGTCAAGGTAAGGTCGGTTTAAAGGATTCCTTTGCTCAGGTGGTTGGGGATGAGATTTATCTTTTCAATATGCACATCTCTCCCTATGATAAAGCCCAGAATAACATCGACCCAAAAAGGGATAGAAAACTCTTATTACACAAAGACGAGATCAGGAAGATTGAAAGTAAACTTAAGAGTAAGGGCTTGACTTTAATCCCTCTGGAGGTTTATATTAATAGGGGGCTTATAAAGATTCGTTTTGCTTTGGCAAAGGGAAAGAAAGAATATAATAAAAGGGATAAAATTATTAAAAGGGAACAACAGAGGGAAATAAGGAAACATCTATGATTTTTTTATTATTTTCCTTCACAATAAATTTATCTGGAAATATTTATACATTTCAAGAATACACAATCGAAAATAATAGATATATTGGATCCGATTCTCTAATTGGAAAATTAGATCTCTCTTCCCATTGGGACAACAACCGTCAAACTTTGACCCTCCAAAAAGAAAAGGTTGTCTACCTCATTCCTGATAATCCATTTATAAAGATCGAAAGAGATGTCTATCAGCTAAGATACGCACCAATAAGAAAGGATGGTAAACTATTCATACCTACAACTTCCCTCGCTCTCATCCTCGGAGGTTTGCTAAATATGGAAGCAAACTTCGAGAATGGAAGACTTGAGATTGGAACCAGGGTAAATATATATGGAATTCATTGGAAGGTAGATTCATCTTCTACAGAATGGACAATAGAATGCTCTCCAAGTCTCAATTATCTCTTCAACAAGACTAATGGAGAATGGATCCTTACTCTATTTAACCCTATATACAATAAAAAAATACTAGATCAACCTTCTAAGGGGCTAATAGAGGAAATAAAAGTTGAAGAAGGTGAGGGATTCATAAAATTCAGATTCAAAACAAAAAATGACCTCCCCATGGACATTATAAGAAATGGCAAACTTTTAAATATAGAGGTCAAAAGATTTGAGAAAAGGGCTATAAGGACAATTGTGGTTGATCCTGGACACGGAGGAAAAGATCCTGGAGCAAAGTATTTAGGCTTTATGGAAAAGAACATAGTCCTTAAAGTTTCAAAGAAGTTAGCCGCAAGGCTCACCGAAGATGGGTTCAATATTATAATGACAAGAACAAATGATGAATTCATACCTCTTAAGGAACGAACTCAGATAGCTGACTCTGCGAGGGCCGACCTCTTTGTTTCCATCCATTGCAATGCTTCTTACAGTTCGAATAAGATGCATGGCGCAGAGACATATTTCTTATCAGCAGCAAAGAGCGATTGGGCAAGGACGGTGGAGGCAACAGAAAACTCTGCAATAAGGTTTGAAGCGGAAGATAATCCAGATATTACTGAAATCGATTATATATTAAATGATCTTGCCCAGACCCAGTTCTTAGAAGAATCTCAACAGGCAGCTATTTACATCCAAGAAAGTCTCATTCATAAAAGCGACCTATACAATCGCGGTGCAAAACAGGCAAATTTTTATGTCTTGCGGCTTAATTATATGCCTGCTGTCCTGGTAGAGATTGCATTTCTTACCAACTCAAAAGACAGGAAGAAACTTCTGAATGATGAGTTCATCGAGAAAACGGCTTCTGCTATTGCCGAGGGCATAGAAGAATATGCAAGAGTGCGCTTTTAACCAAAATCCAATAGGTATATTCGATTCAGGGGTTGGAGGTCTCTCTATAGTAAAAGAGATTAGAAAAAAAATACCTAATGAATCAATTGTCTACTTTGGGGATACGGCAAGAGTGCCTTATGGCACAAAATCAAAAGAAACCATCACTCGATTTGCAAAAGAAGACATTGGCTTCCTGAGGAGCCACAAGGTTAAGATTATTGTTTCAGCCTGCTTTTCCGTTTCCTCCAATGCACTGCCTGAACTAAGGGAGGAATTTGATATTCCAATTATAGATATGATCTCCCCCGGGATCGAAGCGTTAAGGGATAAATCCTATAGAAAAATAGGCGTTATTGGAACAAATGCAACAATTGAAAGCGGCGCTTTTGAACATGAATTGAAAAGGAATTTTAAAAATATTAAGATCTATTCTACTCCCTGTCCTCTCTTTGTACCCCTTGCAGAAGAAGGATGGACAAATGGAAAGGTTCCTCAATTGATAGCAGAAAAATACCTGTCTCCCTTAATCCAGAAAGGAATAGAATCTTTAATACTTGGATGCACTCATTATCCTCTTCTTTACTCAGTTATAAGGAAAGTGGTTGGGGATGAGATCGATATAATCCAGCCTGGTAAGGAGGTTGCCACTCTAATAAAAAAATCACTTCAGGATAGAGGGCAGGACTCTGAAAATAAAGGGAGTCTTCAAATATTTTTATCTGATATACCTCGAGGCTTCAAAAGGATTGCTACTCAGTTTCTGGGACAAAACCCCGGGCAGATTCGTCTGGCAAAATTAAGCAATTAGCTTAAAGGAAAATACCTAACCCTTGACATTAGAACTTTGCGGTTTAATTTTTTAATATGCCAGCGAATTTACCACAGATATATCATAAAAAAGAAGAGCAACTCCGATTTGCTGGTAGTATAGTGGAAAAGATTTCTATTTTAAAAGAAATGCTTGCCGTGATGCCAAAGCACAAGGGTACAGATCACCTCAGAGCGGAGCTCACCAGGAAGATTGCGACATTAAAAAAAGAGGCAAAGAAGAAACCCCAGATCCAACGAATTGATAGATACAGCGTTCCAAAAGAAGGAATAGGTCAAGCGGTCCTTATGGGACCTCCAAATGCAGGTAAATCCACAATCCTTTCCAGACTTACAAATGCCAAACCCGATATAGCAATCTATCCATTCACAACCCAGAAACCAAATGTGGGAATGATTGAATATGAAAATGTCCAGATACAACTGATTGATACACCCCCATTATATGAAGATTTCCATCCACCCTGGCTTCTTGCGATTGGTCGCTCAAGCGATATCCTTATCGGCGTAATAGACGGCAGGAAGGGTGAGAATTCCCTTACTCATTTATTGAAGCATCTCAAAGAAGGTAAAATATTTCTCCAAACAAAGATTGTTTACCAGGGAGAAGAACTCCTGCCGAAATCGGGCTTCATCTTTGTCACAAGGGCAGAGCAGAAAACTTTGGAAGAATTAAAAAGGAAATATGAAGAAAGACTTAATATAATTGAATTCTCTCTGAGTGGTAATTATCAAGCGGTAAAGAAGAAAATATATGATTCACTTGGGGTAATAAGGATATATACAAAGCCCCCGGGAAAAGATGCGGATTTTACCACACCTGTAATCCTGGAGAAAGGAGCAACTGCCCAGGATGCCGCATATGAAATTCATAAGGATTTTGCTGAAAGGATGAAGTATACCCGCCTGTGGAGAGGTGACTATAACCCACGACAGGTAGGGTCAGACGAGCTTTTAGAAGAGGGCGATATAATAGAATTCCATAGTCGTTAATCTGCATAATTATTTTTATTAAATCCAAAAGTAAAGGATACGAAGATGAGTTTCCTATAGGTCTTGACTTTTCAGGAGGAGTGCGGTAATATTTTTAATAATTGGAGGGTTAGTCTAATGGTAAGGCAGCGGACTTGAAATCCGCCGGGTGATAAACCCTTGGGGGTTCGACTCCCTCACCCTCCGATGGAGAGGTGGCCGAGCGGTCGAAGGCAACCGATTGCTAATCGGTTGAGGGGCTAATCGTTCCTCCCAGGGTTCGAATCCCTGCCTCTCCGATAATTTGGAGGTGTTATGGGAAAACTGAAAGTCATTATATTTACAATTCTTATTGGATTTTCTATTAACTGTAAAGGGAGGGCAAAAATGGTCAGAGAACCAGTTGTCGCTGGTAGTTTTTATCCTGCAGATTCTTCTTTTCTTTCATCCACAATTGAGCAATATTTGGATAAAGCAAAGGTTGAGGTCAGAGGTAAAATCATGGGGTTAGTATCACCTCATGCTGGTTATCCTTATTCAGGGACAACAGCGGCTTACGCCTATAAGGCATTGGAAGGGATGGATATTGGCCTTGTAATCCTTTTAGGACCTTCACATTATGCCTATATAAATGGCTTTTCCATTTATGACAAAGGAAGTTGGAAAACTCCACTCGGCGAGGTTAAGATCGACGAAGATTTTGCATCGAGCCTCGAGTCCCACAGTGAGCTCATCGATTATTATCCTGAGGGGCATTCAAGGGAACATTCATTAGAAGTTGAATTACCCTTTTTGCAGAAGGTTTTGAATGATTTTTCTATTGTTCCAATTGTCTTTAATGCGGAAGAACTCTCGACTTGTAAGATACTTGCCAAGGCTTTATCCGAGGAATTAAAGAAAAGAAAAAACTGGATAATAGTTTCTTCCTCTGATCTCTATCATGGTTATGATTATGAAAAAGCAAAAGAGGTTACAGATAGTGTTGATGGATATATAAAACAACTCAATTACAAAGGGTTACTTGAATATGATAGAGAGATGAGGGAAGTAGGGGCTTGTGCCGCATGCGGTTCCTCAGCTATTGCGGTTATGATGATGACATTAAAAGAACTGGGAGCAAACAAAGGTATCCTCCTTCACAGGACAAATTCACTGGATGTAACGGGGAAGACCTCTGGCTATGCAGTTGGATATGGAACCTGGGCAATAGTAAAGACAAACGCTGAAAAGGAGAAAGGAGAAGAGAAGGGTAAAATGCACCTTTCTATTGCTGATAAAGAAAAATTATTGAGTATTGCCAGGGAAACTATAAATGAGTATGTGAGAAATGGAAAGATACCTGAATTTTCCATCCAGAGTGAGGCATTAAAGAAAAAGTCGGGGGCTTTTGTAACTCTAAGAGAATATGGACAGCTCCGTGGTTGTATAGGTCTTATAAGGGGAGAAGANCCCCTATACTCAGCGGTTCGAGATATGGCAATATCTGCCGCCACAAGGGACCCTCGTTTCCCTCAGCTTAGACCTTCTGAGATTGATGATATAGAGATTGAAATCTCCGTCCTTACTCCCTTGCAGAAAGTAAAAGACGCCAGTGAGATTAAGGTTGGAAGGGATGGATTAATGATCCAGAAGGGTTTTAGGAGTGGCTTGCTCCTTCCACAGGTCCCTGTTGAGCAGGGATGGGATAGGGAGACCTTTTTGGAACAGACCTGTTATAAAGCAGGTCTCCCACCTGACGCCTGGAAGGACGCAGAACTCTGGAAGTTTCAGGCAATAGTCTTCTCGGAGCGGGATTAAAAACTTGTGGGTTTATAAGAAGATCTTTGCCTGCATCAGGCAATATGAGATGCTTGAGGACAATGATAGATTAGCTATTGCTTTTTCAGGCGGAAAGGATTCTATGTTATTACTTAATTTTTTTCTGGATAATCCCATTGTTGATGAACTTTTAGTAATACATATAGACCCTGGATTTGGCGAGAAAACTAAAGCAATAAGGGATTACCTTGAAAGTAAGGGAGTTGATTTCGTTATACATAAACTTAATATCCGAGATGAGATTCCGAAAAGTAGTGAAAGTCCATGTTTTATATGTTCACGCAGGAGAAGGGAATATCTCTTCAGAATTGCCCTTGAAAACAACTATAAGAAAATAGCCTTTGGGCATAATAGGGATGATATTGTTGTAACTTTTCTAATGAATCTTTTTTTCCATGGGGAAGTCTCGACTTCTCTTCCTGTTCAGGAATTCTTTGGCGATAAGATTGAGATTATTAGACCCCTCTACTTTCTCTGGGAAGATTGGATTACAAACATAACTACAAAAATGGGGTTACCTTTGCTTTCTGGGGAGTGCCCTTATCAGGGAAAGAACAAGCGAAATGAAATCAAAGAATTGATTGAATTACATCCTCATACTAAGGCAAACTTATACAAGGCGTTATTCAATATAAAAAAGGATTATCTGCCTTAAATTTTTATTTCTTTTCCTGCTCTTCCTCTTTCCCAAAACCTTTAAAAGCCAGGGAAAGAGGTATTATAACAGCGTATCCCAAAACAAGGAGAATAGGTGAGAGGGTTAAAGACTCCCGTGAAAGGAATACATAACCGAGTATTATAAACAGAATGCCAATTGCAAATATAATCCAGTTGGTCCTTTTTAGATAAAGCGTATTTTTCTTTTTTTTCAATTCTACTCCCATTTGATAGGTTTAAATTGTCCGTTGTTTATAATATATAGAGGGACTTTCGTGTAGGAGTTCTCGCAGTTAAGAGAACCTGCTGTAAGATTTAAATCCGACTCTCTGAGATTCTCTTCTGAATTTTGGAGTAATCTTCCCATTAAATTTGCTGCGTCGTATCCAAGACCAGCATATCTATCTGGATTTTTTTGATAGACAAACTTGAATCTATTGATGAAATCCTTTGTCGGATGATAGGGCTCACCACTAACAACTACACCTTCCAGAGAAGAATTTTCAATTTGCCTAAAAATAACTTCCGATTTCCATCCGTCTGCTCCTAAAACCTGGGATTTTATATTGTAGTATTTTAGTTGGGTAGATATAAGTGGGACATCAGTAGTCGGGGCGGGTATATACACCGCTTCCGGCGAACCTTCATTTATCGTTTTCAATTCATCCTTGAAATCCGGGTCCCCTTCCTTATACGCAATGGAGGCTATTATTATCCCTCCATGTTTTTTTACTGTTTTAACAAAATTTTTCTCAAAAGTTTCCCCATAATCCGTTGATGGATAGAGTATTGAAAATGTTTTAAATCCCAAAACCCGGGTCGCATAGAAAGCCATCGCCTTTGCCTGCTGGGAGAGAGACCTATTAATGATATAAATCTTCTCACCTACTGAATCTATCAATTCCTTTGTAGCAGTGGGAGGAATGAGTGGCATTGAGAGGTAATCACAAAGGCAGGATACACCAAAACTGTTTAGAGAAAGAAGAGGCCCTATGATACCAGAAACTTTCTCCTTCTTGACCAGATTTAAAGCTTCTTTATAACTTTTTAGAGGTTTTCCCTTTGTATCAGCATAAATCGGAATAAATTTTTCACGAGAACCTATTTCTATCCCTCTCCTTACTGATTCTCCAATCCCAATGTAGGAACCTGAAAAAGGTAACAGAACGCCAACCTTGAACTTTCCCTCGGTTGTTGCCACATATTTTGATTCTCTCGCATAGATACTCTCTGGATATTTTTGAATTATCTTTGAAAAGACCTCAGAACTTTCCTTTTCTCTACCCTGGCTTTGATATTTCCTTGCCAGTGTATATAATAGATAACTCTTTAAATTCTCTGGTGCATAGAAGATGGACTTCTCGAGAGATTTTGCATCTGCTTTAGGTGCTAATTCCTTGATGTTCTCTTCCGTGTTTATACCATAATAACTCGAGACGGAATAATAAAAAAGGGAGGGTCCAAATTTTGAAAGAAATTTGTTAATCTCTCCAAGATAAAATAAAGACTTTGCCTTGATTTTTTTATCTTCGGCATTCTTAACTATATAAAGGAATAAGTCACTTGCCTCTTCATAGTCATGACGGGTATAAGCCTCCATTGCAGAATTATATGTAAGGCTGATTTCTTTACGCGAAGGCTTTACGTACCCAACTTTTACGCAACTAAATATGAAAAGAAAAATAGAAACAAATAAGATTTTCTTCATTAGTGGAAATTAGCCTTCATACCTGATTTGTCAAGAGATAAAGCCCTTTTATCCAGGCGAAACTTTTCCCTGCAATCTTTTGCAAACTTGATGAAGGCAATCGAACGATAATCTGGATATGCCCAAATAAGCGGTTGAAACCCCTTATCTTTGTAGATCAGCGTGACCTCTCCAAAGATACCCCTGCCAAGATAAATTCTGTGGGAATAATTCTTTGTGGTGACAAGGATAACTCTGGACTCGGATATTCCTCCCGGGTCACAATTTACAGACCTCTTTCCTGAGGTGGACAACTGCTTCTCCCAATTAATCGCTTTTTGTTTTAACTCAACTAATTCGTCTTCCTGAATAATTCTTTTAACAGCCACCCACTTCCTCTTCAACGATGAGCCAAATTCTTCTCTGTAATAATCGGTGAAATCAAACAATATCTCTTCACTCTCGAGATCTATTGCGGCAAAGTCTTCTATCTTCTTTCTCATTTCTCTATATTTCTCGATGTCCTTATAGATCAACCCGAAAAAAATTTTTGTTAGACCAAGAAGAACCTTACGATTATCCATTTCCCGTAAAGGAATGTTATGATTCCTCCAATACCAAGAAAAGGTCCATAGGGTATCAGAGACTTCATTGAAGATTTTCCCCTCTTTATCTCGACGAGCCCATAGATGGAACCAATTAGAGCACTTATCAAAATTGTTAAAAGGAAACTTGCCCATCCTACAAAGGCTCCTATTAAACTTGCGAGCTTTAAATCCCCAAAGCCCATAACTTCCCTTTTATAGACTGCCTTCCCAACTAATATCACTATGAGGATATAGAGGGCACCAATTGCCGCACCTATTAATGAGATAATAACCTTTCCACGAAATATGGATAAGAGAAGCCCAAGCACGATTCCTGATAAAGATAAAGAATCAGGAATTAGCATTTTTCTATAATCGATGAATGATATTGGCAAGAGAAGAGTTACAAAAACAAGAAAAGTCAAGAGTTCTAAGGATAAACCAAAGTGGAGATACGCATAAAGGTAAAAAAAAGCTGTGATTGACTCAACGATGAGATAACGAATCGATATCTCTGAACCGCAGTCTCTACATTTACCTCTGAGCCTGATATAACTGAATATGGGTATATTATCAAACCATCTTATCTTTTCACCACACACAGGGCAATGAGAAGGAGGTTTTATTAGGGAAATTCCCTCGGGTAACCTATAGATGACAACATTGAGAAAACTACCTATTGATGCCCCAAGCAGGAAGAATAAAAAGCCAAGCAATTACTTTGACTCTGAGATTTTTATAATCTTGCCTGATTCATCAAGAGTAACCCTTGCAATCTTCTCTATTGGGAAACCTTCTTCAGTGATCTCTTCCTTTCTGAAAGTTGCAACCCAGATTCTCTTTCCAGGCTGTGGTGAGATTCCTGCCTTTTTGAAAGATGAATGCCCGATGCTCGTATCCATCATTTCTAATAGAGGTTCTACATCCCTCATTTCTGGATGATATTCTGAAACAGCATTAATTGCAAGTTCCTTTATTTGTTCTCTTTTCATATTAACCTCCCTTCAGGATTTCCATAGAGGACAAACTGGAGTAATGTTTTTCTATCGTTTCCATCAAGGAAGCCCTGATTGTCTATCATCTCTTTAAAGAATTTAACTTTTGCGTTAAGCAGAGCATTCCCAACTTTTTCTCCCTTTACTATCTCTTTAAAAAAAAGAGTGCCTATAAGGTCTGCCTCAGTTGGTGGTGGAACGGGAGGCCCATATGCTATTGTTGTCGAACCCACAAAATATCTTACTCCCTTTTTCAGGAAAGTAAGGGCAATGGAATCAGATATACTTTTTTGAATTGTATAAGCACCGTAACAGGCTTCAGTAAATACAATCGCTTTCCCCAGTTCAGGGATATTTTCAGGTGCCAGGGCTATGGGATATTTGCCATTACCCTGCCCATACCATTTGTTCGTCTTATCCGATCCATGAAGATTAAAATAGAACATGTCTGTTCTTCCATCTATTCCTATTGAATGGGTTGACTCTGGAGGTGATGCAAGGAGTTTTCTCTTGGATATTACCCTGTATACATTTCTTGATGATTCAACCCAGACAGCTGCAGATAGTCCAAATGTTTCATCCCTTCTTATTTCATCATTCTCCGGGTAATGGATTGAATGAATCTTTTCAATAAGAAAATCGAGATCCCCCCCATCTGGAAGTCTTCCTATGGCTCTTTCAGGAAGAAGAGGATCATCGTCTGTAGAAGCATAAAAATTATCTGTCCAGACGTTCTCATCCCCATCTCGCGTGGGATTTTCAGCCTTGTAGAATGGGAAGAGATGATCTCCTCCAATAATAAGAAAACTACTATCCTTTTTCGAATTTGCAACAATTTCTGAGACGAGGTATGGAGTCGTATCAAAAATTTCACCTTTTACTGAGTTAAAAGCATTCTTTAGTTTCTGGGCCCCTTTCTCACCAAACTCATCCTTGATGCTTTTCTTATTCCAGATAATGTTAAGCATCCTTACTCCTCCGTAAATAAGCCATTAATGACTGCAGATCAGTCGGTTTGACCCCGGATATCCTTGAAGCCTCACCAAGGGTCTTTGGGCGAACCTTATTCAATTTCTCTCTCGCTTCTGTGCTTATGGTATGGATTTTTGAGTAGTCCATATTCATGGAAATCCCTTTATCCTCCATCTTCTTTAATTCNTCGATCTTTCTTTTTGCCCTCTGGATATATCCATCGTAACAGATGTTTATTTCAAGAGTNTTCCTTACTTCCTCATCTAATTCTAAGCCGGTGAGTTCTTCAACATCTTCAATATCGTAATCATCCCTTTTTGCCAGATCAAAAGCACTGATAGGCTTTGATAGGTCTCTCACATCTCTCTGAGTAATCATCGTATTTCTTAAACGCTTCTCGGCTTCTTTAATCTTTCCTCGTTTTTCCTCAATTATTTCATACCTTTCTTTAGGAATTAAGCCGAGTCTATATCCATATTTTGTAAGTCTGAGATCTGCATTATCCTGGCGGAGAAGAAGCCGGTATTCTGCTCTTGAAGTGAACATCCTGTATGGCTCTTTAGTTCCTTTTAAAGTGAGGTCATCGATAAGAACGCCGATATAAGCCTGATCCCTCCTGAAGATCAAAGGTTCTCGTCCCTCCAATTTCAGGGTTGCATTGATCCCGGCCATTATACCCTGGGATGCAGCCTCCTCATAGCCAGATGTTCCATTTATCTGCCCTGCAAGAAACAAACCTTCAATCATCTTTGTCTCTAATGAGTGTTTTAACTGTGTTGGGTAGACAAAATCATATTCCACTGCGTAACCGGGTCTTAAAATCTCAACTTCTTCCAGACCAGGAATCGTTCTTAAAAATTCAAGTTGCACTTCCTCTGGAAGAGAAGAAGATACACCGTTTAGGTAAACTTCGGGTGTACCTATTCCATCGGGCTCTACAAAGACATGGTGCCGTTCCTTCCTTGGGAATTTTAAAACCTTTGTCTCAAGAGAAGGACAATACCTGGGTTCCACCCCTGTTATTCTTCCTTGAACCAGGGGAGAGAGGGTTAAATTCTCTCGGACAATCTTGTGGGTTTTTTCATTTGTCCAGGTAAGAAAGCAAGGAACATTAGAAGGGTCGAATTCTTTCGTCTTATAGGAAAAATGAGCCGGGTTATTATCTCCAGGCTGAACTTTCATCCTGTAAAAATCTATAGACCTTTCATCCACCCTGGCAGAGGTTCCTGTCTTTAATCTTCCAAGGGTTAGCCCCAGTTTTCTTAGGGATTCTGATAATCCAATTGATGGAGGTTCTCCAAGTCTTCCTGCAGGAGAGGAGTTAAGACCGATATGAATCAAACCCCCAAGGAATGTACCGGTCGTCAGAATAATTGTATCACCATAGAACTCTCTTCCCATCTTGGTTTTTACCCCTTTTATTTTCTTTCCTTCTACAATCAAATCCACAACTTCACCCTGCCTCACAGTCACCTCTCCCATTACCACCTCCTTCATCCTTTGACGGTATTTCTCGCGATCGGATTGTACTCGAAGTGCCCAGATAGCAGGGCCTTTCTTTTTATTAAGCATCTTAAACTGTATACCTGTAATATCTGTATTATAACCTATCTCACCCCCAAGGGCATCTACCTCATAAACAAGATGAGATTTTGCACCCCCTCCAACGGATGGATTACAGGGCATCTGGCCAATTAGGTCTATGTTTATAGTAAGGAGAAGAGTTTTAAAACCTCTTCTTTTCGAGGAAAGGGCTGCTTCAATTCCTGCATGACCCCCACCGACGATAATTACATCAAACTTATCCAAATATGTAAACCTCTATCTTTCCTTCTAATTTTTCCTTGAATTTCTTAGCATCATTTAAAGAACCAACAATACTTCCATAATGCATTGGAACCGCAACTTTTGGATTTATTTTAAGGGCTGCCTCGGCTGCCTCATCCGGTGTCATGACATAGGTTCCTGAAACCGGGAGAAGGGCAATATCGCACTTAAAATCTTCCATTTCAGGGATAATATCGGTATCTCCTGCATGATAAATTCTAACATTATCTACTATAAATATATAACCCACCCATTTATTCCCTTTTGGATGGAAGTCTTTGCCGATGTTATAAGCTGGGACAGCTTGGATCTGGACTCCTTTAAGTTCTTTCCTTTCTCCAACCTCTATGGAAATGATATTAGAACGTTTTCTTGCGCAGTCAGGAGGGGCGACGATCACTGTATCATCCTTTTCTATCTTCTTAATATCCTCAAGGGAGAAGTGGTCATAATGGCCATGGGTTACGAGGATAAGATCACCCTTTTCAAGCTCACCCTTTAACTTGTAAGGGTCAGTATATATTGTGAGTTTATTGGTAATTTTAAAGGTATCATGACCTAACCATTTCATTTTGGAAAGAAGATTTTTAATTTTTTCGTCCATAATTCCTCCTTTTGAATTTAAATTCCCATTAATTTATATTCAATATTAAAAAAATTAGCCGAATAGTCAAGGTCTAAAAAAAATATTGACTTGACAGTGATACTTTTTTATGTAAAATTCAAAAAATGAAAAGGCAAAATAATAAAGATTTAGAAAAAGAGATATCTGAACTTGATCGTGTTGGTTTTGACACAAAAGGAGAAACCGAACGTTCAGGTTCTTTTCTCGTTGTAGATGATAAGGAGGAAGATTGGGAGTCGCGGGAAGATTCTCTTGTCGTATTACCGATTTCCTTTGCAGTTAAGGAGTATCCCTGGGCAGGAGATCTCCTTTTTTCTCTTGTAGATAAAGACCAAGATGAATGGACAAAGGCGGTAGCAGGAAGTAAGCAATTACTTGGAAGTTTTATCTACTTAAAAGAAGGTATGAAAATAGAATCCCCTGTTCAAACCTGTTTTTTCCTTCATAATGAAGGAAAAACACAGGTTCTTCATAATATTATAGTTCTTGAACCTAACTCTGAATTAGCTATAATAACAGGCTGTGCCACAGGAAATCTCGTTTCTCTCGGTAGACATATAGCGGTTACCGAGACCTTTATAAGAGAAGGGGCAACTCTCAGCTTTACAATGATTCATGACTGGGGTGCTGAAACGGTTGTATACCCAAGAGCTGCTATTAAGATTGGAAAGAATGGTTTTTATACTTCTAATTATATAGCTCTTACACAGGTTAAAAAAATCCAGAGTAATCCGATTGCTTACCTCTCGGATGGAGCGACTGCAAAATTCAATTCGATTATCTACGGAAGACCAGGTTCGTTGATTGACATGGGTGCAAGAACAATATTAAATGGTCGTGATTCAAGTTCTGAGATTATGAGCAGGATAGTTTCAAAAAATAGTAGAATTATATCAAAGGCTTATATCGAGGGATCAAATAAAGGAACAAAAGGACATACGGAGTGTAATGGTCTTCTTTTAGATGCTAATAGCTCTGTATATGCAATCCCGGAACTGGAGGCAAAAAACATAGATACTGAACTCTCTCACGAGGCTTCGATTGGGAAGATAGCTGGTGAACAACTCAACTACCTTATGTCCAGAGGCTTAGACGAGGATAGTGCAAAATCTCTTCTAATAAGAGGTTTCCTGGAAAAGGGTATTCTTGGTCTCCCAAGCAAACTCCAGAATAGATTGAATAAGATAATCGAAAAGGCAACAGAAAAAAAATCTATCTGATTTTGAACTTTCATTTTATGCTATTTGCAAAAATTTTCACTAATGTGAAAGATAAAAAAAATCAAACCCCAATTTCCATTATTACTGCGTCTTCCCCATTTTCATAATAACCCGTCTTTATCCCTACCATTCTGAACCCTGAAGATTTGTAGAGTTCAAAGGCTGCATTGTTGTGGATCCTGACTTCAAGATAACAGGTTTTAATCTTTTTGGTCTTCTCCAATTCTTTCAAAAGATAGGTTATCATCTTCCTCCCAAAACCTTTCCTCCAGTGAACCCTTGCTATAGCAAGATTCATAAGATGGAATTTGCATCCTTCAGGGCAGCCTATTAGATATCCAACAACCTTACCCTCAATCATTCCAACAATTGAAAAGCAATCTCTTTTTATGATTGTAAGGTAAAAAGCGTCTGCGTCCCAAGGCACAGGAAATACATCTTGCTCGATTTCGAGGATCTCTTTTATATCCTTTATTCCCATCCTGCGAATGTGAATTATAGCTTCTTCCCTTTTCCTTATAGCTTCTGATGGAGCAAGATAGAAGGGAACTTTTGGATTTAGGGTATGGGGAGCTTTCTTTCTATAGAGATTGATCAATTGGGGAGCAATTTTGGGGAAAGAATGGATTGAATAACCCTCCTCCTGAATTAATTTCTCATTCACATCAGCACCTCTACCAAAGATAATGGGTTCTGTGTCCTCTGTCCTTAGATAGTCCACTAAAACCTCTATTTTCAACACCTTATTTGTAAATATTTTTAGAAGAGCTCTCTCCGTCTTTTTAAAATGTGCAGCGTATACGACTTTCCTTCTTGCAGGTAGAATTGGGAACAAGTTTCCACAAGGAGCTCCTTCCACCATAGCGAGAAAAGTAGAATAACCAAAAATAGGAATATCCCAAGGAAGGGCAATGCCCTCAGCAACCCCAAATCCCACACGAAGACTGGCAAAGGAACCAGGACCCTCTGTAATTAATATTTTTTCTATATCTGAGGCCTCAATCTTTAAATCTTCTAATTTCTGGGGAATATCTTCCACAAACTCAAGAGGAAAAAAAGAACCATCATCCAGAGCAAGACTACCATCCTTTGATGAGCAGTCAATTCCTATAATCATAAATTACTATCCTTCTTTTATCTCTTCCCTTTATATCTATTTTCACTTCTATTCTTTCTTCCGGTAGGATATCCTTTGCGCGATCAGACCATTCAATTGCGCTAACCCCATCCTTTAGTAGATAGTCTTCAAAAGGAAAAAGTTCCTCCCTGGAAGTTACTCTGTAAAGATCAATATGATATAATTTCATCCTGCCAGAATAAGACCTCATCATAACAAAACTTGGGCTCTGGATTACATCTTTAATACCTAACCCTTCTGCTATTCCCTTAACAAAGACCGTTTTCCCCGCACCAAGTTTCCCTATAAGACTTATACAGGTAGGTTCATATAAACCCTTTGTGAGTTCTCGAGCCAACCTTCTTGTCTCCTCAGCGGATGTGGTGATAGGCAATAATACCCCCCTTCAGGGTTAGGAAAGGATCATAGTCTGCGTTGAAATACTTAGAAAACTCACTTCCGTCTCCTCCTGTAAATATCAATTTCTTATTTTTATAGTCCATTAAATTCAATATCTCTTTTATTCCACCAACAAGGGCCCCATAACCTCCAAATTTTATACAGCCCTCGGTGCTTCTCCCGGGGGTATCCTTAAGTTCTAATTTTACCTTTGGCAGCGTTTTTCCCCTGGATAGAGAAGAAAAAAACCATTTTAGACCAGGGAGGATTGCCCCACCGTTGAATTTAACTAAATAACCTTTCATAGAAGGTTTACTGAAATCGTCAATTGTTATAGCGCTTCCAGAGTCTACAACAATAACAGGTAATCCAACATCTTCCATTGCTGAAAGACCATTGGCCAATCTGTCAGCACCAGGCTCTGAATCATAATTCAATTGGATAAGTTCTCTTGGAAACGGGACCATTTCCATATTGGTTAAATCATGGATTAGTTTCTCCTTCTCAGGAACAACAGATATTGAGAGGATCTCACTTGCCCCTTTAAAAAACTCCTTTATACCCAAAGGATCATCTATTTTGCTTTCTTTCTTTAATGATTTATTTATAAAGAGCCCACAGTGAATATTTGTATTGCCTATATCTATTACCCCTATCATTCCTCCTCCCTTATATACCTCTTCCCCCCAACCTCCCTTGCCAGACCTTTCATTTCAAGGAGAACAAGAACGGCAAGGAGATACTGGGGCTTTAAATCTGCCTCATGGGCTAATCTCTCTGCACTCTTGGGTTCCAAATTCAAAAGATTATATACTTTTTTCTCATCTTCTGTTAAATCTTTTACTTTTTTCTCTTTTCGAATTCCCTTCTCCTGGATTTTTAGGTCTGTATTCTCAAGGATATCTTTATAACCTGTAAATGGAATCGCTCCCATCTTAAGAAGTTTGTTTGTTCCCTTTGAAGCCTCTCGCGTAATATCCCCTGGTAGGGCATATACATCTCTTCCGTACTCAAGAGCCCAACTCACTGTAGAAAAGACACCACTTTTTAATGGTGCTTGAATTGCAATAATAGCTTTTGATAGACCGCTAATGATTCTATTTCTCGCTGGGAAATGATAGGCCAGAGGAGGAGAATTTGGAGGAAGTTCCGTTATGAGAGCACCTTCCTCTACAATCTTTTGTGCTAAGTTCTTATTGCCTGGAGGGTAGAGTAAATCAATTCCCGTTCCCATTACACCTATTGTCCTCCCTCCCCCTTCCAGAGCTCCAAGGTGGGCTTGAGTGTCAATTCCCCTTGCCAGACCGCTTATAATTGTTATTCCAAGGCTGGAAAGTCTTCTCGCCAACCTCCTTGCAATTATTTTTCCATATTGTGTTGCCCTTCTTGTCCCAACTATACCCACTGCGTTACTATCCTCGGATAATAGTTTACCTTTACAAAAGAGGATTGGTGGAGCGTCCTCGAGATTTTTAAATCTCTCCGGATAATTTTCATCTTCAAATGTAATAATAGAGATTTTATCATAAAGAAGAACCTTAAGTTGCCTCTTTAGATCAAATTCTTTTGATCTGGCTATTTCCTCATTGCTTAATTCTCTTTTCTCCTTCAGTTTGTTTATAAAACTTTCCTCATCCAGGATCTCCTTATTATTAAGTAATATCTTTTTCATTCTGGAAGAGTTCATTTTAATATTGGACAATTTGATGAGATTTTTTACTCTTGTATCTTCAATCATATAACCTATTAGAATTCCTTAAAGATAAATGCCTTCAGAAGATTGATACCCTTGTCCATTTTTACAGAGATAGGGAAAACTGGATATTCGACGGTCTTAAGCTCTGGCCCTTTTCTCCTGTCTATCTTGTTTATAACAATAACAATTGATTTCTCTGGATCTTTACTGAAAACTTCTTCGAGCTCTCGAAATATAGGTTCAAAACCCTTCCATGGATCATCCTTACTTCCATCCAGAACCACAAGAAGAATTTTTGCTCTCTTTGAAAGGATTTTAATATCTTCAAGGTTTTCCGGCACTGAAGGAGGGGTGTCCAAAAATGTGAGCGATTTATAGTCATTGACATAAGTCCAGGGATGAGCTCTTTTTGTTGTGAAAGGATAGTCACGCACTTTCACCTTGCAACTGGTAATATGAGCAATTAAAGAGGATTTACCTGTATTTGGCGGTCCAATAACTGAAATATCTACAAGGGGGCTATATTCTAATTCGATCATCCTTTTCTCCCCGGCTTTACCAGAGGTTGCAATCCTTGGGGCTTGATTGGTAGATGTGACAAAGTTGATATTGCCCCTTCCTCCTTCCCCACCCTGGACGATCTTGATCTCCTCCCCTTTCTTGATCAAATCACCTATCTGTTTCTTCTCCTTTGTATAAATATTTGTTCCAATAGGAATAGAAACAATGAGGTCTTTGCCCTTCTTCCCGTGTCTCTTATTTCTCCCTCCAGAGGCACCTCTGGAAGCCTTGAGATAGTGCTTAGAATGAAGATGCTCAAGGGTGTTGCATTCTTCATCTGCCCTTATAAAAACATCACCTCCCGAACCTCCATTTCCTCCATCAGGACCTCCTTTTACCTTTCGTGGAGAGTGATTAAAACTAACAAGACCTTCTCCCCCTCTCCCACCCTGAACAACTAATGACAAATAATAAAAACTGCTACCCACTATCCCTCAGTTTCTCATTTATACGTTTTTTTAATCTCTTACCTATTTCCTCTGGGACAAAATCAGAAATATTCCCATCAAAGAAGGCTATCTCCTTTAATATACTGGAAGATAAGAAGACATATTTTTCATCGGGAAAGAAATAAATTATTTCGATATTTGGAGAGAGCTTTCGATTCATCATCCCCATCTGAAACTCGTATTCAAAATCGGAAAGAGCTCTCATCCCACGGATCACCGCATCAACCTGATGAGTATTCACATACTCTGCAATAAGCCCCTCCCAAATCTCCACATCAACATTTTCTATATCGGCAGTTGCTATCTGTATTAATTCCTTTCTTTCTTCGGGTGTGAATAGCGTTTCTTTATCATGATGTTCTGCTATGAGTATGGTAAGGTGATCAAATATTTTTAGACTTCTTTTAACTATATCGAGGTGTCCATTGGTTATAGGGTCAAATGTCCCGGGATAAATTGCCCTTTTCATTTTCGTAAGATTAGTAAAGAGGTATCCCCATAAATTTTGTTCTTTACTACTTCAAAACCGTTATGAGTCGGGTTATAACCTGTTCTGTGTTCAACTATTACTAAGGAGTCTTTCTTTAAAACAGGATCCAGTCGATTGAGTGTTTTCTTAATGAGGTTTGATCTGTATGGGGAATCCATAAAGACAAAATCGAAAGATTCATTAAGGGTCTTCAGAGCTGACTGGACCGCTCTATTTATAATAACAGCTTCAAATCCTGTCTTATCAAGATTCCTCCTGATATAGGTTGAAACTTTCCTGCTTTTCTCTACAAAAATAACCCTTGTTGCACCCCTTGACAACGCCTCTATACCAACACCTCCAGAACCGGAATATAGATCCAGAAATGACCTGTCCTTAACCTGAATAATGGAAAAAATGGCCTCTCTCACCAACCCTCTCGTTGGTCGTATGTTTTTTGGAGCGAAAATCTTTTGGCCTTTTGCACTGCCACCGATTATATTCATTTTATAAAATTCTTAATCCAGGTAGAAGGCTCTTCTCTATCTTTCATCTCTTCCCACTCTTCATCACTCAGCCTGTTTTCAATCGGTTGTTTGAACTCATAATAGGAATAACCCACGCCTATAAGGTCCATATTCTTTCTGTTTATATTTAAGAAAACCCTAACTATAAACGGATTGCCGATTGCTTCTTCTAAGACGGCCCCTGTATTTGAATCTGTATGAACATCAGCAACAATCGGTGCCTTCTTATTACCAACGATCTTCTTTAGTTTAGAGGGTATTGATTTTATAGAGGTTTGTTCGGGTATTTTGCCTTTTAGTTCTTCCTCGCTATCCTGGATTACATTTTCCAGGATTGAAGCAAATTCGCTAATTGATTTTGAGGGATAGAACTCTTCCATTTCCCTTGTAAACTTCAAGAGATAGCGATAGACCTCGGGAAAAGGTTCTATAAGAATTACCTTTTTCTTTTTTAGCGGAAGAGCCGCAAGGGAAGTGTAAGATTGCTTAGCATAGAGAATAGTTTGATGACGAATTTCAGTCCAACCTCCTAAGGCTGTGAGTAAATTCTTATATTGATATTTTTGAGAAACAAAATCCTTTTCAGATAATAGTTCCGAAAGAGCACAGAGGTATATATCATAAAGAGAACCTTCTTCATTCAATTCAATCTCTTTCTTCAGGTATCCATGCATTTTTGCATAATTTGAGTAATCTGTATCACCATCCCTCTTAAGTATTTTTGCAGCCGCGGATGAACCTAAAACCGAGAAGACATCCAGACCCCTCGGGAAAACTCTCTGAATTCCATCCAGAGTGTAGGCTGCTGTGAAAGGGAGTTCTTTAGAGACCCCTTTATATCCCACAACGTTATCATAGGTAAGTTTCTGGAGGATATAGGAATCCAGGACAAACCTCTGAGGGAAGAATGAATATTTAACTGTTTTTTCTTCCATCTTCGGAACTACCCTTGCCTGGAACTTTTTGAGTGAATCAATGGGTGATGGAGTATCCTTGAATTTCAGAATAAGAAGAGGGGTTATATCATCTGTAGTTCCCACGAGTTTGGTTATTAGAGAATCGATCTCTTCGTATTTGGAAATAAGCTCACATTCTTGAAGAAGAGTCGCCTGGGTTTTTGCAAGATTATAGTATTTATCTAATTCAAGAGGAATTTTAGGGAAAGACAACCACATCATTGTCCTGAAGTAGTCTTTTAGAATCTCACTTTTTGTATAATGACCCCTTGGCTTAAATTGCGAGTAATCTATCTCAACTCCAAGGATCTCTGAATGTTCAAAACCTCTTGCCGACTTGATCTTCTGAATTTCTTTCAAAACCAATCTTGAAGTTGATTTACCGCCTTTTAATAGGAATAGCGCAACCTCAAAATACTCCTTACTAGTCCCTTCTGCCCTGGAGGTCAGTTGATTGAGTAGTTCTTTTAACTCCGGGATTAACTTCTCTTCCTCAATCTGGGTTATTACAGATTCATAAAGGGAAATAGATGAATGAAAGAAGAGATCAGAGGTTATGATAATATCACTTCCTCTGTTCATAAGTGATCCATAGAGGTCAAAGAAACTCTCCTGGTTAGTTTTCTGGAGTTCAAAATCCTGAATAATTAACTTATTTGATTGGAGACTGAATGCAAAAATTAAAAAAAACATCATTTTTAATATAGTAATTCGATTCTAAATGTCAAGAACTCATCAAGTATGCTCCAATTATGGTTTTTAAATTTTAAAACCTATATCTCTATTCCCCCTCAAAGAGAAAACGAAGAGTTTTTTTGCCGAGAAGTTTCTTTATATCATTTATTATATTTGATTTTTCTGACAAGGTTCTCCTGGTATACTGAGTTATTCTCCTGTATTCAATCTTGCCCTTCTCCTTTGAGGATAAAATTTTGAACCTGTATCCTTCCCCCTTGATATCTATAACTTCAGGAAGATATTTCGATTGAAGGGAGGCAGGATATTCAAGAGTTGTATATTCGTTCAAAGTTGCCGAGGAGAAATCAAAATGAAAAGGATAAGGCCTCTCTTTGGATTGGATCAAGATTGACAGGGGAAAATAACCAACAGGATTCCTGAAGAGATCCAGGATAAGGTAATCCCCCTGTTTCGAAGCATAGTTGGGAGCTTTGAATTTTAGCATTATCTTAACGCTATCTCCCCAGAGGTCCATCTTCATTGTATCAGGTTTTGCAGATATTGAAATGATAGAGAGGAGGCTCTTTAAGTAGTCCTGCCTCTCTTTTCCTTTCTTTTTTGACTCTACCCAATCCTGAAAAGCTTTGGAGAAGCATCCTTTTAATGTTGTAATACTCTTCCCCTTGAGATTGCCATTCCCCATAAGAGTCAATTGATTATCAACCTGAATCTTGTTCTCTTTAAATTCAGGGATCTTATAGAAGTATGAGGAGTCTTTCCTTATTACCCATACAGATTCCCCTTCTGCTGGAATGTAACCAGCACCACAATGTTCAGATGAAGGATCGAGAAAGTGAAGTTCATTATTGATTTCTAAACCTACGATGATAGAACCAAAATGGGAGAGACAGGGCAGGTTCTTATTGACCCCTTTTGCGTTGAATAAAAAACCACCAATAGGAACTGAAAAACCAAAAGCTTCGGGCTCCCTTTCGATTAGAACTGGGAAAGCATCATAACCTATCCCCTGAAGAAGGGAGATGAGGAGTAGAGCCTTATCACGAGGACAACCATATCGATTCTTCATTATCTCCAGAGGAGGGTGTGGTTTTAATCCGATAAATTGGAGAGGAACAGAGATTGTCCTTATGGAATCTTTAGTAAAAGAATATAAGGCATTTAGATCCTTACTCCTCTTTATAGGTTGAATGCCTCTTGAAAGGATATCATAAATCTTCGAGCTAAGAACATTCCAGGAGTCAATAGAAGAATAGATAAGCTCAGTTGCAATCTTGTAATTAGGAAGTTTGTAAGGAAGAATCTTTATCCGTGGGATATCTTTTCTTTCCCATCGGTAGAGAGTATAACCTTTCTTTTTCGTAAGTTGATCAGGCTTAATACTGAGGTTAAGATTCAGGGTATCAGGAACTATTAGAGTGAAAACCTCTCTTTTTATCGGAAATTTCCATCCAAAGGTATGGGAGCCTGTTAATGGAAGGAATGAGGATTCTTTCCATTTAATCTGATAGTGGTAATGAAGTTCTGAACCAGGTTCAACCTCTGGAAAACTTACAACCTTGAGAAGATTATTTGCATACATAGGGGCACGATGGGTCTCAGGTGCAGAGACATCGGCGATTCCCTTTTCTTCTGGCTTATAAATCATCCCTTCTTTTGTTTTTGTATAGGCAGAAAATATGGTAAAGGTAGAAGTCTTATTATTGTATCTTGTCTCTATATCTCCAAATTCCTCTCTACCCATCTGGGTCTCAATCAGGACTACAAATTCCCTATTAAGAGTTTTTAATCCATTGTGATCCAACTCTATAGTCATGGAGTCCGTTAGAATTGTGGCTCCTGAACTTGCCAATAATAAAAGAGTTAGTAACACACTACCTCCTTTTCAAGAGGATTTTTTCTCTTGCGGATTTCTCCAAACCCTGGATAAGTTTCTTAACCTCTGGATAATCCTCTATCGGTATCCAGGGCCTTAGAATACGGAAATCTCTATCTATAACAATCTTATTCCCCTTTATCTCGTAATTCTGTTTTAATCCAAGGTATTTATTTGATAAGTCAAATTTATCAGGAAGGTCCTGGACTCTATAGGAAGAAGGTATCTCCATTTCCTCATGATAGGATTGAGATAGAGTGACCATTAGATTTACAGGATACCTTCTTTTATCAAGAGCAAAAGGATTTCCTCCTTGAATAGACACAGAGACATTCCCAGAACCTCCGAGAGGAGCTTTAAGAGCAAAGATATCTCCCATTGCGCTACCATACTCATCGATCCTATATTTAAGACTTATGGAAAGAGGTTCTTTTAAGGATTCTAAACCTTCAATCCAGAAGGTATCGATTACTGCAGAAGGGTTAGAACCCTTGACGAAACTGCTCACAATCCTATCCACCATCTCCGGGGGAGCCTGTTTAAAGAGATTCCTGAGGGAAAAGTCCATTAACCCTGTTGGCTTTACCTTAATGGTTCCAGAAATTTTATTCTCCTTTGTAAGTTTTGATCTTCCAATCATCTTTAAGGTATTCTTCTCTGGATCCTGTAGAGGTGTATATCGAAGAGGGTCTCCCTTTGGTGTTGCAATAAGCATTGCTTTATGATTGAATTCATAGGCTGGAAGGTAAACCCGGGAGTTTTCTGCAGTTGGATCAAGGTAATAATACCCTGCAGGCCCTTCTATTGCAACAACTGCATGGTTGAATTGATCCACTGGAAGGTTATCCTCAACCATTTGCATTGGATTTGTAAGAACTATTTTTGACTCGATTCCAGCTTCTTTTAAGAGAGAAACCAGAAGGGCAGCCTTATCCCTGCAGACTCCATATTTCCTTTTTAGAGTTGTTCTTGCTGGCGCCGGTTTGAAACCCGCCTTTGCGCCGGATAATTTGGTCTCCACGTAACGGATGTGGCTAACGCTCCAGTGGAAGAGAGTGCTTATTTTCTCCTCATCTGTCATTTGTTTCTGGATAAGTTTTGAAACAAGGCTTTTTATCGCAGAATCTGGCTCGAAAGTGACCTTTGAAATTTCATAATACCATCTTGAGAAATATTCCCAGGAGGGAAGTGTTGATATGAGTAACTTTGGAGCAACATCAGGTATGGAAGGCATCACAGGTTCTTTCTCAATTGCAGGGATATCCCTATTAGACCATCTATAAATCACTCTTCCTTTCTTTTCCTCTTTCTTTAGAGGAATCTTCCCTCTAAGAACTGCATATCTTAGATTCATAATGGTTGGAATATCTACCTGGACAGTTTTTTCGATTATTGGTTGTTCATCTTCAAAGAGAAAATAAGACTGGAAGTGATTTGGGAATAAGGCTTCTCTGTAAATATCCTTCACCTTGAATTCAACAGCGGAGAACTCCTCTATCTGGGGATAAGTTATCTTTACCACATAGCTATTGGGAATAAAGAACTTTGCTCCTTCCCATGCAGGCATTGGATAGACATCAATGTTCTCCTTGGTGACTTCAATTACCTTACCATCAGGTTTATACACCCTACCAGAAAGAACCATCAAAGTATCCCATTTTGTGTTAAAGGAAAAAATCTGCTCCCCGAATTTCTTCTTACCGTAGGTGGAGAGTATCTTTATCAACTTGTGATGGGTAGAAGTGTGAGACCCATCTTTGTCAACTTTTATCAACGTTGAATCATAGACAACAACTCCATCAGCGTCAGGATATTTCTCGGATTCGACCTCTGTTAAAATAGGTGGGTAGATAATCCTTTTTGCACACTTTGTTGCTATAAACAGGACAAATGCCAGGATGATGAGTAAAAAAAATCTGTTTCTTCTCATTTGACCTCCTTTATTTTCATTTATTTTTACAATCAGGTGATGAAAAGGAATAGTTAAAGGTTTCAGATGATTTATATTTCCCTTTTAAGATACCAACAACATCTTCAACAAAAACAATTTCTTCATTGGTTGGAATGATAAAGATTTTTATTGGAGAATCCTGGGTTGACACAACTGCTTCCCTCTTTCCCCTTTCCATACTATTTTTCTTTCGATCGAGTTTTATTCCAAGTTGCTCCATTCCAGAACAAACCACCTCTCGCAGTTCAACAGCCTTTTCCCCGGCTCCTGCTGTGAACACAATTGCATCAACTGACCCGAGGATTGCAATATAACCCCCGATATATTTCTTTAGACGATGGGCCTCTTTTTTAAAGGCTAAGGTAGCTCTTCTGTTCCCCTTCTCCATTTCCTTATTAATATCCCTTCTATCAGCCCACTTCCCTGATAAGCCTAATAAGCCACTTTTTCTGTTCAGGTCATTAATAACTTCTGAAACTTCCTTATTCTCCTTCTCGGATATAAATTTAACCACTGCAGGATCGATATCCCCTGATCTCGTTCCCATCACCAGACCTTCAAGAGGGGTAAAACCCATTGAATGATCAAAAGATTTCCCGTTCTTTATGGCAGTGAGGCTAACCCCATTTCCAATATGGCATGTTATAAGGTTTGTATCTTCTATATCCTTACCGAGAAGGACTGTAGCCCTCCTTGAAACATAGAGGTGAGAAGTCCCGTGAAATCCATATTTACGCACCCCATAATCTTTATACCAGTAATAGGGAACAGCGTAGATATAAGATACCTCTGGCATTGTCGAATGAAAGGCTGTGTCCATAACTGCAATATGAGGGGTATGGGGCAAAAGTTCCATAGCAGCCTCTATTCCCATTATATTGGGTGGATTATGGAGGGGAGCGAGGTCTTGAAGTTTCTTAAATGTTTTTAAAACGTCTTTATTTATTCGAACAGATGAGGTAAATTCCTCTCCTCCATGGACAACTCGATGACCAACTGCATCTATATCTTTCAGATCTTCAATCACTCCTATTTCTGGGTCTGTTAAAGTCTGAACGACTAACTGGATCGCTTCCTTGTGAGTTGGGCAGTCTCCTTCGATCTTTATCTCATCTTTTCCTGTTGGTTTATGCCTGACAAAGGAACCCCCAATTGTAACCCTCTCTACAATTCCTCTTGCGAGTTCTTTTTTCTTATCCCAGTCGTAAACGAGATATTTAACTGAAGAACTACCACAGTTTATCGTAAGTATTATCATTCAACCTCCTTTTCGAAAAAGAATTCGATCTCTCTTTTCGCTGAAGCCTTTGAATCCGATGCATGGACAGTATTTTCCGTTTTAGATAAGCCATAAGTGGCACGGATTGTCCCTGGAGCTGCATCGTTTGGATCTGTTGCTCCAACAAGTTCCCGCAATCTCTGGATTGCATCCTTACCCTCTAACTCTAACGCAACTATCCGATCTCTCGTTATAAATTTAACCAATTTATTAAAGAATTCTTTTCCTCTGTGTTCACAGTAAAATTCCCTTGCTTCCTCCAGGGTTAGATGAACCATCTTCATCTTGACGATAGAAAGACCTAAATCTTCGGTAGAGCTTATTAATGCTCCTATAAGACGCTTCTTTACCCCATCTGGTTTTATTAAAAGAAGAGTTTTTTCCATCTTTAGTTAACATCCAATGAGATTTACCTGATAACCACCATCTTATTGGTGAGTGTCTTTTCCCCTGCAGTTAGACGATAGAAATATATTCCATTTGCTATTCCATTAATATCCACTGGAACTTGATAGCGACCTGCATTCTGGAGTCTGTTTACAATCATCTTTATTTCTCTTCCCATAATATCGAAAATAGCCAGTTTTACCAGGGTTCTTTCGGGAATTGAGTACTGTATTTCTGTATTTCCGTTTATAGGCTTTAATAATTTAGATAGAGATAGTGGCTCAACTTTTCTTCCTTCTACAATACCGGAGGGAAGACCTTCGATTAGATAAAGATTACCATCAAGACCTCCAACAGCAATTTCAAGATAGCCATCATTATCAATATCACCGATAGCGGGTGAGGAAGTTATTGATGTTCCGAGATTAATACGCCAGAGTAAACTTCCATCACCTGATATTCCATATAGATAGCCATCAGTTGAACCAACCACAACATCAAATGTGTCATCATTATCAATATCGGCAATTGCAGGTGAGGAAATAACCGGACCACCAGTTGGATATGACCATTTTAAAGAACAATCTTCACCGTTTAGGCAGTAAATTGTTGAGTTAGAGGAGCCAAAAACAACCTCATTATTTGAATCTCCATCTAAATCTCCAAGAGCAGGGGATGATTGAATATCACCAGAAGTTCCAAATTTCCATAATATAGAACCCATCTTTAAGGCATAAAGTGTATCACTTGAACTTACAATAATTTCATTTATTGAGTCATTGTCTATATCCCCTACAGTAGGGCTTCCTATAATCGGGTAACCTATAGAAAATGAACCATCACTATAACCGTCTTGCTTTTTAACTATTACTGAACCGTCTTCTGTTCCAACGATTACTTCCAGTAAACCATCCCCATCCACATCTCCAATAACAGGTGATGAAGAAATGGTTTTCCCAATGAACGCAAACCAACTATCCTGGCCATCTTCTCCGTTTAAACAATGCAGAAAAATTTCCCTGGTTCCCATCACAACTTCCAATAAACCATCTCCATCTGCATTCCCAATAACAGGGTTACCAACTAAATCTACTCCCATAAAAGAAGACCATTCTAAAGAACCATCTTCACCGTTCAAACAGTAAATTGTTGAGTCAGAGGAACCAACAACAATTTCATTATTTCCATCACCGTCTAAATCTCCAATCGCTGGAGCTTTTTTTATATCACCAGAAGTTCCAAAAGACCATAATTTTGTTCCATCTGCGTTGATAGCATATAATGAATCATTATCAGAGCCAAAAATTATCTCAAGGCTATCATCAGAATCAATATCTCCTATAACTGGAGAAGACTCAATTGAATCGTTAGTAGAAAAATGCCTGATAGCAAATGATGGACCCATTCCTCCTTTAAGCCCTGTAAAACCTGTGTTGGTTGGTAAACGCTGGAAGGTCTGCCAATGAGAAATTTGATTCGGGAAGGTAAGATTCACATAAATAGAATATCCATCACCCATTTGCCTCGGAGTTTCATTTGAGGGTGAGAACATTCCCCTTTCTTCATCCATTGCTCCAAAAAAATCAACCGACCCTGTTTTTGAATTATGTTCTTTATCATTAGCTTTCAAAAAAACATTAACTCCTTTAGAATAAGGATCAAGATACTGTAAACCTCCAGTTATATCAAGGATTATTGGATGATCAGGATATGGATGCTCCTCTCTGGAGGACATATACCAGTTAAATCTTGCATCCGATAGCCAATCAGGTGAAGCAGGATTACCAATTCCAACTCTTACAGTCACATCAAGCCTTTCTGGATGGGTTATCTCATAGGATACTTTGGCAGTTGGCTTATAGTTATTCCTGTCGGTTGTATAATAGGCGTTTCCCTGACATAATTTACTATCCTTTACTGCCTTATAGGTCATCCAGAAATAACCGTTATCACCCCAGTAGGAACCCCAGGAATTGATCAGCCTGAAAGCACCTCTACCATCGGGAGTTAAAAGGGAATCATTATAACCAACGATACAAACAGCATGACCTCCAACTATACTACCCAATGTATCCCCTGTGTCATAGATATTATCATCTCCAAAGTTGCCCTTATAGAATGGATCCCAAACTTCAATACCAATCACCGCGTTATCGTTATCATTTGCAATATGCTGTTTTAGTTCTTCAATCCCTTGAGAAGTGGTTATATCTAAATAGAATGCTGAATCCGATCTAAAGGCAATTGCATCGCTATAAGCTTTTTCTAGAGGCCAGGATATATAATCATTATCAGAATAAGAAACAGAAGACATCGGTGCTACACCGAGGTCTGTTAGACATTTCATCGCATCAAGAATATATGAGCCTCCGTCTATTCCTCCATTTATCTGGTTATAGATAAATTTTGGTGAAAACTGATGATCTGAATCTGTTGGGTCCCATCCATTGTGGTCAACAAACTCCTGATAGGCTTTGTAGTAATAACCTGTAGCCCAGGCTGTGCAACTACCAAGACGCTGGACTCCTACTGGGGGCATTCCTTCTGAATGGTCAACGGAGTCTGGACAGCTTCTAATTAGTTTAATCCTCGCTCTATTCATCCAGGGAACTGTTCTTGGATCCTTATAAATTAGACCCATCCTGTGTTTTTGTGCATGAAGTGGAATAATTAAGAAAAAAAGAATTAGGACTATCAATTTATCGGACACAAAAACCTCCTTTTTGTGGAAAATAATTAAAAACCAACCATTGTCAAGTTCAAAATGGATGACCGAAGTTTAGATAAATTTTCCCTCTATACTCAGGGGGAACTTCCTCCATTGCCCTTGCATAATCGAGCCTGATAACCCCAATCGGTGTGCTATAACCAAGCCCAAAACCAGCCCCTATTCTGGGATTTTTAAAAGAGATTTCGGAATAATCCATCCAGAGATTACCAATATCTGTAAATAAGGTNGCATAGACTTTCCTATAAATTGGTATTCTAAACTCAAGATTAAATAACAATTCATCAAGACCGCTCCTTTTCCCACGCGGGTCAGGAGAACCTATTGAAAACTCTTCAAAACCTCTCATTGAACCGTATCCACCCATATCCAGACGGACATCCGTGCTTATATCTTCTGGATTCTCACGAGGGATTGTGATGACTAATCGAAAGCGAAGAGCCAGTGTAATACCGAAAGGTAGAGGTCTGTATGAGGCAACATCCAACTTGCCTCTATCAAAGTGATTATCGCCTCCAAGGAAACCCCCTGCATATTCAATTAAAGAAAGCAAGTGCAAACCCTTATGAGGGTTGAGCATATTATCTCTACCCTCATAGAGAAGACGCTCACTCAACCTATTTGTGATAATCGGAACCTTTTGAAGTGAAGCCCTTCTGAAATTATAAAGAAAGGAAATAAGAGAAAAGAGCGCAATCTCCCTTTCAAGGACAAGATCAAAAGAAAAGTCTGATTCTTTATATTCTCCTATATATAAGCTATTAAAAGAAGGCGAAACAAGAAGGTTAAAACCTGAATTAAGAAGGTATAATTCCTTATAGGTTAATCTGATATTTTCTTTTCTATCAGTCAATAAGATGTTATCCCAGTCTTTAAATTCCGGGGTCGCCCTCAAAGATAAATCAACGATTAACCTCTGTAGATTTCCAAATAGATTAAAGTCTCCACCGCGAAAGTTCACCAACCCCTTTTTCGGAGATTCATAACCGAAACCAAATTGGAAAAATCTCGATTTCTCTTCCTTTAGTAAGAAGGTGAGGTCAATTGAATCAGCCGATGTCTTTTTTTCTTGAACATTAATATCAGAAAACAACTCAGTTTTGTAAAGGTTACTCTGAGATTCGTAGACTCTGGATGTGAGATAGAGATCTCCCTCTTTTATCCTCATCTCACGTTTAACCACTGACGAGCGAACTTCATTCAAGCCTTCAAAAGTTATATCTCGAATCCAGACCCTTATCCCCTCTTTTATATTAACCTCAAGATAGACAACCCCTTTTCCATTATCTTCCAGGGATTTCTGAATTTTTATCAGAGCATTGGCGAACCCTTTTTCAGCATATTTATTTGAAAGGGCATATTCACCAGCACCAATGACACTTTCATCGTAATAATCTCCTTCTTTAATGGATAAGATTTTCTTTACAACTTCATCTGAAAAGAGTTTATTCCCCATAATTTCAACACTATCTATTTTACTCCTGATTCCTTCAAAAATATAGTAAGTCATTTTGACTTCTTTACTTTCTTTTATGAATTTTCCCTCCCTCTTTTTTATCTCCATATTGAAAAAACCTTTACTTCTGTAATAAGAAATAATCCTTCGGGCTCCTTCCTGTGTAAACCTCTGGATATAGGGATCACCTTGCTTTATCGGTAGTATTTCCTTAAGCGTTGCGTTAGATAAAAAATGGTTACCTTCAAAGGCTATCTCTGCAATCCTTGTGGTCTCTGTTTTTTTAACTTCCTTAAGACAACCAGAAAGAAGGAAAATGCTTATGAAAATTAAAGGGGCAAATCTATTTCGTTTCATATAAAAATTACCTTCCTGTCATCACAACTCCAAGGGCTATAGAGTTAAGTTTTAACTCTGGAGAATCTGCTCTGG
Organism: candidate division TA06 bacterium JGI_Cruoil_03_38_101; assembly: GCA_002215665.1. Classification (GTDB taxonomy): domain Bacteria; phylum Hydrothermota; class UBA3072; order UBA3072; family UBA3072; genus UBA3072. The sequence goes on along the minus strand of NGFL01000024.1, from coordinate 2,962 downwards.
ATAACATAACAACAGGCTTACTTGTTCCAAGTATTGCTCCAGCAGCTTTAGCTCCTCCGAGAAGTATAAGAGCCTTGGCAATCGAGTTTCCTGTTGTAAGATCTGGAACGAGAATAAGGTCAACATTACCGCAAACAGAGCTCTCTACACCCTTTATCTTACAGGCTTCTCTGGATACCATAAGGTCAAAGGCAAGGGGTCCGTCAACTTCACAACCTGGAATTTGCCCCCGTTCACAGGCTTTTTCAATTATCGCTGCATCAATTGTATTCTCAATTTTTGGATTGACTTTCTCTATAGCAGAAAGGATACCAACACGTGGAAGTTCTATACCAAGAGAATGCATAAATCCAACACCATTCCTAAGGATTGATAGCTTCTCATTTAGACCTGGAGAAATGCATAGACCTCCATCTGTTATACAAAGGAGTCTATCCAAACCAGGGATATCAAGAATTACAATATGGCTCAAGAGGGGTGCTCTCTTTAAACCTGTTTCTGAATCGAGGATGGGCTTGAGGAACTGGTCTGTTGGAACAGAACCCTTAAGAAGGATATCACCTTTCCCTTCTCTCATGAGTTTCACAGCTGTAAATACTGCCCTTTCAGGGTCTGTCTCCTGGATCACTTCATCTTCATTGATTGATTTAAATTTTTTGGGGAGTTCTGGATCTCCTACGAACAATGGTTTAATCAAGCCTGAATCTCGAGCCTTAATGGATGCTTTAACTTCNCTTTCCTTATAGGCAGAAGCCACAACGCAACTAACAGGCCCTATCTCTTTTGCTCTTTTTATTATCTTGTTNATTGATCTTATTCTCTCCCCAGCCATTTTACTCATGATACAATAATTTCAGGCAAATGCAAGGATAAAAAAGGGGCGCTTGATCAAGCGCCCCTTTAGATGGCTAAGTTGCAAATTTTTAGCTATCTAATAACCACAATCTTGCTACTCAGAGATTTATTTCCAGTGGCCAGGCGATAGAAGTAAATACCGTTTGCCACCTTATTTCCATTTCTGGTTGTGAGATCCCAACTCATCGTATGGGTTCCTCGACTCATCCTGCGGTTAAGTAGTGTCTTCACCAGTCTTCCTGTTGCGTCATAGACGCTCAGTTTAACATCGGTTGCCCGAAGAAGGGCAAAGCGAACAGCTCCACGGTCTATAACAGGATTGTTGAGAGGAAGGAGTGAGAGGTGAAGTTTACTCTTCTCCTCTGAGACAGTTATACCTGATGGGATTTCGAAGAATTCACTCATCACATTGAGAACGAGTGTATCATCAAGAGCCTCAAAGTTGGGATAAGGTCCAGAAGTATCTACCCCTGGTGCATCCCAGGTTTCATCATAGAAGCCGTAGTCAAGGGAATCCCAGGCACTGGGATCACCAAAACCAGGATCAATTGCATCATCCCACTTGAAAGGCATCATTACAACCTTTCCTCCAGCCGTGCGATCATAGTAATAACCAAGGATTTCTCCTGTAGTCTTGAACATATACTGTGATGGAGAGACTCCTTCTACTGTTGAATCGATTCTGGCAGGATAGTTCGCACCATTACCTGGACCTCTTGTGAAGTAGAAAGGAAAGACAAGTTGGTAACCAGGTGAATTTGTCGTAAAGAAGCTACCAAAGATTGGATCAGCTGGATTGCCTCCTACCCCAATTGTATCCTCATTGTAAAAGTCATCGGCAAGACCGGCAACACCGAGGTATTCTCTTACCCAGTGACCAGCAGGAACAACAGTATCTTGATAGTCTGGGGCAACACCTGTTCCATAACCGAAGTCCTGGTCAGAATACCAGAAGTTTCCATCTAAATCAAGGAGTTCCTTAATGTTGGAAGTATCAGAATGGAAAACTATACCTCCTGTTCCATAATCTACACCATTACCAAGAGCCTGATCACCCCATGAGAACCACAGGACTGTGCTATTACCGGCCCCTTTGGCGTAGAAGGTAAGAACAGAGGAATCTGGCTCACCATAAACTGTAGTTGGCCAGTAATCCATCTGATCGCCATACTGTTTGGTAATAGGACCTCCGTGCACATAACCCCCTGGTAAATCATCCCACCATCCACCGAATTCACCCCATACAAAAAACCCAGGAGCATATTCGGTAATATCGTAACCATCAACCAGGAGGAAGTTTCCAGGAGTTCCCTCAAGCCTGACATATTGATGGGTTGAAGGATACACTGTTGCAAAAGCACCCTGGATATCATTAGCCTCAACCCAATAGGTCATCGTATCTCCAGCATTAACAGCGGGGAGTACAAACTCATAGACTCCATTTAAGGAGTCGCCAAACCATGGATCCGTTAGCTTTAGGGTCTCTGGTGGAGTAGAATTTACATGGTAGATGGTATAAGCTGTATCAACACCTCCTGAATCTGCTGGCACACCAAAATCAATAATCCATGCATACATCTTCCTTGGAGCATCAGAATAGGTATAGGGCAGAGCTTCAAATTCCTTGATGAATGGAGGTGGGTTTTTATAGAAATTCACTCTAGCTCTTGTTCTTATGAAGTGCCAGGAGGAATACCAGCCATGGCCATATCCTATATCTCGATACATCAGGGTGTGATAGGGAGCTAAACCAGTTGCGTAGATATATGGGTTTGGTGAGACATCTTCTCTCACTTTAACCCAACCAACACCAAATTTGTCAGTTCCAATATCAACACAAGGGTCAACAGTATCCGCTAAATAACTCCAATAACCAGAGGGGGCAGTAGTTGAAGTGGGTAATTCTTCAAAAATTGATACAACAGGTGATAGGCCTGGAGAGGAATCACCTGAGTGATATTCAGGGTAGAGAGCTTCATCCGCATAGTCGATTGTCTGATCAAGCCCGGCAAGGAACATAATAAGACCGGTCTCAGATGGATCCTCGTAAGGGGAGACTGTAACCTCATAGTTTAAAAGGCTACAGGCAGCAGGAGGCTCAAACCAG
>NGFL01000004.1 GCA_002215665.1 candidate division TA06 bacterium JGI_Cruoil_03_38_101 | reverse complement strand
ATAATAATTTAAAAAATTCAAAAATCAAGACGACCTCTTCATTCTGTTATTTAATCTCAGTGCATAACCCTTATGGAATAGTTATACATTCCACCCTAATATAATAGTAAACATTACACAGGACAAGTGGGGTAAACATTGTGATACTACCATTTGACATTATATGAATTAGTGACATTATTAAGATATATGGAGAAATCCGTTGAATTCCCTTAAAGTTAATGCAAAGATAACAAGTAAAGAACTGATAGAATATTCATTATTTCGCTCATTGAGATATTCAGTACCTTGCCATCTATACAAGAGAAAAAAGGAGATTAAATTGTCAAATATTAGCACCGAGATATATTTACAGAACTATCCTCACCGCTAGTAAATTGGTTGGAAAAGGAAGGTAATCAGTGTAAATTAATTTTTTTAGAGAAATTTCTGGAGAGTCAACAACAAAAATCAATGGAGGTGCTAAAATGGCTAGAATAAAAACTATAGGGACAAAAACCATAGAAGCTATGGGAATTAGATGCCCTGTCTGCGGTTCTTATGATTATCTTTCTTATAAAGAGCTATATGATGACGAGTGGATAAGCCTAAAATGTCAGTGTTTAGCTTGTAAGGCTTTGTTCCAGATAAATTACAAAGCTGTGGGTATTAATGAACTAAAGGAGCCCAAAAAACTATAATAAAATAAAGGGATGGGGGATGACAGTATCATCACAAAATCAAACAAGGGGGTTGACAATTCTCCTGGAAATTGTTATATTATTTCGTAATTATGTTAAAAATAACATTAAGGTGAAATGATATGGATTTTATAACATTGAGGAATCTAATGAAAAATTTTACGGTCTTTTCATTGAGCGATATTCGTATGATTGATGAAGACTTTTACAGGAGAAGATTGAGCGAGTGGCAGGATAAGGGTTATATAAAGAAGATTATAAATAAGTATTATGCTTTTACAGATATAGAATTGACAGAAGACGTTCTTTTTGAGATAGCAAATAGAATATATAATCCATCATATATTTCCCTGAGAATGGCACTCTCTTATTATCATCTCATACCTGAAAGTGTCTATACAATTACCTCCATTTCCACGAGAAGAACTTATGCGTTTAACACGGATACAGGGACTTTTAGTTACAGGACTGTTAAGCCAGAGTTATTTTTTGGTTTTAAAATAGTTAGGTATAATAGTGGAGCCTATAAGATTGCAAGTATTGAAAAGAGCATGCTCGATTATTTTTATCTAAATCCGGATATCCAATCGAAACAAGATTTTACATCTCTTAGGATAAATAGAGATGTATTTCAAGAAAAGATGAACATAAAAAAAATGAATCAATACCTCAAAAGATTCAACCAGATTAGATTAAAAAATAGAGTTCAATTCCTTCTGGAGTATATAGATAATGCTTGACCTTGAACAAATTGAAGATTTCTATCCTGAAAAAATCAGACCCTTTAAAAGAAATATGCTACGGGAATACCTGCAGTATAAGATACTTGAGAAAATTTACTCATCTGAATATAGTAGGAATCTAACTTTTATGGGAGGAACAGCCCTGCGTATTATTCATTCAAATGATAGGTTTTCTGAGGACCTGGATTTTGATAATCTTGGCTTAAAAAAGGTAAATTTTATTGACCTTACTGAAAGTATTAAAAGAAAATTATACCTGGAAGGATATAAGGTTGAAACCAAGAATGTAATTGATAAAGTATTCAGATCTCATATCAAGATAAAGGAAATCCTGTATAATTACGGTCTTTCTGAACATCCAGAAGAAAAATTGAATATTCAGGTGGATACCGAACCACAGAATTTTGAATATACCCCCAATAAAAAGATATTGAACAAATTTGATGTATTTATCAGGGTCAACGTTGTTCCTCTGGATGTCCTTCTTTCTCAAAAGGTTACTGCAATATTTACAAGACCTAGAAAAATGGGTAGAGATTTTTACGATGTTGTTTTTCTCCTCGGAAAAACTAAACCAGATTTGAATTACCTGAGAGAAAAATTAAACATCCAAGATTACTCAGAATTAAAAAAGAATATTCTTTCTTTATGTGATGAAGTTGATTTTGAAAAATTAGCAAGGGATATAGAACCATTCCTTATTGATAATAACGGAATAAAAAAGGTATTATTGTTCAAAGAATATATTAAAGATTACAATTTCTACTAGAATACTAGTAGAATACTTAAAAATGGGGACAAGGCTTGAATGGAGCCATGAGGGTGGGGGATGACCCTTTATGAGCAAGAATATTCAGACATTGAAAATACAATGTTAAAAATATTAACAATCCCTTGACAAAATATCCAACAATATTATATTAATATTATGGAAAATGAAAGGGTAATTGTAAATTTGTTAACTAATAAAATTAAAAGTTTTAAAAAGGAGGTATATAATGGATACAATCCATAAAAGGCTAGGTTTAAGAGTTAAAGAAATGCGCGGACTAAGAGGTCTCAGTCAAAAACAGGTTGCTGAGAAGTTAGGTTTAAAAAGATCTACAATTTCTCAAATAGAAAGCGGAGATAGGAAAATAAATGCTGATGAATTATTAAAATTATCTAGAATTTTCAAGGTGTCACCCAATAACTTGTTGAATTTAGAAAAAGAGCCAGAAGTAGTATTACAAGAAAGTGAGGAAAAAGAGCATATTGAAGTGAAATCCGAGCAGAGAGAAAGAATTAACGTGCCACAAAAAAATTTAGAGAAGTTTAAAGAGGTTCTTATATATATCTTAAACAAAGTTGGTTCTAAAGCTAATGTTGGTGAAACAGTAATATACAAACTTCTCTATTTTATTGATTTTGACTTCTATGAAAAGTATGAAGGTCAGCTGATTGGAGCTACTTATATTAAAAATAAATATGGACCCACTCCTGTGGAATTTAATAAAATTGTAGAAAAAATGATTGAGGATAAAGAAATTGAACGTATAGAGAGTGACTATTATAGTTATCCTCAAACTAAATATCTTCCTTTGAGAAAAGCAAAATTAGAGAAATTAAAAGCTATTGAAATTGAAGTTATCGATGATGTTCTCAATAAACTCTCTGATATGAATGCAACTCAAATAAGTGATTATTCTCATGAGGATGTTCCTTGGTTAACTACAGAGGAGGAAAAAATGATTGATTATGAATTAGTATTTTATAGGAATCCTCCTTATTCTGTGAGGGAATATAGTGAGGATTGAGGAGTATTTTGAGGTCATTCGATTACAAAAATTTGAAAAAGACATGAAGAAATTATCAAAAAAATACAGAACATTAGAGGATGATTTGATGAGATTCTTAAAAGGTCAAGTTTATATGCATCATATAAATGGACAAAAAGTTAAAGGTTTATATAGAATCCCAGGCTTAAAAATAAAGGGCAATAAGATTTATAAAGCTACTAGATTTAGCTGTCAATCACTTAGAGGATCAGGTAGTTATTCAGGTATTAGGGTTATTTATGCCTATATAGAAAAAGAAGATGATAAGGATGAAGTGGTATTAATTGAAATTTACTATAAAGGAGACAAGAAAAACGAGGATAGAGATAGGATAGAAAAGTACTTTGGGAACTAAAAATAGGAGGTAAATACGGGTAAAAAGAAAGCTATAGAAAGAGGTGTAAGATATGAAAAAGCACAGGCTAAAAAACATCGAGGTAGACATATTGGTGGTCCTGGTAAACCAGATTACAAAAGAGGCGAAACTAAAGGGGAGGTAAAGAACTGGAAGCAAAAGGTACATAGCGGTGTAATCAAGAAAGCAAATAGAAAAGGAGTTAAAGAGATAATTAGTAAAAGTGGATTTACTAAACCAGCAAAAATTTTAGCTAAGAAGAAAGGGATAAAGTTGATTTCAAGAAGAAAATGAATCAAAAATTATCTAATGGTGTCAGAACTTCTTTGCATTTTATTCTCGGTGTATGACTTCATGACAGTAGCAATTGACATTATTAAGATATATGGAGAAATCCGTTGAATTCACTAAAAGATAAAACAGGGCTAACAAACAGAAAACTGATAGAATACCCATTATTTCGCTCATTGAGATTTCCTCATCTGGTCATCTATACAAGAGAGAGCNAAAAGAGATTAAATTGTCAAATACCGAGATATATTTTAATACAAATTATAGAAACTAATTCTTACTTCACATAGTAAATTTCAACCCTGCCTATCTGGGTAGTTTTATTGAATCTTATTTTTAAATACTGTGTATTTTTATCTTGAGATTCGTATTTATAAAGAATAGGACACCAATATCCATAGTCCCCTTTACCAGTATAAAAACTTTCCTTTTCAACACTGATTCTTTTATAATTTTTCCCATCTATGGATTGAAAGAATTCTAGTGTCTGTTTATTTTCTTCTGAGAAAGAGTATACTTTCCACCCTCTTATCTTTCCAGGAACACGATAGAATAATTCACTACCTTTTTCACCCATCATCCTGTACATATCTTCTTTAAACTTCCGATCATCTTTGGTGGATATTGAAAGCTTACCTTCGAAATGATATAAGGCCCCATAATTGTGCATATTATCAATTAAAGTTTTATAATTAACCTTTACCGGACCAACTATATTTGAAGGAGAAGATTCTCCAGCTCTATTTTTCGCTATTACCCGATAATAATATTCCTCACCAATTTTTACACTCTCGTCATTAAAAAGAGGATAGTATTGAATTCCAGCATCAGAGACATTACATCCTACGGTTTTCCAGGGACCGTTTTTAGAAGTCGACCTCTCGACGTTATAAGATGAGGTACCCACTGAACCTCGCCAGGATATCTTCGATACATCGTCAAAAGTCAACAATTCAGGAGCACCAGGTACCACTATATCTGGCACACTCTTTCCTTGAATCTCGAAAGCCTTCTCGTGCATTAACTCCAATAAATCTTTTTCGTCGTATTCTTCTCCAGAGTCAAAGCCTGGCCAGTGGTAAGCTTTATATAAACCAAAACCCATAGGCTCAGAATGCCAATAAAAACCACCTTCTTTTTTACGATAACGCAAGCTCCAGATTAAAATACCTGCTATTTCTTCTTCGTTGATTACTTTATTAAGAATTTCTCTAACCGCGGAAGTACTGACAAAACCGAATTCACCAATTATATATGGTTTTCTACCTTTAACGATCTCTAAATTAGCCTCGATATATTTTAAAAGTTTACGAGGATCAGTTTCGTAATGGTGTGAGCTTACAATATCAATACAAGGTTCTTTAACAGATTCTTCGCGTATTGGGTTTGCACCAATTGCAAAATATCCGTCCATTACCAGATGGTTCGAATCAAGACTTTTTATATATTTCACAATTTCAACAGTCCAATCATGAGGACAAGTCAGCTCATTTCCCGTCTCCCAACACAGTATTGCCTTATCATCTTTGTACTTAACTCCAGTTACGGTATTTCTCCTCGTGAGTACGTATTTAACGGTCTTTTTAAAGTCACTTATCAACTGAGGATCCGTCCAAAAATCCTCTTTTGTTTTACCACGGAATTCTGCATATTGAGGAGCACCACCCATCCATTTCCAGGAATTTACTAAAGGAATAATAAGCCTTATTCCAACTTTATTAGCAATTGCTAACAAAGTGTCCATAGTTGTAAAAGATTTCTCATCGAATTTACCAGGAGCTAATACATAACGAGGAATCTCTTCAGTATCAGTCTTACGCTTTACAGGGATAGTATAAATTCTTACAGCTTTTCCACCTATTTGTTTTATTGACTCCAAAGCATCTTGAATTTCAAAACTACCTGGTAATCGAAAAGCATTCTTTCTTGTAAATGCCATCTCATCTTCAACGAAATTTAGATTGGGAATATTGAACGAAACAAACCGAAATTCTTTATCCCCATCCATTAATCTATTTGCGGAAACTGTAATGAAGTTTTCAAAACCAGTTACTTCTTTAGTACAGCCTACTTCGCTACTGAAAAAAACTAAAGGAATAACTAAAAGTACGATAAACTTAACATTTTTCATAAATAAACCTCCACTATTATAATCGTTTAGAATCTTATAAAGAGAAAAACTTATAGACTCTTCAGTCGTCGCATGAGTTCTAAGCAGGTTCTTGTAGTATGGTAAGGAGCTTTCCAGGGGCCAACTTTATTTTCTTCAGAGTAATATGGCTGACCCTCTTTATCTACTCTAAAGAACCATTCTCCATTTTCCTTATCTACAATATTTTCTTTGATAAATTCCCAACAGTTATATGAAGCTTCGTAGAATTTCTTTTCTTTCGTTATCTGGTAGGCATTTACAAACCCTACCATTGCTTCTGCCTGGGACCACCAGTGCTTGTCTGTGTCAATCACTCCACTAATAATCCCTTCATTCATTAAACCCCCATCATCGTCTACACCTTCCATCAGGGTGACTTCAGCTAATCTCAGGGAAGCGCTTTCTATTCTTTCTAACAATTCTTCATTTCCCAGCACTTGGCCAGCTTCGTACAGGAGCCAGCTTCCTTCAATGTCATGTCCATAGGAAAATTCATCAGATCTTAAATTCCAATAATCATCAAAGAATAAATTAAAATGCCCGGTTTCTGGGTCAATTATTTTATCAAGGAAAATCTCTATTAACTGTTTTAATTGTAGTCTTAACTTTTTATTTTCCCAAATCCTCATTAAATTTGTGTAACCCTCCAGTACGTGGAGGTGAGTATTCATGGTTTTCATTTCATTTTTGTCTTTTTCGCTCAGTCTAACGTCTTCTAAGAGATTCCATTCTTTATCATAAGCCTCAAAGTATCCAGGATATTCAGAATCAAAACTATTTTCTTCAATTAAATCAAAAATTTCCGCAGCCCAGTTTGATGCATCCTCATCTTTTGTTATCAAATAATATTCACTTAAAGCATAAATGCAGAAAGCCTGTGCATAAATTTGTTTTTTAGTTTCAATCGGATTGCCCCGGGCATCAACAAGCCAGAATATACCACCGTTTTCTTCATCCTTTAAATGCTGATGGATATATTTATAAGCCCATTTTGCTAATTTAAGATATTTCTCTTCTTTTAGTTGACGGTATACTGCAGAATATGTCCAGAGGATTCGTGTGTTTAGAACTGCTGATCTGGGTGCATCTTTTATTATTTTTCCATCATTTAATATTTTGCCGTAAAATCCACCTTTTTCTTTATCAATGGTTTTATCCCAAAACGGAAGAATATTACCCGTAAGCTCCTCTTTAATCTCATTATAATATTGCTCTATATTTATCCTATCCAATACCCTTTTCTTTCATTACCTTCATATTTTTATCAATTAAGGCAGTCCTCTGTTGTACACATAAAGGTGAACGTCTTCCATCCTCAGGTGTATTCTTTACATAATCAACTAACTTTTCAACTGTGGTTTTTGCAACATGCGTCTTGGTATCCGAGGAACCATAGTAAATAAGTAGTCCTCCATTATCCAGGGGAATCCAGCCATTACTGAATACAACGTTCGACACATCACCAACTCTCTCCTCACCTCTTGGTGCAATTAAATATCCTCCGGGACGGTAAATAATCTTTCCGGGATGTTCCAGGTCAGTCAAGAAACTATAAAGAACATACCGTAAACCCGCTGCTGTTCCTCTTACGCCATGAGCCAGATGAAGCCATCCCTCTTTAGTTTTTATCGGCGCAGGACCTAATCCGTTCTTTATTTCAGAAATTGTATGGTAACGTAGCTCTTCTACTATAATCTCATCCTTGATTTCAGCGTGCTCGATAGAATCCGATAACCCCCAACCTATACCACCCCCGGACTTTGCTTCCAGAAACCTCTTCATGGGGCGGGTATAAAATGCATATTTTCCATCAACGAATTCAGGATGAAGAACCACATTCCTCTGTTGCGGGGATTTTGTTTTCAGGTCATCCAGACGTTCCCATGTCTTTAGATCTCTGGTTCTGGCAATTCCCGTTTGAGCATTTGCTGAGGTAGTATCACCCTCTGGTACATCGGGGTCTTTTCTTTCCGAACAGAAAAGTCCATAAATCCAGCCATCTTCATGTTTGACCACCCTTATATCATAAACATTAACATCGCCCCTGTCGGTCTCCGGCATAACAATGGGATAATCCCAGAATTCAAACCGGTCAACACCCGTAGGACTCTCAGCAACGGCAAAGAAGGATTTCCTGTCCAATCCTTCAACCCGTGCAAGAAGGTAAAACTTACTATCCAGCTTAATAGCCCCGGAATTAAAAACAGAGTTAATGCCTAATCTTTCCATTAAATGGGGGTTTGTTTCATAATTCAGGTCATAGCGCCAGAAAACAGGGACATGCTCTCTTGTTAATACCGGATATTTATACCGATGAAAAATTCCCCGGGTTTCTTCCAGTTCCTCGTTTTTACGTTCAATCAACTCCCTGTGGTTTTTAAAAAGCTGATTAACCTTCTTTTCAAATGTTTCTTTATCCATATAATCAATCCTCCTCAAGATTATCATACCAATTGAACTTAAGGAAAATTGATGTAACTGCAAGTACTCCCAAACTTATAAACATCCCATTGAATTGCCTCAACACAAGGTAGATTGGAATTAAAACAAAATTTATCTGCCATCCGATACCCACCACAACGTTAACCATATCACGTTTGAAGTTCTTATTCCTTTCAAAATCAGGATTCTCTTTTTTTACCTTTTCATAAACAGGTCTCCAGAGACCCCAGGGTCTAACCTTTTTATAGAAGTCCATAAGGACCTCATCTTTTTCCGGTCCTGTCAGCAGAGTGGCTATAATCGAGGCAGCTGTACTTATAATTAGTATAAATGGGAAAACAGCAAGATTAAATTGAATCCCGAATAAAACATCCGGGTTGCCAAAAGCAAGTGGGAATAGTAAAGCCGCAGCCATCCCTGAAACCATACCCCAGAAATAACCATAACCATTAAATCGCCACCAGTACCACTTAAGAATATTTGGTGCCATATATCCACCCCAGAGACCCGATACAATCCACATCGTAATCTGATAGATTGATTTGCCCAACATCCCAAAAATAATTCCCAGAATTATTAACACAAATGAACTAAGATAACTTATAAGTATGTATTTTCTGTCTGAAGCCTTCGGATTTATATAGCGTTTATAAATATCATTGGCTATATAGGAAGCTCCACAGTTTACCGTTCCGCTGTAAGTGCTCATAAAGGCTGCAATCAATCCTGCAAGTATGAGTCCTACAACTCCTACAGGTACAAAATTATGTATTACATAGGGTAGAATCTGCTCGAAATCAATACTGCTGCCCATTGCCTTTATCTGGGGACCGAAAAATACAAGACCCAGTACACAGATACCGGTTACAAGTAGATAACGCGGGAAGTATAATACAAGCGAAACAACCCAACTCATAAGAGATGCTTCCTTCGGATTCCTTGCTGAAAGAATCCTCTGCATATCATAGTTCGGTGCTGGTCCGGCTGCACTTACAAGTGAACCCTTAAAAAGCATCATCATGAAAACAATGCCAAATAGAGAAAATCCATCGGTGGCTATTCTGCTGTTTACCGCCGGTATCAAATTCGACCAGTCCAAATTAAGACTCGTCCATCCGAATTTTAGGCTGAGCCACCCCTGTGGTACCACCGCCTGAATTGCCGCCGGGCTGGTATGTGTAATTGCAATGCAGCCAATAGCAATAGAGGCAATAGCAAGTATAAAAAACTGGAATAAATCTGTAACCAGAACCCCAAACATTCCCCCGGCAATTATATATATGCTTGCAAGACCCATTATAATTATTGCATACATATCCGCAGAAAGCTGCCAGGGTAGGAATATCTGAGAAAACTTTCCTATTCCCTGAAACGCATAGGCAAGAAAACCAATAGTACTAATAATGGCAAATATTACCACACTTATGTCGGAAAGCTTTGACCCTAAACCGTGCCCAAATCTGGTTTTTATCCATTCAGCACCGGTAACAACCCCAGAACGCCTGAGCCATACCGAAAGATAAATCATAAGAAAAACCTGGTTAAATATTGGCCAGATCCAGGGGATGAAAGCCCCTTTTAGACCGTAAACGAAAATCCAGGCCACTATCAACATAGTGCCGGCAACATCAAACATACCTGAGGCATTTGCCAGTCCAAGGAGGTAAAACGGCACTTTATTTCCGCCAAGGAAGTAAGCTCTCATGTCCTTTGAAGCCCATTTCTTCATAATAGTTCCAATAATAACTACGATAACAAAACACCCAATTATAATTCCTATATCAATCAAATTCATAATCCCTCTATTATTTAATAATTAATTTTAATATTCATTCCTCATGACCAAGAGTTACTTCAACTTCGTGCATCTTACCATCACTGAATATTGGAACTTTATTTCCTTCGATTTCTTTGTCATCAACTTTTATCTGATTGATTCCTTTGCATACTTTATCAGGATTATTAACTTTTATATCGTAAACCGCATTTCTGAATTTCCTTCTCACTCTATATCCATCCCAATCTGAGGGAATACATGGATCAATAATGAGACCGTCATAGTCCGGTCTTACGCCAAGTATAAACTGAGTAATCGCTACATAATTCCAGGCTGCTGCCCCGGTAAGCCAGGAATTCTTTGCTTCACCTCCTTTATAAGCATCCTTCCCTGATACCATCTGAGCATAAACATAGGGTTCTGTTTTATGAATTTCGCTCATATCCTCTAAATATGCTGGAGCTATGTTTTTATAATATTCGAAAGCTCTATCACCTCTTCCGATAACAGTTTCAGCAATCATAATCCAGGGATTATTATGACAGAATACACTTGCATTCTCCTTATATCCTGGAGGATAGGTAGATATTTCTCCCAGGTTAAGGTGATATCTTGAATACGGGGGATTCTGAAGTAAAACCCCATATTTACATAGCAACCTTTCTTTTACTGAATCAAGAGCCTGCTTCGCTTTACCGTCATCGACTCCTATTCCAGCCATTATGCAGAACCCCTGAGGCTCAATAAATATCTTTCCTTCTTCGTTCTCACTGCTTCCCACCTTATCTCCATTGTCGTCATATGCTCGCAGGAACCAATCCCCATCCCAGCCATACTTATTAATGCTTCCAATCATTTCCTGAATATGCTTTTCTGCTTTTTTTTCCTCTTCCTCTCTCCCTGTGTTTTTGCAAATCCTTTCAAACTCCCTTCCATAATAAACGAACATACCTGCAATCAAAACAGACTCTGCTGTCTTCCCGTCTTTATTTGTAGCCGTTTGAAAACTCTCATCAGGATTGGTGGAAAAGCAGTTGAGATTAAGACAGTCATTCCAATCCGCTCTGCCTATGAGAGGAAGATTATGAGGACCAAGATTATTAACAACATGATAAAATGAACGCTTTAAATGCTCGAATAAGCTCTTTGCTTTGCTTTCATCATTATCAAAAGGAACTGATTCATCAAGTATCGAATAATCTCCTGTCTCCTTTATATAAGCTGCAACTGATGCTATTAACCAGAGTGGATCATCATTGAAGTTTCCTCCTATCTCATCATTTCCTCTTTTTGTGAGGGGTTGGTATTGGTGATATGCACTTCCGTCTTCCATCTGTGTAGCAGCAAGATCAAGAATTCTTTGCCTTGATTTTTCCGGTATCTGATGTGTACATCCTAACTGGTCTTGGTTTGAGTCCCTGAAACCAACTCCTCTTCCAATACCGGATTCAAAATAAGAAGCACTTCTTGCCATATAATAAGTTATAATGCACTGGTATGGATTCCATATATTTACCATCCTTGATAGCTTCTCATCCGGATGATCTAACTCATAAACAGAAAGAAGCTTATCCCAGTATTCCTTAAGTTGATTTATAGCTTTATTAACATCCTCAGCCCTTTCAAATTCAGCTATCATTTTCTCTGCTTTTCTCTTATTGATAACCCCAGGACTTTCCCATTTATCTTCAAGGTCATTTTCAACATAACCGAGGATGAATATATAGTCTTTCGTTTCATCAGGCCCAAGCTCAACTTCTATACAATGCGAAGCTATAGGTTGCCATCCATGAGCCTCTGATTTTTTTGAACTTCCTTCTAATACTACCTGAGGAGAAGAAAAACCATTGTAAAGTCCCATAAAACTTTCCATGTCTGTGTCATAACCTTCAATTTTAGAATTTACCGAATAAAAAGCAAAATGATTCCTCCTTTCCCTGTATTCGGTTTTATGGTATATAACCGAACCTTTGACCTCCACTTCACCGGTAGAAAAATTCCTCTGAAAATTTGTCATATCATCCAGAGCATCCCAGAGACAGAATTCAACGAATGAAAAAATCTTGAATTTCTTTATCGAATTTGATTTGTTTGTTAAACGAACCCTTTGAACTTCACCATTATAATTAAGAGGGACGAAATAAAGCACCTCTGCTTCAAGATTATTTCTCATTCCGGTAATTTTTGTATATCCAAGCCCATGGCGACATTCATAGTTTTCAAGTTCTGCTTTTACTGGCTTCCATCCTGGTGACCATACATCACCATTTTCATTTATATAAAAATATTTACCGCCATTATCTACAGGAATATTGTTATAACGATATCGGGTGATCCTTCTTAGTCTTGCATCTTTATAAAAACTATAGCCCCCAGCGGTATTGGAAATCAAAGAAAAAAAGTTATCGTAGCCAAGATAATTGATCCATGGATAAGGCGTCTTGGGATCGGTAATTATATATTCTCTCTTCTCATCTTCAAAATATCCAAATTTCATAAATATTTATCCCTCTATCTGCATTAATATATGAAAAACTATTAAAGGTTTTTATTGCAAAATATTCGCATTTTATAATAATAATCTTTACCCAATTGTCAAGAGTAAACAATTTATTGTATTACGAATCAAATTTTACAATCTTTTGAATATATATTTTAATCTCGGTGTTTGACCCCTCAGGGAATAGTTACACATTCCACCCCAATATAATAGTAAACATTACATAGGGCAAGTTGGGTAAACATTTGACAATTTTTGGTTGGTCAGTTGAAATATTAGTAAGTTAGCTGTTGAAATCTGAATTAACTGCGCCATTAGGCATACATGAACTTTTCCGAATGCAAAAAATCATTTCCCTTGACAAATTAAAAATATTGATTATAACATAAAATAATGTATAAAAAAATCATCTTACCAATAAAAATATTATCAGTAAATGATTTTTTAGTAATACATAAGGAAATAGTGTTCAAGATTAATAGAACCAAGGAATATAAAAAAAATTTAGAATCCCTGGGTCAAAAAGTTATTAGACCAACTATCATGTTAGAATCTTTTAAATAAAAAAGGAGGAAAATATGGGAATTGGAGGTTATGATTTAGTAATTGTGATTGCTTATCTTGCTGCTATCCCACTGTTTGGGGTATTTTTTAAACGATATGTGCACACCGGGGAAGATTATTTTTTAGCAGGTAGGATGCTTCCTTTTTGGGTAATTGCAATGTCATTGATCGGCACGAATATTGGAGCGTATGATTATATGGGTGCAGCTGGAGGAGCTTATCGTTTTGGCATAGTTCAAGCCAATTATGAATGGCTTGGGGCAATTCCGGCGATGATATTTGCCTCTCTACTTTTTATCCCTTTTTACTGGAAGAGTGGGGTTTATACTGTACCGGAATTTTTGGGTAAGCGTTACAGTACAGCTGTGAGAACAATTGAAGCTGTTCTATGGACTCTTTTTTTAGCGTGCACTCTGGGAATATTTTTCTGGGCAAGTGGATTAATGTTACATACCTATTTAGGTTGGCCTCTTCAATTAAGTATTATTCTTATTGCGATCATTGTAGGTGTTTATACAGTGACAGGTGGTTTGGCAGCAGTTGCTATGACTGATGTCGTGCAAATGTTGATGATGTTAGTTGGTGGATTGGCAGTAATGATTATCGGTTTTAATCTAACCCACGGTTGGAGTGGTTTGGTGAGTATGATTAAACCTATGCACCCACAGCATTTTCAGTTATTTCTTCCTTTAAATCATCCTCAATACCCCTGGTTAGGAATACTATTTGGATTAGGTCTGGTTATGTCTCCTGCCTGGTGGTGTTGCCATCAGGCAATTATTCAAAGAACTTTGGGAGCTCGCAGTGCATGGGATGCTAAGGCCTCAATGATGGGAGCCGGGTTTCTTAAAACGTTAGTTCCTCTTTTAGTTGTTCTTCCTGGACTTTTTGCTTTAGCTTTATGCAAAGATCCTTCCCAGATCCCCAATCCAGATCAGGCTTTTCCCTGGGTGATGCGTAATCTGTTGCCTGCGGGATTAAGTGGTTTAGTTTTTGCCAGTTTTATCGCTGCTCTTCTTTCCACAATGGATTCTACCATAAATTCAACTGCTACTATCTTGACCAGAGATATTTACCAGAAGTTTATCAGGAAAGAAGCATCGGATAGGCATTATTTACTATTAGGCAGAGTAATTACTGTAATCCTTGTATGTTGGGGAGTAGTTTTTGCTCCAGTAACCAATAAATTCCCTGGAATATATGTAGCTATGCAGACACTTCTTTCTTATTTCCAGGGTCCGACTTTGGCAACTGTTTTATTAGGGATTATTTGGAGTAGAGCTAATAGATGGGGTGGTTTAGTCGGTCTTGCAGGTGGTGTAGGAATTTCAATTGGTCTTACTCTAAGCGGGATGAATTTTCTTTATGTTGCCTGGTGGTCATTTGTAGGTTCAATAGTTTTAAATGTTGTGGTAAGCTTGTTTACTAAACCAGAACCTTTAGAGAAGATACAGGGTCTTGTTTACGGATTAGTGGTAAAGGAAAGTTCTACACAGGAATTGTTAAGGAAAAGAGTAGAGGGAGGAAAATAATGGATTTATCGAAAATACCGTTATTCTGGGCAGTAATTATTACAGGAATTATTTTTGTAGGGATAGCCATTTGGGCTGTTCTTCATCCGAGGAAGTATATCTATGAGGGAGCAGAGACCAAAGCACGTTGGCGAGATGTAAGGATATGGGCAGTATTGCTTATGGCAATACAATTGGCAATATATGCTGTTTGGGGAGGATGATAATGTCAGAAGAAAAAATCCATAAAATAAGGGAATTTGAACCTTTACAAGCAATCGGAATTTTCTGGACTTCATTCGGTGTTCTAATATTGATCGGTATTTTATTTTCCAAAACTCGGATAGGAAGAATGACTAATGGGATATGTGGAGGAATTCTTCTTGTTGTAGGTCTATTTTGTTATATCAAGGGGAGAATAAACAAGAAGAAAAGGTTAAAGAATCTTGAAAGAGAATAAGTGAATTTTGTCCAGCCGGTTATTAGTGTACAAAAAGCAGATCAAATTTTTTCTAAAAAGCGTAGATTTTTTCATCGTTCGTCAGGGGAAATAGTTCGATTAGAATTAATACATTTCCCTTATTATACTTTTGAATTAAGAGCTTCCACAAAAAAGGGGGAACAAAAAACTTCTGTTGCCGTTGATGGAATAAAAGGGTCTTTTGCTTTTTTGGAGTTGGAAGAAGTTGTTCTTTCCGGAGAAGGTAGGCCTTCTTTTGGTTTTGTTCTTTCTCCAAAGGAAGCAGAGAAAATAGCTAAGGATAAGTATAGAGGAATAATCTTAGAATCAGGTCTCCAGGCAAAAGCACCTGCTGAATTAAAAGAGATAAAAAAATCCATGGAGATATACTATCCTTACTGGATTTGCTATTATAAAAAAGGCGATTTATATAATTTTTCGGTGCTCGATGCTGTAAGCGGGAAAATACAAGGGGTTAAAATGAACCCCGTTTTCTTACAAGCATTCAATCAGCAAAAAGTGAAAAATGTGGAAAGTTAATTTTAGATGCAATTGAACAGGGCAAACTTAGTGAATCAAAGACATTACTAAAAAGGAGGCTATTAAATGAAGAGGAAAGGATACCTTGATTTTTTCGGGAAGTTAGCGGTTATCTTTATCATTTTAGCAAGTTTAACAAGTATGGGACAATCTAACATCAAAAATCCAATATATTTAAATCCTGATCAACCAATTGAAAAAAGGGTTAAAGATTTACTTACGAGGATGACTCTGGAAGAGAAAATCGGACAGATGTGCCAGTTTAGTGTATTCACAGAGAAATACGGGAAATTAGTCAAGGGAGGTAAAGTCGGTTCATTTTTAAATGTTCTCGGTGCAGAAAACACAAATAAGATTCAGAGAATTGCATTAGAGCAGAGCCGTTTAAAAATTCCCTTAATTTTTGGTTTCGATGTGATACATGGCTATAGAACAATTTTCCCTATTCCTTTGGCAGAGGCTGCTACCTGGAATCCACAATTAGTTGAGAAGGCCGCTTCTATTTCAGC
Organism: candidate division TA06 bacterium JGI_Cruoil_03_38_101; assembly: GCA_002215665.1. Lineage (GTDB taxonomy): Bacteria > Hydrothermota > UBA3072 > UBA3072 > UBA3072 > UBA3072. The sequence continues at coordinate 20,988 of NGFL01000004.1, read as the reverse complement.
TTTAGAAGCAACTTCAGCAGGTATTGACTGGACCTTTGCTCCAATGGTAGATATTGCCCGTGATCCTCGTTGGGGTAGAATTGCAGAGGGTTTCGGAGAAGACCCGTATTTGGCTTCGGTATTTTCTGCGGCTAAAGTAAGAGGTTTTCAAGGAAAAGAGCTTTCCAATCCATTTACACTTGTTGCCTGTCTTAAGCATTTCGTCGCCTATGGCGCTGCTGAGGGAGGTAGAGATTATAACACTTCCGAAGTTTCTGAGAGGACCCTTAGAAATGTCTATCTTCCTCCCTTTAAGGCAGGTGTAGAAGCCGGGGCTGGAACTTTAATGAGTGCTTTTAACGAAATAAGCGGAATACCAGCTTCAGGAAACCGCCATACTCTTACCGAAATTTTAAGAGACGAATGGAAATTCGATGGCTTTGTTGTGAGCGATTGGGGTTCCATTGCTGAACTGATTCCCCACGGATTTGCCGAAGACTCGGCTCATGCAGCTAAGGAAGCGGTAATTGCAGGTGTTGATATGGATATGGAAGGCAGGATATATATCAGCAATTTGCTCCAGCTGGTTAAAGACGGTAAAATTCCAGAGGAAGTTATAGACAAAGCCGTATCTCGAATTTTGCGCATAAAATTCCGAGCTGGACTATTTGAACATCCTTATACCAAAATTGATCAGTCAAAGTCAATAATGCTTTGTAAGGAGCATTTGCAAACCGCCCGTGAAGAGGTAAGAGAATCCTTAGTCCTTCTGAAAAACGAGGGTAATCTACTTCCATTGAGAAAAGATATAAAATCTCTGGCTGTAATTGGCCCATTAGCAGATAATCAAGCCGATCTATTGGGAACATGGGCTGGAAGAGGTGTGGCAGAGGATGTCGTTCCCATAATTAAAGGAATTCGAAACAAAGTTTCGGGAGCCACAAAGGTTTATTATGCTAAAGGTTGCAATATTGATGATACCTCAACTAACGGGTTTGACGAGGCTCTGAATATTGCAAGGAAAGCAGCTATGGTTCTCCTGGTGGTTGGTGAATCCGCTGATATGAGCGGAGAGGCGCACAGCAGGGCATTTCTGGATTTGCCAGGTGTTCAGAAAGATTTAATTCAGGCGATTTATACCACAGGAACACCTACGATTGTACTGATTCTTACTGGTCGTCCACTTTCTATTAGCTGGGTCAAGAAGAACATCAAGGCAATTCTTTTGTGTTGGCATCCAGGCGTTCAAGGCGGTAACGGCATTGCTGATGTCTTGTTTGGTGACTACAATCCATCCGGTAGGCTACCCGTTAGCTTTCCGAGAACGATTGGACAGATTCCGATTTATTACAACCACAAGAATACTGGAAGGCCGCCGAAAGAGAATATCCGCTGGACATCAAAATACATTGATATTCCCTGGACACCTTTATTTCCTTTCGGTTATGGGGAAAGTTATACCAGTTTTGAATACAGTAATCTTCAAATTAAACCAAAGGAAACAGGATCCAATAAGGAAATCCGTGTTAGCGTGGATGTGAAGAACACAGGCGATCGCAGGGGTGAGGAAGTTGTCCAGCTTTACATTCACGATTTATTTGGCTCTGTTACCAGACCTGTCAAGGAGCTTAAAGGGTTCAAGAAGATATCGCTTAAACCGGGTGAAAAGAAAACTGTGAATTTTATAATTACCCCCGAAAAATTGGCATTTTACGACAGGAATATGAATTTCGTTGTTGAACCAGGAACCTTTGATGTTATGGTTGGTAAATCATCTGAAAATATACAATTAACAGGGAGTTTTGAGATAATCGGTGACCAATAGTGAGCTTATGTAGAAGTTTTTTATATTTTATTATAGGAATAATAAATGTATGAATTAAGATGGAATCCTGTTCTAAAATGGTGGGTAATGGTTTCGAGTGAGAGACAAAATAGACCTGTTTTACCTGAAGGGTATTGTCCTTTTTGTCCCGGTTCAGGGAAAGTGCCTGAAGATTACGATGTTTTTTCCTATCAAAATGATTGGCCAATTATGAAGCCCAATCCCCCAGAAGTTTTTTCTTCATCTTCATTTTATAAAGTGGCTAAATCTTATGGTAAATGCGAAGTTATCCTTTATTCCCCTGACCATAACAGTTCTTTAGGTCAACTTCCATTAAAACAAATTGAGAAGTTAGTTAATTTATGGACTGAGAGATATATTGAATTGGGCAAAGAAAAATTTATAAAGTATGTCTTCATTTTTGAAAATAGGGGAGAAGAGGTGGGTGTGACCATTTCACATCCACATGGACAGATTTATGGATTCCCTTTTATTCCAAAAAAGATAGAATTGGAATTAGAATCTTGTAAGGAGTTCTTCGAAAAAGAAGGAAAATGTCTTTATTGCAAAATATTAGAAGAAGAATTAAGACAAAAAGATAGAATTGTTGATGAAAATGAATCTTTTGTCAATTTTGTTCCTTTTTTTGCGGATTATCCTTATCAGGTTTTTATAATCCCAAGAAATCATAAATTATCATTGGTTGATTTTAATCAAAAAGAAAAAAAAGATTTATCTATAGCTCTGAAAAGGATTGTCCAAACTTACGATAAATTATTCGAGAAGGAATTTCCTTATATGATGTGTTTCCACCAAAAACCCAGTGATGGTAAAGATTATTCTTATTATCATTTCCATATAGAATTTTATCCCCCTTTGCGGAATCGTTATACACAAAAGTTTAATGCAAGTTCAGAAACGGGCTCTTGGACACATGGAAATCCAACTTCTCCAGAAGAAAAAGCCAGAGAATTGAGAACCATAATGGAAGATTTATAGGAGGAAAAATGATCCAAAAAAGAATTGAGAATTTAAAAGAAGAATTTTGTAAGAGCTATGGAAGTTCTGATAACATTCGAGTTTTTAATGCTCCAGGAAGGGTAAATATTATCGGAGAGCATACTGATTATAACGGAGGGCTTGTCCTGCCGGTTGCAATTGATAAGAGTATTTTAGCGGTTGCCAGAGTCAGGGAAGATAGAATATTGAATTTGAAATCAATGAATTTTTCTATGGAAGTTTCCGCTTCCTTAGATGATATTCGATATCGAAAAGAGGATGATTGGGCGAATTATCCAAAAGGAGTTGCCTGGGTGTTAGAAAAAGAAGGTTTAAAATTAAAAGGTGCAGATATAATTTTTGAAGGGGAAATTCCAATTGGTAGCGGTTTATCTTCCTCAGCGGCTATAGAAGTAGTAAGTATGATAACTCTTTTAAAATTATCAAATAAAAAACTACCACTAAAGAAAATACCTCTTTTATGCAGAAAAGCAGAAAACGAATTTGTTGGTGTAAACTGTGGAATTATGGATCAGTTTATTGTAACTTTTGGGAAGAAAAACCATGCTTTAATTTTAGATTGTAAGACTCTGGATTATAAACTGGTTCCTTTCCAAAGTAAAGGGACAATTTTAATTGTAGGGAATACAAAAGTAAAAAGAGGTTTAGCCAATTCAGAATACAATAAAAGGGTGAAAGAATGTGCAGAAGGGGTAAAAATTCTTAAAGAGTATATCAATCGAGAAGAAATAGAGTTTCTAAGCGATATTACAAAGGAGGAATTTAGCCGATACAGAGACAAAATTCCTGCACCTATAGATAAAAGGTGTGAGCACGTAATTAATGAGAATGAAAGGGTCAGGCAGGCAGTGGATTGTTTGGAAAAAGGCGACTTAGAAAACCTGGGTAAATTGCTAAACGCTTCTCATTACTCATTAAGAGACCTTTATGAAGTAAGCTGTCGAGAATTAGATGTAATGGTAGAATCTTCTTTAAAAATAAAAGGAGTTTATGGAGCAAGAATGACAGGTGCAGGATTTGGAGGCTGTATAATTGCTCTGGTTGGAGAAAAAGCTAAAGAAGAATTTGTTAAAAGAGTGGGCAGGGATTATCAGAGAAAACTTGGCATAAAACCTGATTTTTATACCTGTCAAGTTGGAGATGGAGCCAAAGAAATTTGATTTATTCCCATTTTATGGGTAAACAACTAAAACAAAAAGGAGGAGAAATGGTAAAAATAGTTAATATTTTAGGTTTCTTATTGATTCTTATAATAACAGGCACCATTGGGCAAGCTTTCGGTGGTGAGGTTAATGATTGGGAAAACCCCGAAATGATTGGGCAAAATAAGGAGCAACCTCATTGTACATTAATCCCTTATAATGATCTCCAAAAAGCAATTAAAGGAAGTAGAGAAGCCTCAGAATTCTATCAATCTCTTAACGGGAAATGGAAGTTTAACTGGGTTAGAAAACCTTCAGAGCGACCAAGGGATTTCTACAAATCAGATTACGATGTCAGTAATTGGGATGAAATCCCCGTACCATCCAACTGGGAGGTGGGGGGCTATGGAAAAGCTATTTACCTTAATAGTCGCTATCCTTTTAAGAAAAATCCTCCCTATATTCAGCACGATTATAATCCAGTTGGTTCTTATCGTACAACTTTTCAAGTTCCTACCAAGTGGAATCATCGACAGGTATTCATTCACTTTGATGGAGTTCAGTCCGCTTTTTATCTCTGGATCAACAACAAAAAAGTTGGGTATAGTCAGGGAAGCCGAACACCTGCAGAATTCAATATTACCGATTATCTGAAAAAAGGAAAGAATATTTTAGCTGCGGAAGTTTATCGCTGGTCAGATGGGTCATATCTTGAGGATCAAGATATGTTCAGGTTAAGTGGAATCTTTCGGAATGTTTATCTCTTTTCTATTCTGCCGATTCATATTCGCGATTTTGAAGTGAATTGTGATCTTGATGAACATTACAGGGATGCTGAATTAAGAGTTATAGCCAAAGTGAGGAATTATTCCAAGAAGCCTTGTAAGAATCCTAAAGTTGAAGTGACTTTATTAGATGTTAAGAACAAGCCTGTTTCTTCAGAAGTTCTGATGGAGAACAGCACAAGTTATTTAGCGCCTGGCTCTGAAAGTATCCTGAAAATGAAAGCCAGGATTGCCAATCCAAAGAAATGGTCTGCTGAAGACCCTAACCTCTACACAGTTCTTTTAAGATTGAAAGGTGAAGATGGAGGAATTCTTGAAATTGAAAGTTGCAAGTTTGGATTCCGAAAGGTTGAGGTAAAAGAGGGTCAGTTGTTAGTGAATGGATGCCCAATTCTATTGAAAGGTGTAGACCGTCACGAGCATGATCCGAAAACTGGACATTACGTTAGCGTTGAGTTAATGACCAAAGATATAAAGCTTATGAAGCAGTTCAATATCAATGCGGTTAGGACTTCTCACTATCCAAACGATCCACATTGGTTAGAACTTTGTGATAGATATGGGATTTACTTAATTGACGAAGCGAATATAGAGTCACATGGAATAGGTTATAGACCCGATGAAACTCTTGCGAATAAGCCAGAATGGAAAGAAGCTCACTTAAATCGTTTTATCAGGATGGTAGAGAGGGATAAAAATCATCCATCTGTAATTATCTGGTCAATGGGGAATGAAGCTGGTGATGGTACGAATTTTGAATCTATCAGTGACTGGATTCACCACCGTGATCCAACAAGGCCTGTGCAGTACGAACGAGCTGGTCGAAAACCTCATACCGATGTTGTTTGTCCGATGTATAGCCGAATCAATTATCTTGTTAACTATGCGAAACAGAAACAAGATAGGCCTCTTATTATGTGTGAATATGCCCATTCGATGGGAAACAGCACAGGCAACTTGAAGGATTACTGGGATGTGATTAGAAAGTATAAAAACCTGCAAGGAGGTTTTATCTGGGATTGGGTTGATCAGGGCCTGCAAAAGAAAACCCCTGATAATAAGGAGTATTGGGCCTATGGAGGTGATTTTGGTGATGTTCCGAACGATGCAAACTTTTGCATCAACGGTTTAATCTTCCCTGATAGAACTCCCCAACCAGGCTTATGGGAAGTTAAAAAAGTTTATCAGAATGTTGGAATGGAAGCAGTGGATCTCCTTTCTGGTAAGATTAAGGTTTTAAATGAATATTTCTTTACCAATCTTGAAAAATTCGACGTTGTTTGGTCTTTATCCGAGGATGGAGGAGTTATTCAGACAGGAAAATTGAAATCTCTGGATATTCATCCGCGGGAGAGTAAGATCGTTGAGGTTCCCATTAAGAAGCCCGAACTTACTCCAGGGGCTGAATACTGGTTAAAGCTGATTTTTAAACTAAGAGAGAACACCGAATGGGCAAAGGAAGGCCATCCACTTGCCTGGGAACAATTTAAGATTCCCTACGATGTACCAGCCAAACCAGAAATGAAATTAGTGAAGATTCCCGAATTAAATCTTACAGATTTGAAAGACAAAGCCTCTATAGAAGGGCCAAGATTTAAATTGATCTTTGATAAGAAAGAAGGAACGATCTCATCGTTTAAATATCAGGGCAAAGAACTGGTAAAGGAAGGTCTTATGCCTAACTTCTGGCGGGCCCCAATCGACAATGATATTGGTAACGGCATGTCAAAACGACTCAGTGTATGGCGTAATGCCGGGCGAACGAGGCAGATCAAGGAAGTTAAAGTTGAGAAGATCAAGCCTCAGATCGTTCGCATAAATGTGAATTCAATTCTTCCTGGAGTGGAATCTCAATATGAGAGCATCTGGATGATATATGGTAGTGGCGATGTTATAATTAGTAATAAGTTCACGCCGGGGAATAACTTGCCCAATCTTCCACGTTTTGGGATGCAGATGTTAGTGCCAGGCGAATTCAATACCTTCTCATGGTTTGGTCGTGGTCCTCATGAGACTTACTGGGACCGAAAGACTGGCGCAACTGTAGGTGTTTACGAGGGAACTGTTGATGAGCAGTATGTGCCTTATATTAGACCTCAGGAGAACGGGAATAAGACAGATGTGCGCTGGGTTACATTAACGAATGACAAAGGTATTGGCTTATTAGTCGTAGGAATGCCATTCTTGAGTGTTAGTGCTCACCATTTTACTACAGAAGAACTGGAGAAGGCGAGGCACCCATATGATTTGAAGCGAAAAGACGATATCACGGTTAATCTTGATTACAAACAGATGGGTGTTGGAGGAGATGATAGCTGGGGTGCTAGAACCCATCCGGAATACAGCTTGCCTGCCAGGGTTTATTCGTATAAATTTAGACTTCATCCATTTTCTCGAAAAGAAAATTCTCCTACGGAAATTAGCAAACAGGTTCTTCCGTTCTAAGAAAGGAGGTCTGGATATTTATTCCACAAAAAAGCCAGGTTCTTTTATCATAAAAAAGAGACTAAGTCTTCTATCTAGATTAAACACTGTAAATAAGATTCGCTTTTGCAATTTAAACCTGCAGTGGAATGATTGTAAAGATTAATTGAAATAAAAGGGGGTAAGAATGAAAAAGAGCTTGATTTTTATTGTGACTCTTCTCCTCATTTTTCCGTGTGCTATTTTTCTTCCTGGTTGTAAAAAGGGAAAAGGAAAAGTAAAGCCGCCAAAGATTGCCGGGATCATTTTCCAGGAAGATCAGTTTTTCCGACTTGTTCAGTTTGGTATGAATGCAGCTGCCCAAAAAGCTGGCGCTGAACTTTTTGAAGCTAACAGTGAAAACAAGCCAACCAAGGAGATACAACTTGTGAACACATATATTGTGCGCAAAGTTGACGCAATTGTTATCTCACCTCTCAGCGCTAAAGCCTCGGTTTCAGCATTGAAGCGTGCACATGATAAGGGCATCAAGATTATAACTTACAACTCTACGATTGAAGGTGATATTCCATCCGCCTATATCGAGAGCGATCAGAGCAATTTAGGTATTCAGTCCGGCAAAGCGGCGCGAAACTACATCGAGAATAAGTTAGGAGGCAAGGCAAAGGTGGCGATTCTCGCTTACAAGTCTCAAGTGCCCGAGCAGAGTGATGCGCGAAGTGGGGGATTCAAGCAAGAAATAACCAAATTGCCTGGCGTTGAGATCGTTGCGGAGCAGGATGCCTGGCTGGCAGAGATGGCGGTGAAGAAGGCGAGAGACATTTTGACGGCTCATCCAGATTTGGATATCATCTGGGCTGCTAATGAGGGAGGCACCGTTGGATCTGTCATGGCTGTCAAGAATGCTGGCAAAGCGGGTAAAGTCGCTGTGTTTGGAACAGATGTAAGTGAGCAATTGTTAGATTTTCTCCTTTCCAAGGATAACATTCTTCAGGCTATTACTGCCCAGAGCCCATTTAAAATCGGATCATTAGCCGTCGAATCGGCCATAAAGTTACTAAAAGGAGAAAAGGTCGAAAAGAAAGTTTCTATACCCGGTGTTCTGTTATCGAGAGAAAAACCTGAAGGTGTGAAAGCATTTCAGAAAAACTTTAAGGAATTGGTATCCAGGGGCCAAGGATAAATTTCTTGTGCCCAGGCATCAAGAAGAATATTCAGGTGTTTTTGGAAAAGTTCCAGAGTTCAACAGGGATAAAGCAAAAAACTTCTAAAAATAAAAAGGGGGTTAGAGATGTATAAGGATTTTAAATTCTCTTTACTTCCAATCCTATTAGTAGGATCCATGGCAATCGTCTTATTTGGGGCTGGTTGTGTAAGGGAAAAACTTGTTAACTATATTAAGTATGTTAATCCGATTATCGGAACAGGTGTGTATTCTGCTAAAGGGGCAATGGGAGAAATAAATACATTTCCGGGAGCCTCAATGCCTCATGGAATGGTTCAACTGAGTCCTGATACCGACCTCCACATCGCCGGATATATATATGATGACGAAAATATTGAAGGTTTCAGTCATACTCACCTGACCGGTACTGGATGCTGGGGTTTTGGTAATTTTCTACTAATGCCAACAACTGGTGAGCTGAAGACTGTCGAAAGTGAGTATCGTTCTGGCTTTAGTCATGAGAGTGAAGTTGTGACTCCAGGATATTATGCTGTCAATCTTGAAGATTACGGGATAAGAGCAGAGTTAACAGCTACAACCAGAGCAGGCTTTCACCGTTATACCTTTCCAGAAGCCAAAGATGCCCACATTATAATTGACATAACTCATAATCTAGCCGATGATGATCCAATAGGAGCCAAAGTAGAGATAATTGACAAAAGGACAATCACGGGTTCTGTGACTATTCCTAATCCCTTCTGTGGTGGGAAGACCCCTTTTACTCTATATTTTGCTGCAATTTTCTCTAAACCCTTCTCTTCGTACGGAACATGGAATAATGATTCAATAAATGAAGGTTCTCATTCTCAGACTGGAACGGATATTGGTGCATTTGTAGATTATGAAACCACAGCAGAAGAGCGGATTTTAGTAAAAGTTGGTATCTCCTATGTAAGTGAAGCGCAAGCTGTACTTAATCTTGAGAAAGAGATTCCTGCTTGGAACTTTGAACGAGTGAGGGATATTGCGAGAAAAACCTGGAATGGAAAATTGAACAGGATTAAAATCGAGGGTGGAACAGAAGATAATAAAGTTAAATTTTACACTTCTTTATACCACTCTCTTCTTGGACCTTACACCGCCTCCGATGTAAATGGAAAATACCGAGGAATGGATAACAAAGTCCATACTGCTAAAGGCTACACTTATTATACTGTTTATTCCATTTGGGATACTTTTCGCTCTGAGCATCCTCTCTTGAACATAATCGAACCCGAAGTACAAAATGACTTAATAAAGACCCTTTTAGCTAAACAAGAGCAAGGAGGATGGATTCCCAAATGGGAATTCGCAAATCGCTACACAAACTGTATGATTGCAGACCATGCAACCTCCGTAATAGTGGAATCTTACCTTAAAGGTATCCGCAATTACGATATTGCGAAAGCATATTATGCAATGAGAAAAAACGCTATCCGTCTTCCTCGTTCAGGGTATATCTCAGTGGTTCGGCATGAAGGCCATTTTTCTCCCTTACAGATACAGCCTGATGGAAAAGCTCAGGTGGTTTGGTTTACTGGCGATGGATGTAAGACATTGTTATTTGATTGGAAAGGGAAGTATAACGATGGGGAATGGCATTTTTACGCTGTAACATATGATAGCGAAGATAAAATCGTTATTTATATGGATGGAGAGCCAGTAGCTTCTACAGAGGAAGGTATAGCACCTCTTATTATCTCTGAAAATCCCTGGGGCCTGGGAGGTGATATCGAGAAAGATGAGCCATCTGAATATTATACAGGCAATTTAGACGAGTTCAGAATTTATAATCATGTGCTTTCTCAGAATCAGATTAAACAGTTTTTTAAGGGGAAAATTTCCAATGAAGGTTTAGTACTGCATTATGCCTTTGATGAGAGAGATGTAAGCCTTGTAAGCGACTTATCTGGATATGGAAATAAAGGAAAAGTAAGAGGTAAACCAGAATGGGAAGATGGTAAAATGGGTAACTCCATAGTCTTTGATGGTGTGGACGATTTTGTAAGAATCCAGAATATAGAGCAATTGAATTTAAAGGATAAGTTCTCTCTATCCTTCTGGTTTAAGACGAGTCTTCCCACTGATTTTGGTGGTCGCAAGGGCCTGGACTATTACCAAAAGTACGGATATATACCTTATGATGTTGATTGGGGAGGGGGAGGCTCGGTGTCTACAACTATGGAAGATGCTTACGATGATTGGGCTTTGGCCCAGATGGCTAAGGATCTGAACAAAAGAGAAGATTATGAATACTTTATGAAGAGGGCTTCTTACTACAGGAATCTGTTCAATTCTTCCACAGGATTTATGCGTCCAAAAAGAGAAAATGGAGCTTGGAAGAAACCATTTGATCCAAAAGACTGGGATGAATTTACCGAAGGAAATTCCTGGACATATACCTGGTTCGTTCCTCACGATGTTCAAGGTCTAATCAACCTAATGGGTAAGAAATCATTTATCGAAAAGTTAGATCATTTCTTCGGGGAATTTGTCTATCCTGAGTGGGACGAAAAATTCTCTAATTACTGGCATGGAAATGAACCTGACCAACAGGCGTCTTACTTTTATGATTATGTAAGTGAGCCCTGGAAGACTCAGAAAGTGGTCAGGGAAATAATGGATAAGTTATACGGGATTGGGCCTGCTGGAATTCCAGGCAACGAAGATGTTGGTCAACTCTCAGCATGGTATGTCCTCAGCGCAATGGGATTTCATCCAGTTGCACCTCCTCAACTAACATACCAGATTGGAAGCCCGATTTTTGAGAAGGTGACCATTTATTTGAATAAATCTTACTACAACGCCGATAAATTTGTAATAGAGGCCAAGAACAACTCTAAAGAAAACAAATATATTCAATCTGCCACCTTAAATGGTGAGCCATTAAACAAACCTTGGTTTACCCATTCCGAGATCAAAAAAGGTGGAACTATTATCTTTCATATGGGCCCCGAGCCGAATAGGGAGTGGGGTAGCTCTCCTATGGCAGTTCCTCCATCAATGAGCAGTAAATAAGAACAAATCAGGAGTTTTTGATTTTAATGTTCCCACTCTAACCTTATCAACCAAAAAGGCATCGGGCTTGACAAAAATTAGACCCATTATAAAATTACCGATTAAAGGGCAATTGTTCAAATTCAAAAGGAGATAAAATAATGCCCATTATAAAAGAGCTCAAAAGCATAAAGAGTGGAAGAAAAGAATTTAAAAAATTTGGAATAATACTTGGCGTATTTTTGGGTTTATTGGGTTTATTTCTTTTATGGCGTGGGAAAAGCGCAATCTATATTCTAATTCTTTCAGGTGTATTTTTTCTTTTTGGTTTATTTTTACCTTTTTTACTGAAGCCAATATACAAAATTTGGATGGCAATAGCATTTATGCTGGGATGGGTCGTTACGAGGTTAATCTTAACTATCTCATACTATTTCCTGATAACTCCAATTGGTCTTTTGGGAAGATTGTTCGGTAAGAAATTTCTGGATTTGCAATTCAAAAAGGATGTAAAGAGTTATTGGATACCTCGAGAAGAGAAGAAAATAAAAAAGGATAGTTATGAAAGACAATTTTAATAAAAAAGAAGCTCTTTCGAAACGAAAAGCAGGTGGATTCTTTATTATTTCTCTTGGTATACTGATATTAATTTCTTCTATATTAATAAACCCATGGATAGGCAAATTATGGAGAGCCAATATAATAGATTTTTATAATGCTATGCTTGAATACTTTGTATGGAGTTCAATTTTAGGAATCCTAATCTTAACCCTCGGTCTTTTAGTTTTGAAAAAGCGAAAAAAAATAATTGATAATTTGACTGTACTATTTGCAATAATCTCAATACTCTTTTTATCTGATAGGTTATTATTGGTCAAGTTTGGAGTTTCACTTGTTGTTATAGATCCGAAAACTCTCTACAGGTACCGACCAAATGCAGTAAGGCGATGGGGAAGTGGACATCCAAATCCCGACAAAATAATCAGAATAAACAAATATGGCTTTCATGATGATAATTTTCCCATTAAAAAACCCGTCGATGAACTTCGAGGAATCACAGTGGGTAATTCTATAACAATGGGTTTCGGTATAATCTCTTCAGAAACCTATTCAAATCAACTTGAGAATCTATTAGAAAGATATGATAAGAAGTATAATTCCTATCAAATCATAAATGCAGGAGTTCAGGGTTATTCTATCTATCAGGAGTATCAAATGCTAAAAGAATCTATGAAATTCAAGCCGGATTTTGTAACAATTGGATTTTGCATGAATGACGTCTATTCAACCCCTGTTATGAACCGACTTTTAGGTAAAAAAGAGATAGAAGAATACGGAATAATGAAAACAACTAATCCAATTCTTTCATATCTCTTAAATGAAACGGGTTATGGTAGACTATTTATAATGTTAAGAAGAGAGATTAAACTTAAAAAATCGCAAAAAATTCGTGAAGAACTTACCAAAGAATATTATTCCTGGCTAACTTATTCAAAGAAAGGTGCAAATATTGAAGAAGCCTGGGGAAATGTGCTCTCAGATTTAGAAGAATTTTATAAATTTACGAAAAAAAATAATTTGCAATGTATATTATTAATTTTCCCGGATTTTTACCAATTGTTTAACAAAAAAGTTCAAAGGCCTCAAAAAGTTTTAATAGAGCATGCTGAAAAATACAATGTAGATTTTATTGATTTTACTAAAGTTTTCGAAAGTTTTATTAGTAAAAACATTAAAGATATTGTCTCCTATGAGAAAAAAGAAACCACAGAAGATGAGGTTCAAAAGCTATATTCAGAAGAGTTGGAAAAATATTTTATTGATGGGCAACATCCATCTCCCGAAGGACATAAAATTATAGCATTGAAACTCCTTGAGTATTTGCATAATAAAGGTCTAATAAAATTAATCATTAAAGGAGGTAAGAAGAGTGGGTAAATTGAGTATAGTAAAGGAGCTCTGGGGTTTTTTAATTGAAAGAAGAAAATGGTGGTTAATACCGATAGTCCTTTTTCTGGTTCTTATAGGTGTTCTCATTATCTTTACCGAAGGTTCAGGTATTTTACTGCCTTTTGTCTATACATTGTTTTAATTGAAATAAATGTTAAAAAGAGTTAATTATCTTAAGAGAATCCCAGAGCTTACTAAAGAGCCCCTGAGAAAATGAATATTCTTGGAATTTCAGCATTCTACCATGACAGTGCGGCATGTCTTGTTCAGGATGGAAAAATAACTTTTGCCGCTGAGGAAGAGCGTTATACACGTATAAAACATGATTTTTCATTTCCCAGAAATGCTATAAAAAGCTGCTTAAAGGAGAATGGACTGAATGGAAATGATTTAGATTTTGTTGTTTTTTACGACAAGCCTTTTCTAAAGTTTGAGAGAATTCTACAGAGTTATCTTGCTTATGCTCCAGTTGGAATTCGTTCCTTCATAATAGCAATTCCACAGTGGGTGAAAAAGAAAATATGGATCAAAGAACTTATCGGTAGAGAACTTAACTATGATGGGGAAATAATGTTCACACAGCATCATGAATCTCATGCTGCGTCTGCTTTCTTTCCTTCTCCCTTCAAAGAAGCAGCCTTTCTTTCAGTAGATGGCGTTGGTGAATGGACGACAACTTGCTATGGAGTAGGCAAAGGGAATGAAATACAAATCCTTTCGGAAATTCAATTTCCCCATTCCCTGGGTCTTTTATATTCTGCCTTTACCTATTATACAGGGTTCAGAGTTAACTCGGGTGAATATAAAATGATGGGTTTAGCACCGTATGGCGAACCCAGATATAAGGATTTAATACTCTCCGAGTTAATAGATTTGAAAAAAGACGGCTCTTTTAGATTAAATATGAAATATTTCAATTATTGTGTTGGGTTAAGAATGATTAACAGGAGATTTGAGGATTTATTCGGTTTCCCACCTCGAAAGTTAGGTTCTCAAATAACCCAACAATATATGGATTTAGCTCGTTCAATCCAGGAAGTTTTAGAGGAAATAATAATGCGTATGGCAAGATTTATCCATAAAGAAACCCATGCTAAAAATTTGTGCTTGGCTGGAGGAGTTGCCTTGAATTGTATTGCCAATGGAAAAATTTTACGAATTGGTCCATTTGAAAATATCTGGATACAGCCTGCAGCAGGAGATTCAGGTGGAGCTTTGGGTGCGGCCTTATTTCTCTGGTATCAGTATTTAGGAAACAAGAGAATAGCAAATGGTAAAAATGATTTTCAACAAGGGTCTTATTTAGGCCCAGAATTTGATGATTCATATAATCGCTCTTACCTAAAGAGAAACAACATACCCTTCAAGGAATTGTCAAAAGAAGAGATTCCTGAAAAGATTGCAGACTTGATTGCCAGGCAAAAAGTGATAGGGCTATTTCAAGGACGAATGGAGTTTGGCCCCAGAGCTTTAGGAAATCGTTCGATTCTTGCTGATGCTCGATCTCCAACGATGCAAAGAAGGATAAATCAGAAGATTAAATTCCGGGAGAGTTTTCGACCCTTTGCTCCTTCAATTCTAAAAGAATATGCTAGTGAATACTTTGAGATTGATAAAGAAAGTCCTTATATGCTTCTCGCACTCCCGATGAAAAAGGAAGTTCGCCGGAAATTATCCAAAGAGGAGCGTAATCTCTCAGGGCTTGATAAATTGAATGTTGTTCGTTCCAGTATTCCAGCAGTTACCCATGTGGATTATTCTTCACGGATTCAAACCGTCAAGGAGGAAGACAACCCTCTTTATTATCAGATTATAAAAAAATTTAAAGAGAAATATGGTTGCCCTATAGTTATAAATACCTCCTTTAATGTAAGGGGAGAACCAATCGTTTGCACACCTGAGGATGCTTATCATTGTTTCCAGCAAACCGAAATGGACTATCTTCTTATTGGAAGTTTTTTAATAGAAAATAAGCATTCCCCTGCAGAAACGTAAAATAATTTAACTTAAAATAAAAAACCATCCATATAAAGCACATCAGCAAGTTCTGATAAATGGGTTACAGAGGTATTTTCAAAGAAGATTTGACCCCATAAGTGTACCCTATTTGTTAGCTTTGTTTTATCTTTCAATGAATTCAAGGTTTTCCTCTATATATACTAATAATATCACTAATTCATATAATGTCAAATGGTAGTGCCAAATGTCAGCCCCTGTCCTTTCAACCTTCTCTGCTCTGGATTTCTGCCATGCCTGGATATCTTCGAATTTTTGGATTTTCATATTTCTTTTTCAACTTTCTTAAACACATTTGAGAATTTTTCATCTAAGGATTTATCAAATTCACCTAACCATTTATAGATATATTTTGAATTATAATCAGGGTTTTTTAAAAGGATTGTTTTTACATCTTCTATGTCTCTTGCTCTACTGGCAATTATTTTATGAATAATAACATCTTCAAGCGATGCAAATTTAACCATTTTATTATTAATTTTTACATCAATTGCACTTCCAATCGCCTGTTTTTCATATGGAGAAAAAGAAAAAATAAAATCAATTCTTACACCTGATTTCTCTTCTATCGTTGGTAATACCATGGTTTTTTTTAAGAATTCTTCAGGATTATCCACTAATATTCTGAAAAATAGATTTTCAATAACTTCCTTAACTTTAGGATAACCTTCAATTCCCATATCAAGAGTGATATCAATATCTTTGGTTAATCTTGGTTCTCCATACAGTAGAACAGCCTGCCCGCCTATCACCATATAGGGTATTTTATGTTTATCTAATTCATTTGATATTTTATTTAGAAGCTTCCTGAACATTATTCACCACTTTTGCGATTTTTATATCTGTCTTTAATCCATCAAGAGGATTTTTGGGGGGAAAGATTCCCAACTCAAATGCTTCAATGTACAGAGCTTCAACTATCTGGAAATTCCTCACCACATCAATCTTCTCCTTCCGTATAAGCTCTCTCTCTAATTTTCGAATTAGCTTAGAATTTTTTATCATTTTGTTACTTAAACATAAGGAAAAAT
Organism: candidate division TA06 bacterium JGI_Cruoil_03_38_101; assembly: GCA_002215665.1. Taxonomy (GTDB): domain Bacteria; phylum Hydrothermota; class UBA3072; order UBA3072; family UBA3072; genus UBA3072. The sequence continues at coordinate 4,615 of NGFL01000004.1, read as the reverse complement.
GGAATTTAGGCAAGGGGGGTGAGTGCTGTGTACTGAGTGCTAGGTTCTGAGTAAGGATTAGAAGAGAACATGGCGAGTGTATGTATGGATTAGGGAGAAACATAGTCAGCAGTCTTGAGTCGATATTTGAGAACAGTTCATAGCATTCAGTTTATACTAGCAAATTAGGAATCTTAAATTAACAAATAGACAAAGTGAGTCTATCTCCTGCCTTCAGTCGTAATTAAACGTCAAGAAGTCAACTCCCGTTCCCATTTAACAAAATGTCAACCTTTTCACATTTCAAGAATTATAATGAAAAGTGTCTTCCCTCCCCCCAAGGGTTCAGGCAGCAAGTGTAGCATCAGCACGTAAGTTAGCCACGGTAACATACAAAATACTAAAAGAGAAGAGGCCATATATAGAAATAGATGAGGAAAATAATAAAGGCCGGTTGCCCTCTGTCAGGCCTAGCGGAGGAAATTCCTCGCGCTCTCTTCAAGAATAGGGGACCGGCCTTCAATCAAATAAAATATGGCGCGGACATCTAAAGAAGAATAAGCAATAAAAATATAATACAAAGAGTGAACCTTTGCAAGTCTAACTTAAAAAGGAGGTAAAAAAGAAAAAATTAACCCAACCCCTTGACACTTTTCATTCTAGCCTTGACTATAAAACTCCATTGAATTATATTAAAAAAAGGATATCAAATGAAGAGAAGGAATCCTGAATTAGAAGTGATGATAAAGTCAGAAAGAATCCCTGAAGTCCACAAAAAAACATCTCAAAGTGGTACAACTTTTGGGTACAACCTCCTTTGTTAGGTTGAAGGTAATATAGGAAGGAGATAATTATGGTCAAAGATGAAAACCTGTTAAAAATAAAGGAAGTTATAAAAAATATTTTTCCTGATTGCAGGGTTATCTTATTTGGGTCAAGAAGTAGGAAAGATTTTAAAACTCAAAGTGATTATGACATTTTGGTGATAATAAAAAATAATCTAAATATTAAAGAAAAATTCCAGTATGAAAGTATTATAAGAAAACAGCTGGCTCAAATGGAAATAGATACTGACATTATTGTGAAATCTGAAGATGATATACCTGTCCACTTAAAAAGAATTGATAGTGTGTTAAAGGAAGCGTTGGAAACGGGGGTAACATTATGATAGATGATGAAGTGAAAGAGTGGGAAGTGCACCCCAAAAGTTGGACATATTTTTGGGATTTTAATGTGGACTTTTGTTCTCTCTTGTATAGGTGGCCAGATGATGGGTATTCTATCAGTTCTCTATTTGTTAGCCCTGTTTTATCTTTTAGTGAATTTAAGGTTTTCTCCATATATATTAATAATATCACTAATTCATATAATGTCAAATGGTAGTGCCAAAATGTCAACCCCCGTCCCCTTATTTTTAAGGGTACCTGGGATGGATGGCAAGAGAATGTCCAAATCGATGAATAATGCTATTTTCCTCACAGATGATGAGAAGACTGTGGAAAAGAAGGTTATGCAGGCATTTACAGACCCTGTGAAAATCAAGAAGGATGACCCAGGACACCCTGAGGGATGTGTGGTGTTTGCATACAGGAAAATACTTGACCCGGAAGGTTCTAAAGAAATAAAAAAAGGATGTAAGGCAGGAAAGATCGGTTGTGTAGAGTGTAAAAAAGAGACATCGCGGATGCTGAATAAGTTTCTTGAACCCATAAGAAAAAAGAGACAAGAAGTAGAGGCATTAGATATAACAGGAATATTAAAGGATGGAGCGGCTAAGGCACGAAAGGCAGCCTCAGAAACAATGAAGATCGTAAGGGAACATATGTCACTATGGTAAATTAGATAAAATAAATAAAAAAGGGTGGGTTTCCCCACCCTTTTTTATTACCTTATAGCAGTAATTTTCCCTGTTACCCTATCGCCATTCAATTCAATGCTGTAAAAATATACACCCGAGGAGACAGGATTACCTTTTTTATTTCTCCCGTCCCAGACAAAACTTTTTCTGCCTGCTGTATTCTCAATCTGCTTGTAATTTGCGATTCTCTGTCCTACGACATTGAATATCTTAAATTCAACATTGCCAGTGTTGGGAATCTCAAAGTATATCTCTGTTGAATGGATAAATGGATTGGGAGAGACCTTCAGAATCCTTAAATTTTTATCAATGGATACTATGGGATTATCATCTATACCTGAAGCCTCTGCCCAAGTAATGGCATTGTGAAGGAGAAGCATCATATCTCCAGTCCAGTATCCGTAATCCTCAGGAACTCCGTTAAACCCAATAACACCACCAGCTGGATATGGGGCATCCATTGTCCCTATGAACCACTCACCGTCATCCCACTTTGCGACAGAATCTGCACCTGGATTTATAGCAAGTGAATCCCTGAATCGATCTGAGACACTTGTTACACCGCTCATTATGGGATGGGAGGAGTTATACCATCCAAGGTTTGCTGCAGCAAAATGGTTGCCACCAGTTGGTGAGTTGAATGGATTATATGTTGGTGTCATTATTGCACCACCGAGGGAATTTCCCTGAGTGTACCAGGAAAACCCACAGGTAATGACACATTTACCAGCATCTACAAATGCGGCAAGCGTATCACCAAGTGCATCTTTGTCCAGATGCGAATAATTTGGCCAGGTGAATATTACATCGTATAAGGAAAGATCCTTCATAGTAGGGGTATAATTATGCGTATTCATATGGTCTACATTCCCTATATCTAGATATCCCATCAATGAGTTACGTGTATCTGGCTGGTCATAATCTGAAATTGCCATAAGTACATTCGGGGATACACCTTTATCCCAGTAGAGAATCATATTCTCAAGGATAAATGAGTAACCATATGCATATGCAAATTCCAAAGTCTGCATCGTTGCTATTACACCCCCATCACCAAATCTAAAAATTGCTGTTGCAGGCTCGTCAGGGATACTGTCCCTTATTATCTCGTATGCATCAAGGGGTAAATTTACAAGATACCCATGGGTAGAAAAGTTCCAGCTGTTGAGGGTAGTATCAGTTATATAATTTGGATTATTTACAATAGGATGCCAGGAAGAAACGATGTTTACAGTATCATTCGCCTGAAAGTAACTGGTAAATCCACCGGGCATTACAAGACCTGACCAGTCATCAACAGTCAATTCTGCGCCATTCAATTCAAAAACGCCACCAGCTGAAATCCAACTCTCCCACCAGGTTCTGTTTGCTTCAATATGCTGATATAAACTGCCAGGCTGCTGGCTGCTGATGATTACCTTTGTATAGATGGATAGGTCAGCAGTACCCATATCGCCAGATGTGAATACCTTAAATGGAATCCCGTTTGCGTAGAGAATATCCTTATTTGACCTAAAAGTCCAGGGTTCTCTATCCTGGAAAAGAGCAATTCTTGAGTGGGAATATCCTACATCTATCCTGTATATCTGGTCACCAAGGAAAGTATTGAACCACATATCGCTCCCATCAAAGGCAATACCCTCAACTACGTTACTCGAAGGGTTCCCGGGGAGTGTATAGGAATTCAAAAGAACAGGTGTCCCACCGCTGATATCCATCTGTTTAAGCAGGTTATCATCGTCGTCTAAAATCCACATTGTTCCATCCTTTCCTACATAGGCAATATCCATAGCCCTATCCATAGCCCAGCCACCAATACCACCAATGTACCACTGAGTCAGAATATTCATTAATGTATCTACCTTGAAGAGTGTATCCCCAGCTATTGAGGAAATATAGAGATACTGTCCATCACTGCTTACACCCCTCATACCTGTTCCACCAGGACCAGCATAACTGGCAATGAGTGTCCCTGCCTTTGTTACCTTCCTTATCATCCCATTTGTCCGATCAGCAACATACATAATGTCATTTACAAAGCCTACACCCGTACAATTCCCTGTTGTGGGCATATCCCAGGTTGTGTAAACAGAGCCATCCTCTGGGTCAAGGGCATTTACTGTTGCTGCAACACCATAACCATTACGTGAGATAAGCCAAAGGTATCTACCATCCCATTCAAGACCAGTATTCTGCGTTCTCGGTGCAGGGAAGGAGTCAATAGTGTTGGCATACTTTGTGCCCTTTACAGAATATGCACTTCCTGATGCTTTAGAGACACCACTTGCCTCCTTAGAAACAGATAGATACTTGGTAATAACAGGTTCTGTTTTTTTAACAGGATTTATTAATCTGGCATCTGTAGTTGAAATACCTCTATTTTTCACAGTGACAGACCTCGTCTTTTGGATAACCCTCTTTTTTATTACTCTCGGTGAATTTGGATGCATAGCACCTGAAATAGAGAGAAACAATATTGGTAAAACTAACAACATTACCCCTTTACGCATAAAGACCTCCTTTTGTTTTGTTCCTTAATGGAACGGTTAATAAATATTGCCCATTAATATATATTATCACATATAAATCTCTTTTGTCAACTATTTTTTTTATAAAAACCTAAGTTGAGCGATTCTTGCTGTCTATCATTAAAATAATCAATTACTCTCATTTGTCAACTTCTCTTTCTAAAAATTTTAATCAGTGGTAGGTCTCTTTAGTAATACAAGGGAGATTTCGACTTCTATTGAATCAATGTAAGCATTTTTAGAGTTTTTC
>NGFL01000067.1 GCA_002215665.1 candidate division TA06 bacterium JGI_Cruoil_03_38_101 | reverse complement strand
CAAGGTTCAGGTTTATTCCCCACTTTTTCTGAGTTAAATTATAAATATTGAGCTGCAATTTGTCAAGCTTAGAAAATAGGGGGACGGGGGTTGACATTTTGGCAGTAGTATGTTTAGGTGTTAGGTATTTGGTATAAGGTTTTAGTAATACTAACATAGTAATACTAACAATTGATTGTAAAAATATTCTTCTCCTGGAAATTTGTGTAGAAAGTAACAAAATCAATTTAATTTCAAAAAGCAGAGAAAAGGTGAGGATTTGGAAAGTTCCGGCCTCTTTTAAAAAAATATGCAAGATTATACAATTATGAAATAGGTAGCATATTAAGGTATGATAAAAGTGATACTTCCATATACGATAAAACTAACTGGGTTAGAAAATCGCAACAATGCAAGGACCGTCCCTGATAAAAAACAAACCTTGACAAAATGGTGATTTTAGATATATTATAAATAATAAGCCATTTTATAAAAGCCTGGCTTCGATGAAATTTTAATATGGCTTAAAAATTAAAATTGGATGAATTTAATATGAAAATGAAAGGAAATATTTTAAATTACTTAATTATTGAAATTCTGTTAATGGGCTTATTTATACCAATTTCAGGTTATTCAAGGTCAATAAATAATTCTAAACAAAAGAAGAGAGAAGCTGTGATTAAAACCAGGGTAGAAAGAGGTGTAAGAAGTGAAACTTATAAAATTAAAACTTACAGAACTATAGATTATTCAGTAAATACGAGGAAAAGTTACAGGAAGAGAGTGCCAGACTACACTAAATCTTTTAAAATTACTTCTGAACAAAAGTTCCATAAGCTGGAAGAAGTGAGATATTATAAGTGGGATGGATATAAAATTCGAGAAACAGAAGAAGAGAAAGGTAGATTAGAAAGACTTTTTAGAGACGTTAAAAAGGTAAAATCGCCAATAGAAAGAGATTATGGTTATAAGAATTATTGGCGCTACTATTTCTGTCGTAGGTATTATATGGGTTATAGAAGATATCCTTATGATTTGTGGTACTGGGATTATCCTTACAGAAGAGTACCTTCATTCTCAGTGTATGAAGAAAGAGAAGAGGAATATAGGCCAGTGAGAAAAAGCAAAGTTTCTGTCTCTTTAAGTTATCACTACATAGATGATTCTCTTTCTGGAATTGGAGCCGAATTTGATTATATCAGGAGCAGGAATATGGGTTTTAGCCTGGGATGGAATACTTATAAAGAGAATCTTGAGAGTGAGAAAAATAGACTAATACAAATGAATGCCTCTTTCCTCTATGAATTTATCCCCTCGCTAACTGGTGAAATTGGCTTTGGGGTTCTTTATTATGAAGATGAATCTGCTCTGGGCCTTAAATTGGGCGTGAGGAGTAAAATCCCTCTAACAAGATATTTTAATCTCTGGATTAAGCCTGATGTGACCTTATTTAGTGATGGAATTTTAATAGGGTTCAATGGTGGTGTAAGTTTTAATGTGGCTTCACATATAAATATTTTCGCCAGTTATAGAAGTTTGATTTCTACTACAGAATCTTTAAGTGGTCCTTCAATTGGCATTAAATTCTAATTTTATACAATAAAACTAATTAGGTTAGAAAACCGCAACAATGCAAGGACCGTCCCTGACTTCCATATATCAGGGAACCGATGCGGACCATGTTTGAGCCTTCTTCAATTGCAACTTTATAGGAATTACTCATACCCATAGAAAGAGTTTCCAGCTCTGAGTTTTTAGTCTCAACATCTTTTAATTGTTCAAAGAGTTCCTTTGTCAATTTAAAGTAAGGTCGCGCTTCTTCTGGATCTCCAAATCTTGGTCCCATTGTCATAAGACCTTTTATCTTTATATGTTTTAGTTCTTCCATTTTGACAAGAGCTTCCTTCAGGATGGAAATATCTGGTGGAAAACCTGTTTTTGATTCTTCTCTTCCACTGTTTATTTCAAGGAAAACTGGAATAATGGATTTTCCTGCCCCTTTAACTCGTTTATCAATCTCTTTTGCCTTCCTAAATGATTCTATTGTCTGTATTACATTAAATATAAAAAGGGCTTTGTTTATCTTATTTTTCTGAAGATGACCAATAAAGTGCCATCTGGCTTTTTTCGCTATATCCCCCAATGATTGATACTTGTCAAAAGCCTCAGGGTAAACATAATTTTCGCCAATATCCTCTGCCCCTGCCTGAATCACCTCCTTCACTTCATCAGGAGTCCTCATCTTAGAGGCAACGACTATTGTCACATAAGGAGGAATAGAATCCCTCAATTTCTTATAATTATCTCCTATCTTTCCCATTATTATCCTTCATATAAGCTCTAACAAAAAAAATCTTATTATTGAACTCTGTTTTTTTTATCTCTCCTTTCTCGATTAGTTCTTTAACAACTGACCAGTCTTCTCCAGCATCTTTAAGAATCTCTTCTATATCTCCCTTCCTCATTGGATGGACTGATATTATATCAAGGATATCTCCTCTCACATCATAAGTAGAGGCAAATTCCCCACCGGCATAACCAATGAGAAGCTCCACATTATCTAACCTTTCATTGAAAATACTGTATGCAATATTTAGCTTCTCTTCAGGAGGAGGTTTTACCCAGTTTAGAGTGGGTGGACGGGTAGGGATTGCGATATAAGATTTTAAAGGATGAACTCTTCGAATAAAATCTGCAATCCTTTCCATTTCTTTTTTACTGTCATTAATTCCTTCAATGAACATCGTTTCAGTATTCAATTTCCCCGAATAATTCCTGCTGAACTGAACCATTCCCTCCAGTATTTCAGGAAGTTTGAGTTCAGAGAGAGGTCGATTTATCCTTCTCCATAACTCTTCACTCACTGCGTCAACCTTCAGGGATACCCAATCCGCTTTCTTTAAAGCTTCTCTTACATCAGGAAGAGTTATAAGTGAACTGTTTGTAATAACAGCAATTGGAATCCCCAAATCTTTAAGAAGTTCTATTTCTCTCCCTAAATTTATATCCAATGCCGCTTCGCCATTAGGGACAAAACTAAGATAGTCTATCCTTTCATCTTTATTCTTCAATTCCCTTACTTTCTCTTCAACCTGATCTCGAATCTCTTCGGGTTTATAGAATGCCTGTCTCTTTTTTGTAAACTTTAGAGTTTTACCAACCTGACAATACACACATGAAAAAGTACATATTTTTGACGGCAAGTTATTTATTCCAAGACTCCGCCCCAATCTCCTTGATGGAACTGGACCAAACGGAATCCTATTCTTCATCTTCCTCCAACTTCAGATATTTTTCCCCCCTCTTTCGTAGTTTTTTTATCAATTCACTCTCGTATATTTCACCAGAATAGAATCCCACACTCTTCCCAAGGAAGTCCATTGCTATAACTTCAGTAATAGTGGCTATATTCTTACCAGGAACAAGGGGAATTTTTATGTAGGGAATTGAAACACCAAGAATATTGACTTCGTTTGTCTCCAAACCTGTTCTTGTATAATCCTTACCCTTTTCCCATCTAACTAATTCCAGTTGTAACTCTACTCTCTTATGCATCCTGATGCCCTTAATCCCAAAGAGCACAGCCACATTCAATATTCCAACCCCTCGAATTTCTAAATTATGACGTAAAATATCCTCTTTCTGCATCTCTTCCCCTATCAGCATGTCCTTTTTTCTTTTCACACAAACCACATCATCTGCAATTAGACGATGACCCCTTGTAACTAAATCCAGGGCTGCCTCGCTTTTACCAATTCCACTCTCCCCTGTAATAAGCAAACCTATTCCAAACACATCTACAAGGTCACCGTGAATAAAGATGAACTTCGCCAATCTATCCTCAAGATATGACTGAATAATCTCACTCGTTTTCCAGGAAGGCGCATTGGTCTTCATAAGGGATATCCCCAACTTATCGCAACCTTTAAGAAGAAAATCTGGAGGCTCAAGACCACAACAGACTATTATAGCAGGGGGGTTAAATGAAAGGAGTTTGGTTATCTTTACCTCCCTGGTCTTTTTCTTCATAGAGGATAGAAAACCAATATCTCGATTTCCCAACATCTGGATAGAATTGGCAGGAAAATCTTTATCGTAACCTGCAAATAGGTAACCAGGTCTATTGGGAAACTTTTCGGTTATTTTACGAGAAAGCCCCTTTTCCCCTGCTAACAATTGAACATCTATATATCCTTTGAGAGCCTTAAATAATTCTTTGATGGTTAATTCAGTGTTCAACATAATGATCGGTCACCTGATCTTCAAATTTTCTAATCTGTTTTTTAATCTTAGTGAAAGCTTTAGAGAATGTCTGATAAGCATCTTTCCCTTCCTCTTTAGCGTTAATTTGCTTATTATCAAGAAAAACATTGATTTCGGTATCCCGCCTATCTCCTTCTTCATTAATGATGACCTCAATATGGTTTATCCATTTATCGAATTTTGACAGTTTTTCCATTTTCTTATCTACCCGAATTGCAAAATCTTTGCTTACCTCAAAATGTCTTGTAATTAGCTTATAGTTCATTATTTCTCCTTTCTTTGAATTATATGCTTCCTGAATTCTTCCTTTGTTTGGGGGTGATCTTTGTTATAATGGAGGCCTCTGGATTCTTTTCTCAAAAGGGCAGAGCGTGTTATGAGATAGGCAACTGTGATTAGAGAACGAAGTTCGATGATGTCCCTTGAGAGAGAACTATTCCTGTACAACTCTTCTATCTCTCCCAGATATAGTTCAAAGCGCCTTAACGCTCTATTCAGGAGGTAATCCCTCCTTACAATTCCTACATAATCCCACATTGTCTGTTTTATCTCCTTCTTTGTATGTACTGCAAGGATGCTCTCCTCAATGCTGGATCTTTTTTCCTCTAATGAGATGCACTTTTCCGGGAAAGAGTCCTTAACCATCCAATCCTCAGCAATCCGTGATGCCCTTGTAGAAAAAACTAAAGCCTCAAGTAGAGAATTACTTGCCAATCTATTGGCTCCATGAACCCCTGTAAAGGCAACTTCACCTGCAGCCAGAAGACCTCTTAAATCTGTCCTGCCGTAGAGGTCAGTACAAACCCCTCCACAGATATAGTGGGCTGCAGGAACAACCGGTATAGGTTCTTTCGTCATATCAATTGAGTGCTTTAGACATTCTCTATAGATATTNGGAAACTTTTTCTTNACTTTATCAGAATCTTTATGGGAGATGTCGAGAAGGACATAATCGTCTCCCCTTTCTTTTAAAACTGAATCACAGGCTCTTGCTACGACATCTCGCGGCGCAAGTTCCATTCCTGGGTCTATTCCTTCCATAAATCTATTCCCATCCTTATCCAGCAATATCCCACCCTCACCCCTGACAGCCTCTGAGATGAGAAATTGTCTTTCCTGCACTTTTGGAGTCCAGAGAGTTGTTGGATGAAACTGAAAAAACTCCATATCTTCTATCCTGCACCCTGCATTATATGCCATTGAGATGCCATCTCCCGTTGCAACTGATGGATTAGATGTATGCTGATAAACCTGACCAGCACCACCAGTAGCAAGAAGGGTTACCTTTGCGCAAACCTGAATGACTTCTCCTGTAGAGACATCCAGGGCAAATGCTCCATAGCACGAATCATTTGCAGTAATTAATTCGAAAGCAAGATGATGTTCAAATATTCGGATATTTGGATGATTCTTTATAGACGATATAAGCGCCTTTTCAATTTCCCGACCTGTGAAATCCCCTGCATGAACAATTCTCCTGTGGGAATGTCCCCCCTCTTTCCATAGTTCTAAATTGGAATTCTTATCCCGACTAAACTCTACTCCCCACCCGATTAGATCATCAATTAACAAAGGACCCTCTTTGACCATAATATCAACAGCTTTCTCCCTGCATATGCCAGCCCCTGTGCGAAGAGTATCCTCTATGTGAGAGGAGTAAGAATCTGTTTTACCCAAAACAGAAGCAACCCCACCCTGAGCATAGTTGGTGTTGGCATCTGTTCTTTCTTTTTTAGTTAGAATAAGGACATTACCTATATTAGAAACCCGAAGCGCAAAATTTAGAGCTGATATTCCACTACCGATCATCAAAAAATCAGTTTTTATTCTCCTCGTCTCCATATTTGAGCCCCAAGAGATTGCAATCTTTTCTCAATATTCTCATAGCCCCTGTCTATATGATAAATCCTCCTGATTTCCGTTGTTCCGGAAGCAGCAAGACCAGCGAGAACCAGAGCTGCAGAAGCACGTAGATCTGACGCCATAACCTTGGCACCTGATAGAAAGGGAACACCTTTTACTATAACATAATCGCTCTTTCTCCTGAGATTTGCTCCCATTCTAACAAGTTCTGGAACATGCATAAACCTCCCTTCAAAGACTTTATCTCTCACAAGTGATACCCCATTGGATAAAGAAAGGAGTGATGTAAATTGAGCTTGCATATCAGTGGGAAAGCCAGGATATGGGCCAGTCTCAATATCTGTAGAATTTATTTCTTTATCCATCTTTACTTTAATACCATTCCTCTCTCTGGATATACTAACTCCTATCTCCTCCAATTTCTTGAGGACTGCCTCAAGATGACTTCCTTCTGCGTTTTGGAGAAAAACTTCCCCTTTTGTTATCGCTGCTGCTACAGCAAATGTTCCTGCTTCAATTCTATCTGGAATTACCCTGTACCTGCAACCAGAAAGCTCTTTTACACCTTTAATCTCAATCCTGCGGGTCCCATGCCCTCTGATCTTCGCTCCACATCTATTTAGAAAATTTGCAACATCCATGACTTCCGGTTCCATCGCAGCTCCTTCAATTATGGTATTTCCAGAGGCACGACTTGCAGCCATCATTGTGTTAATCGTTGCCCCTACGGAAGGACCATTGGTCCCTTCAAGGAAAATATAGGAACCTTCCAATTTATCCGCAAATCCTTCAATATATCCGTGAACAACTGAGATATTAGCCCCCAATTCTCGGAGCCCCTTTATATGTAGATCAACCGGCCTCGGTCCTATAGCACAACCTCCGGGCAAAGAGACCCTTGCTCTACCTAACCTTCCAAGAAGAGGTCCCAGAACATAATAACTTGCCCTCATTTGCTTTACGAGTTCATAAGGTGCCTCATATCCAACAGTTCCCCTGGTGTCAACAGATATGACATTTTGGTCGAATGAAACGGAAGCTCCAAGGGTCTCTAAAACCTTTTTCATTGTAAAAATATCTCTAAGGAGAGGAACATTTTCTATTACAAATTCATCCTCGGTAAGGAGTGTAGCTGCAAGGATAGGGAGGATAGAATTTTTTGCGCCCTTGATCTCCACCTCCCCCCCTAATCTATTCCCCCCTTCAATGATGAATTTATCCATTTCCTTTAAGTATCTTTATAAGATCTTTAAGATCATAGGTATTTATTATGGCATTCCGTGGTAGCCATGCCCTTCTTGCAATACCAACACCAAGATACATCCAATCGAACATTCGGAGATTGTGAGCATCGGTATTGATACAAAGTTTAATTCCTCTCCTGTTCGCTTCCTTTGCATTATATTCATTGAGGTCCAATCTATCATAATATGCATTTATTTCAAGTATCTTATCCTCTTCACTGGCTTTTGCCATAACACTTTTGAGGTCAACATCATATCCAACCCTTCTTGAAATCAATCGACCTGTAGGATGGGCAAGAATCTTAAGGAAGGGATTTTCCAGGGCTTTTATCATCCTTTCAGTAACGTTCTTTGTAAAACCAGAATGTATTGCACCAATTACAAAATCAAGAGATTCTAAGATCTTATCATCAAAATCAAGACTTCCATCGGGGAGTATATCACATTCTATTCCCTTTAAAATCGTCAAGTTCTCCAGTTTTTCATTTAAGTAATCGATTTCGTCAGATTGTTTTTTTAATTCATCCTCTTTCATACCATTTGCGTAAGATGCTGCTTTTGAATGATCCGTTATTCCAAGGTAAGAATAGCCAAATTTAATCGCATGAGAAGCAAGCTCTTCAATTGTATTTTCACCATCGGAATATATTGTATGTGTATGAAGATTCCCCTTTATATCATCATACTTCACCAAAAAAGGAAGTTTATTCTCCAGAGCTAATTCAACTTCTCCTCTATCTTCCCGGAGTTCAGGCGCTATAAATTCCATCCCCAGAAGCTTATAAATCTCTTCCTCGGTCTTCCCTGCTATTCTCCTACCATTTTTAAACACGCCATATTCATTAACCTTCAGGCCCTTCTTTTGAGCAAGACCACGGATTCGCACATTATTGTCTTTAGAACCGGTAAAATACATCAGAGCTGCTCCGTAGGATTCAGGAGGCAGGACCCGTAGATCCATCTGTATATCAAGACCTTCAAGAATTACTGAAGTCTTTGTTTCCCCGGATTCAAGGACCTTTTTTACCTCCGGGAATGAAGTAAATAATTCCATCACCTCATTTGGTCTGTTGGATTCGACAAGGACATCAATATCTCCCACTGTTTCCTTCATTCTCCTCACTGAACCCGCAGGAGATACTCTGGTTACTGAATCGATATTTTTTAACTTCTTTACTATTTCATTTACAGTAGGGACAACTTCTCCAAGGAGAAAACGCTTCTCTTTTCCCATCCTTTCTTCATATACTCTTATACCCTCTATAATTTTTTCTGCTTTCTTTTCCCCGAGACCCTCTAATTTTGAAAAAGATCCCTCTTCAATAATTTTTTTAAGGTCATCTAAATTCTCCACTCCTAACTCTTTATGAAGAATATGAAGGGTCTTTGGGCCAAGGTCTCTAATGTTCAGTAGAGATAGAAGAGATTCCGGGATGTCTCTTGTAACCTTTTCATATTTAGACATTTTTCCTGTCTCTAAATATTCTTTTATCTTTTTTGCTATCCCCTCACCAATCCCAAGAATATTAGTAAGAGAGCCTTCTTTATAAATCTTTTCAATGTCTTCGGATAGGTCCTTTATTGTCCGGGCTGCGCGTCTGTACGCTCGTATTTTAAAGTAATTTCCGCCTTTAAGATCAAGAGCGTCAGCAATTTTAGAAAATAGATCAGCAATCTCTAAGTTCTTCATTATTTTTATTATAATTTTCCCCCACAAAAAAGTCAACCGCTAATTTTCTCCTTCCTGAAAGAAAATATCGGAATCCAAAAAATAAGATAAATAGGGATAAGTATCCTAACCTTGACTTTTCCAAACTATAATAATATAAATATTATATATGGAAATTGTAACATTTAATGTAAATGGCCTTCGAGCAATACTCAAAAAGGATTTTATGGGATGGTTCAAGGAGCGGAATTCTGATATACTCTGCCTCCAGGAAATAAAAGTCAATAGAGAGCAACTTGAAGGGGAAATCCTCAATCCAGAGGGATATTATACTTACTGGAATTCCGGGGAAAGAAAGGGTTACAGTGGTGTAATAACATTCTCAAAAGAAAAGCCCCTTGAGACTCAATTTGGAATGGGTATCGAAAGATTTGATAAGGAAGGAAGACTAATAAGAACCAAATATAAGGATTTCACCCTTTTCAATGTTTATTTTCCAAACGGGAAAAGCAGTGATGAGAGACTAAAATTCAAACTTGATTATTATGATGCATTTCTTGAACACTGCGAAAGTCTTCATGAAAAAGGTGAAGAGATAATCATAACAGGGGATTTAAACACTGCTCATAAAGAAATAGACCTTGCAAACCCCGAGGCAAACGAAAAGTTTTCTGGATTCCTGCCTATAGAGAGAGAATGGGTTAGTAAATTCATATCCAAAGGGTATATAGACACTTTCAGACATTTTCACCCAGAGCCTGAGGAATACACCTGGTGGACATACAGGTTCAATGCAAGAAAAAGAAATATTGGCTGGAGGTTAGATTACTTCTTTGTAACTGAAGGTTTAATGGAAAGAGTTAAAGATTCCATCATCTTAAAAGAAGTTTATGGCTCCGACCATGCTCCAATTCTCTTAGAGATAGAATAGTCCCTCCCTTGATATCATTTACTTAATATCTCAATAGCCTTCTCAAGCTGTAAGTCTCTCTCTTTCATCAGCATATTTGGTAGATTATCAACCTCGATATCAGGGTGCACACCCTTATTCTCAATGATCTGCTTCCCTTCAATATTTCTAACTTCGTACATAGGAATTACTACCGTTCCTCCATCCATTAATTTTCTACCGCTGCAACTTAAAAGACCACCCCAGGTTGTAGTGCCGATAAGCTTTCCTAAACCAAGTTTACGGAAGTAATAAGGAAACATATCTCCACCAGAGCCTGCGTATTCATTAGTAATACATACTAAATTACCCCTGAATTTCGCAGAGGGATCCATATGTGGTTTTCCATATCTTGGCACAAATACACTAAGCGGAGTTTCTTTTAGATAATCCATAAACATCATAGGAGACCAACCTCCTCCGTTATATCGAACATCAACTATCAAACCCTCTTTGTTTCTTTGTGCAAAAAAGTACTTCCCAAACTCTTCAAGACCCCATACAGCAGTGTTTGGTACGTGAATGTAACCAATCCTTCCATTCGTTGCTATCTTTACTTTTTCCCGGTTGGTCTCAACCCAATTTAGATATCGTAGCTCACGTTCACTACTCAGATTAATAGGCTTTATCTTAATAGTTCTTGAACCCTTAATAGAAGGTTTGGTATTTATGGCTAACCTTATCTGCTTATCAGCCTTGTTTTCAAAGTATTTATAGATATTCTCAGGAAAATGAATTATCTCACCCTCAACAGCAATCAAATATTCACCTTCTTTAACATCTACTCCAGGTTCAGTCAGGGGCGACTTGCGTGATTTCTGCCAACTCTCCCCTTTATATATTTTTTTGAATTTGTAAAAGTGAGATTTTTGATCAGGTTCAAAGTCTGCCCCTAATAAACCAACTGATACGTGTTTTAATTCTGGGAATTTACCTCCCCAGTGGTAATTGTGGGAGTTACCGAGCTCTCTCTGCATCTTGCCAAAGAGATAATTAAGCTCATCCCGATGGGTTATGGAGGGTAAGAATTTACTATAAGTTTGCTTTAACCCTATCCAGTCTACCCCATTTATATCGGGATCGTAATAAAAATCTCTTATAAGTCGCCAGAAATCATTGAATATCTGACCCCAGGCTGATTCTGGATAGAAGGGCGCTATAATATCGTTTAGATTTATTTTGCCCTCACCTTTCTTACATTCTTCAGGCTTGACTTCTATTATACCGAATATAGATTCTGCCTTGTATAGGATATTTTTACCCTCTGATGATAATGAGTAGTTATCAATATCTTTCAAAATGGTGTGTTCTTTCTTTTCTTCTATATCGAACGTCTCTAAATCTGCCTTGGTTCTTTGTATCTCTATGGTTCTTTTGCTCTTAAGATAGAAAATTTTATTATCTGATGCAGAAAGGTTCCAATAGTCACTAGCGGGAATGGGAACGGTAACTATTCTCCTTCCGATATCCTTTAAATCGATTTCTGTTTTCTTGTTCTCACCCTTTTTCTCATCTTTTTTTGATTCCTCTTCTTCTTTTCCAATTTTCTCCTCATCGCTTTCTGGTGCAAAAGGCGATAACGAGTCTTTTTGGAGTGTTATAAGACAGATATTCTGTGTCGATGGATATATTTTTTTCTCGCTAAAATCACAATGTCCAGGACTAAATGTTCTTGATGATATAAAGTAAAGGTATCTTCCATCTGGATCAAAGCAAACTTCATCTTCATCGTATAGATCATCGGTAATTTTATAGCTCTTATTCCTGTCTAATGAATAGAGCCAGATCGATCCATACCAATCCTCATTTTCTTTTATATAAGCAATCCATTTACTATCAGGAGACCAATCATAGTTAAGGATTCTTTCCGTGATTGAAGAATCAACTAATACAGGCTTTTTATCTTCTATATCTACAAAAAAGAGTCTCAATTTTGTATCAGCATATAAAAGTTTTCTGCTATCCGGGGACCAAAGAATGTTATACCGGAAACATTTGCCATCATGGGTTATGCGTTTTTCTTCTCCTGTGGTATCAGTTCGCCTGAGGTAAATTTCGTATTCACCGATTTTATCAGATAAATAAGCAACCCATCTACTGTCCGGTGACCAAACCGGTGAAATTTCTCTTATCCCTGGGGTTTCTGTGATATTTCGAGTAGGACCGTGTTCCCTGGGAACGGTAAATATATCACCCAGAGCCTGGAAAAGAGCACGTTTACCTGTAGGAGATATTTCACCCCCATTTATAAACCCCGATGCCTTTTCATAGGTCTTTCTCATAAACCTCCTATCATCCGGCAACTTAATGCTCATTTGTCTTGACTTATCACCTATTAAATCTCTTATCCATAGCTTACCCCCACACTCATATACAACTTTCGTCCCATATATACTAAAATTTTCGATGTCGAATTCCTTATGCCTGGTAACTTGCTCAATTTTTTTTGATTTTAAATCATAATAATAGAGATTAAGCCTATTATTGAGAGAGCTATCACGGTCAGATAGGAAGTATATTTTATCTCGATACCAGAATGGCTTAATATCTGTTCCTTCCCATTCGGTAACTTTCATGCAAGTATCAAGAGAAAAGTCATAAATCCATACGTCAGGAGCCATGCCACCCTTGTATCCTTTCCAATTCAGCCCGCCTGTTTTCCTATTATAAGCAAATTTCCTTTCATCTTCGGAAAACGAGCCTGCAAATACTCTGGGCAGAGGGATTGGTTCTGGCATACCTCCTTTATAAGAAACTTTGTATAATTGTGGTACTTGCCAGTGGGCTCTCCTTGATATGAACAAAATATGTTTGCCATCTTTTGTCCATCCTATAACCCTATCACCCCCTGGGTAATAGGTTAGTCGAATAGGCAGGCCCCCATTCACTGGCATTGCATATACATCAAAGTTATCATTGTCATATTCTCCACTGAACGCAATAAACTCACCGTCGGGTGAGAATTTTGGATAATTCTCATATCCTTTATCCGTGGTCAATCTCCTTGCAGTGGTATCTTTTATTGATGTTAGCCACAGATCTCCCCCATGCTCAAAGACTATCTCGTTTTTGTAAATATCCGGAGTCTTTAATAAGAGCGTTTCATTAAGTGGAGTAAAACCATTTATAAAGAGGACAATAAATGATACCGTAAGAGTTAAGATATACATACTCTCTCCTTTTTGAAATTAAAAGATTCAAAATCCTTATGAGGAAACTTAATAGTTATAGCTAAAAAGAATGATATAAATTCATCCCAGTCTTTTCCTGTATCCATATATTTAATGATATTAAGATCAATTATATTGTCAAGAGATTTGTAGAACTTCCTTTGGAAAAATTTAAGTTTTCATCTTGCATCCTTAAAAATTGAAAGATATTCCAATCCTTGACTAAGAGGAGAACCTCTTTATAATTAACATATGAAAAAAATTCTATTACTCATCGATGGTTCATCCTTGGCATATCGTTCTTATTTTGCCTTCAAGGATAATCCTCTCATAACTTCCAAAGGGAAACCAACTTCTGCTGTCTTCGGTTTTGCCAGAAGCTTGAAAAAGGTTTTAGAAGAATTAAAGGTTGACTATGCTGCTGTTTGTTTTGACCTGCCGGAACCGACCTTTAGAAAGAAAAAGTTTGCCGAATATAAAGCTCAAAGAAAGAAAATGCCTGATGAACTATCATCACAACTTCCTTGTATTAAGGAATTATGCCAGGCAACTGGATTCCATGTCCTATCCAAGTCAGGGTATGAGGCTGATGATGTAATCGCCACTCTCGTAGAAAAAACCAGGGGGAAGGATATCGACACCGTGGTATTTACTATGGATAAGGATTTGATGCAACTTGTATCTAAAAGTGTTACAATTCTGAATATGCATGGAAAGGGTAAAGAATGGATAGATCCAGAGAAAGTAGAAGAAAAATTTGGGATTCCTCCGGATAAATTGGGAGATTATCTTGCTATCAGAGGTGACAGTTCGGATAATATACCCGGGCTCAAAGGGGTTGGAAAGAAAACTGCAGCACAACTATTAAAGAATTTCATCTCCCTTGAAGATATCTTTTTAAATCTCAATTCAATAAAGAATTCGAAAATCCAGAAAAAACTGGAAGGAAAGAAGGAAGAAGCCCTGAAATGGAGAAAATTGATCAAACTCAAAAAAGATGTTCCTCTTGATCTGGATCTACCCGACCTTAACTACAAAGGAATCGATAAAAATCATCTTAAAAAAATCTTGAAAGAACTTGAGTTCTATTCCCTCATTGAAGAGTGGTTGGAAAAAGAAAAAGGAACTCTGGATTATAATATTGTTAACTCAATAGAAGAAAGAGGAAAGACCTTATGCATCCTTCAAAGAAAGGGAAAAATATACTTATCTTCGGGCAAATCTCTAATGATCGCTGAAGTGGATGAGGCGATTCCACAACTTGGTAAATTCGAAGGAGGTTCCCTCGTTTTAGAGGATGCTAAGAAAGTGGCTCATATTTTAGGCCGCTATCCAGAAGGTGAAGTACTCGACCTGGCTATTATGCATTATCTTCTCTATCCCAATAGAAAAAAACACACACTTGATCGAATCCTTTTAGAACAGGGAATGACTCCGGCAAATGAGGAATCGGCCACAGTTCTAATGAAAAAAGCAGCAAAAAATTCCTGCAAGGCATTGAAAGATAATAATCTCTGGAAACTTTATAAGGAAATCGAACAACCTCTTATCCCTGTTTTATTCCGAATGGAGAAAAACGGAATCCTTTTTGACACAGAACTATTAAAAAGACTTAGAATTTCAATCAATGCGGAAATTGAAGAAGTCAAACAAGATATCTACAAACTTGCTGGTGTGGAATTTAATCTACGCTCACCAAAACAATTAAGCAAGATACTTTTTGAAAGGTTGGGACTGCCTGTGATAAAAACAACAACTACGGGCTTCTCAACCGATGTAGAAGTTCTCAATGTCCTTTGGGATAAACATCCAATTATCTCGGAGATACTTAACTTCAGAGAACTTGATAAATTAAAGAACTCTTATTTAAATCCCCTGATAGAATCAGTTGATAAGAAAACCAATAGAATTCACCCTGAATTTCAGCAAACAGTAGCATCAACCGGAAGAATTACAACAATCAATCCAAATCTTCAAACCTTACCCATTAGAACCGAAAGAGGCAGAAGGATAAGGAAAGCGGTAATTTCTCCACCAGACCATCTTATATTATCCTGCGATTATTCCCAGATTGAACTCCGGATACTCGCACACCTTTCTGGAGATGAGAAATTGTTGGAAGATTTCGAAGAAGGCCTTGATATACACACATCCACCGCCTGCCGAATTTTTGGTCTCGAGTCTGGAGAAATAACACCTGAGAAGAGAAGAAGGGCAAAGGCAATAAACTTTGGCATTGTCTATGGAATAAGCCCTTATGGACTATCAAAACAACTGGGTATTCCTCCTGATGAAGCAAATAAAATAATAGAAAGATACTATAACAATCATCCTGGAGTAGAGGGATGGCAAAAGGAGACAATCGATAATGCAATAGATTCAGGGTTTGTGACAACAATTTTTGGAAGAAAGAGATGGATTCCTGAACTCAACAGTCCGCGCCAAAAGGAATACGGAAAAAGGATCACTATAAATACCCCCATCCAGGGTAGTGCAGCGGACATCATCAAGAAAGCGATGATAAAGACTCAGAGTGAACTTGAAAAGAGGAAACTAAAAACAAAAATGATCCTTCAGATCCATGATGAACTCCTCTTTGAGGTGCCAGAAGAAGAAAAAGAGGAGATAACGGACTTAGTTGTACCAATAATGGAGTCCGCTGGAAATCTCTTGTTGCCTTTAAAAGTAGATTATAATTTCGGAAGAAACTGGGACGAAGCTCATTAGGGAAATAAAAAGAGGGATAAATGGATGCTGTATTGCTGATGGTTATTTCATTTATTGTTTTTTTTGTGGTTTATAAATTCTACGGAACTTTTATCGCCAAGAAAATATATGAATTAAATGATGAAAACCTGACTCCCTCGGTGGAATTCGAAGATGGGATTGACTATGTTCCGACAAGGAAAGAGATTATCTTTGGCCATCACTTCACTTCCATTGCTGGAACAGGTCCTATTGTAGGTCCGGCAATAGCCATTATTTGGGGTTGGGTCCCAGCAATAATCTGGGTAGTTGTTGGAACCCTGGTAATGGGCGGTGTGCACGATTTTGGTTCATTGGTTCTATCAATGAGGAATCAAGGGAGAATTTAGAAATTGATATTGATTCAGTGATAATAAATAAATATTCGGGAGAAAAACTTTTCACTGAAAGGATTAAACATATTTTCTCCCCTTCCGAGATTATCCTATTAGCGGAAAAGAAGAAAGAGATTATAGGTTTGAGTCAGCTTGAATCAATCCAATTAAAATTATACGATATTAGTTGAATTGACAATTAAATTATAGAATCCTTTTCAGAATATATTTTTGCTAAACCAACTGATCCCCATACTTTCTGGATTTCCTCTTCAAGTTTCTTAAGTTTTTTGGATTTGAATAAATGAGATGGAGCATTAGAATCAGATGAACCAAAATTATCGATATAAGAGAGTTTTTTTGAGAGTGCATTTGCAACTTCTCCCTCTTTTTTGGGGTCATGGCATTCAGCAAAAAACCATCCCACTTTCTCACAGTGGGAAATGAGATAATCTATATGCCAATGCGGATTCAGGACCTTCCCTTTTTGAAGATTCTTAATATGCCTCATTAATCTATGCTCACCCAAGAGAGCCGAACCTACATATGCATAGTAACCAGATTCAAAAGATAACCTCCCCAATTTCCCTATCTTTAATTCTTTACAGGATGGTAGATGAAGAATCAATATGTAAATTCCTTTCATTTAGAGAGTTCCCTATATAGCCGGACAACTTCTTCAACTTTGAGAGTTTCAGCTCTCCGATGAAGATCAATAAAAACATCCTCCAAATTATAATCAAAGAGATTGTTTTTAAGAGTTTTTCTTCTGAATCTAAAGATATCCTTGAGAAATTTCTCAAATTCCGGGGTAACTTCAATAAAGGGGTTTTCCTTTAGAGAACCTTTGAGAACCGTTGAAGTTATGCCGGGTTTTGGGAAAAAGGCATTGGGAGGAATATTGAATTCTATGTTAATATCAAAGAGCAACTGAAATATTATTGAGAGAGAGGAGTAGGTTTTTTTACAAGGTTTTGAAATTATGCGTTCTGCCACTTCCTTCTGGACAATAACAAACCACTTTCTAAAATGCTCCCTTTCCTCCTTCAGACGGAGTAGAATCTGAACTGAGACAGAAAAAGGGAGCGCACTAACAACAGCTCTTGGAAGTGATTGATTGACGGACAATTTAAGGAAATCTTCATTGATTACTTTTATCCCTTTACCCCTTAAATATTCACAAAAATCTTTATCGATCTCAACTGTAGTAACTTCATATCCCTTCGCTTGTAAAAATTTCGTTATAATTCCAAGTCCAGGACCGATCTCAAGAATTCTCTTCTCCCCCATTTCATCTACAAGATCAGCAATCTTTCTTGCTATATTCTCATCCAGGAGAAGGGTTTGACCCCGGGATTTTGAAAGGAACTTATCACCTAAAATCCTTTTAATCTCTTTTACGGTCATCTTCTTCAGGTGGGAGCATTCGGAGTTTCTCTATGGAGCGTTCAATATCAAAATCAAAAAGCTCCTGAAAACCTCGTTTGTAATCTCCTTTTGCTTCCCATAGTATGAAACCGTCTGTCTCTGCATCATAAGCTGCTTTCAATTGATTTTTTACATACGCCTTCCCAAGGCGCGTTTGCTTCCAGTCAAAGGCCTGAAGATAAGGAATTATGCAAATATCCTTGTTGGATAATCGATTTCTTGCTTCCTTTATTGATTTATAGACGATAGAATAGGTTCTCCATTCCTTAGTAGAATCAGCCATGAAATCATCTTTGAAATGAGAAGGGTAAAGCATTGGGTAGATAGCATCGACCTTGGTTGCCATTCGCTCAAGGTTTTGTCCTTCTTTCTTTAAAACATACCCCCATAAAGTATAGCCGTAAAGAGTCAAGGACATTTTTTTTCCTTTAGATTTTTTTTCTATAGCCATATCTAAAAAATTTAAGATGTTGGCGAGTTTATTTGTATCATTCTTATAAGGTTTGTCACCAGAGGGATAACGAATATAATCAAATTGGATTTCATCAAAACCCATCTTATATGCCTTATCGATTATTCGGAGGTTATAATCTTTTACCTCTTTCAGGGAAGGGTCTACCCAGTATCCTGACCTTCCTTCAAACCATATGTGCCCTTTTGTATCTTTAAGCGCAAATCTTCCAGAATCCTTAAAAGCAAAGTATTTATCCTTGAAAACACATTGCCTTGCTATTAAATATATCCCTTTCTTTTTAGCCTCCCTTACAAAGTCCTTATAAAGAGAAAACATCACTCTTCCATTAACATCCTTTATATCCAGGATAGCGGCGTTTAAGAGTCCAAGATCTACCATTCTGTAAAACTCTTTTAATCTATAACCTGAATGGATAACTCCTGGAGAAAGATATATTCCCTTAATCACAGGAGGACTGTAAGGGGCTGGAGGAATATCAAAAGGGGAGAAAGCAAATATCAAGGAGAACATTTATCCTCCAGTATCCCCCATTTTTACAAATCTAATATCACTATAAGAGATGAATAAATAAGCCTGATTTTAATTTTGGTTCAAACCAGGTGGTCTTCGGAGGCATATTTCTACCTGCATCAGCCACTCTCATTAATTCTTCCATTGAAGTTGGATAGAGGGCAAAAGCTACCTGAAATTCTCCGGAATTTACCAATTTCTCAAGCTCTGATAAACCTCTTATACCGCCAACAAATTCTATTCTCTCAGACTCTTCAGGCTTTTTTATTGAAAGGATCGGATCAAGTAGATTTTCCTGAAGGATAGAAGCATCAATGGAACGGACAGGATCATCTTCATGAAAAGAGCCTTCTTTGGATTTCAGGTGGAACCAATTCCCATCAAAGAACATTCCAAAGTGGTGAGGTCTTCCTGGTTTGTATTGCCCTTCAACCTCCTCTAAAATAAACGAACGAAGAATCTTATCAAAGAATTCATTTTTACTCAAGGTGCCCAAATCCTTTACCACACGATTATAAGCCATTATATTCAACTCTGTATGAGGAAAAATTACCGAAAGGAAATAGTTATATTCCTCTGAGCCTGTGTATCCTGAATTATTTTTTCTTCTTAGATTTCTTACCAGGGAGGCAGCTTTTGATCGATGATGTCCATCAGCTATATAGAGATTCTCAGCGCGTGACATTGTTCTCTGGATTCTATCAATAGTTTCTCCATTGTTTACTCTCCAGACGTTGTGGAGAACATTATCTTCGCTTTTAAACTGATAAAGAGGACTGCTCTCTTTTATCTCATTAAAAATAGCATGCATTTCATCGGTCTTATCATTATCTTGATATGCAAGGAGCACAGGACCTGTTTGAGCATTCAGAGTATTTATATGTTTGGTTCTATCTTCCTCTTTTGCTTTCCTTGTGGCTTCATGTTTTTTTATCTTATTGTTGTCATACTCATCTACTGAAGCAAGGCAAACCAAACCATTCTGAATATGATCGTCCATCTCTTGTGTATATAAATAGAAAGAAGGAGAAGATTCGAAGATAAGATGACCCTGGTTTATTAATCTTTGGAGATTTTCTTTGCTCTTTCCATAAACTGAATCATCGTAGATGTCCACTTCTTCAGGTAAATCGATCTCTGCCTTTACCACATGCAAAAAACTTATGGGGTTATCTCCTGCAAGTTCCCTTGCTTCTTTCCTTGAAAGGACATCGTAAGGGGGAGATTCAATATATTCAACTTCTTCAGCTTTTGGTCTGAGCGCTTTGAATGGCTTTACCTCTGACATCTTTTACCTCCTTTTTATCATTCTTCTAAGTTTCATTGAACGTGCCTATATTTTATATACCTTTTCCAGAAAGTCAACATCCTGTTCTCCTTCTTTTTCTCAGAAAAATTTGCAAAGGTATTGCCAGACTGTTATCTTATATAATAATATTGGAAAACACAGTTTTCTGACTGCAATTCAAGAATGTGGTCTGAGTACCAATTTAATTACTGAAGAAATTTCAGAAGTTTTTGAATAACTAAATCAATTGATTGTGAACCGGGAGTAAAATTTGTCTCTATGGTGAATAAAAGGGTTATGATAACTTTGAAAGGTCAGGTATTTCCCCTTTTTTTCGGAGTTTCTGATACACTGGATGGCAATTTGAACAAACCTCTACATGCATCTTTTCCTTAGTTGATCTGGTCTTTATAATATTTCCACAGGTGCACTGTATAGTTGCTTCTTTATATTCAGGGTGTATATCTTTTTTCATCGTCCCTCCTATGCTGTCATAAGCCTCAAAAATTCCTTATTGTTCTTAGTGCCTCTCATCCTTGAACACAGGAATTCCATTGCCTCTGTATTATCTTCCATTTCACTTAATATCTTCCTTAAAACCCAAACTCTGTTCAAAACCTCAGGAGAATGAAGCAGTTCTTCCTTTCTTGTTCCTGAAACAAGAGCATCTAAAGCTGGAAATATTCTTTGATCTGAGAGATTCCGGTCAAGCACTATTTCCTGATTGCCTGTTCCTTTGAACTCTTCGAATATTACCGAATCCATTCGGGAGCCTGTCTCTATTAATGCAGTTGCAAGTATGGTAAGACTTCCCCCACCTTCAATATTCCTCGCAGCCCCGAAGAATCTTTTTGGGATCCTTAAGGCATTTGAATCAACCCCTCCTGAAAGGGTTCTCCCACTATGTGGGACAACCAGATTATTAGCACGAGCATATCTGGTTATGGAATCAAGAAGTATTACCACATCACGTCCTGATTCTACATACCTCTTTGCCTTCTCAAGAGCAATATTAGCTACTTGTAGATGCCTCTGTGGAGGTTGATCAAACGTAGAAGAAAGAACTTCCCCCTTTACAGATCTATCCATATCGGTTACTTCCTCTGGCCTCTCATCAATAAGAAGAACTATAAGGTAAATATCAGGGTAATTCGTGGTGATAGAGTGAGCTGTCTTTTTCAGCAGTACTGTCTTTCCAGCCTTTGGGGGAGAAACAATCAAACCCCTTTGCCCCTTTCCAATGGGAGCAATAAGGTCTATTATTCTCATTGAGATATCTTCGTCTTCTGTTTCCAAATTTATCTTCTCATTTGGATGGAGTGGTGTAAGTTGCCTGAAGGGGGTCCTTTCCTTTATCTTATCAGGGTGAATAAAGTTAATACTTTCTAATGTTTCCAAAGACTGATATTTCTCAGAATTCTGAGGGGAACTTACCGAACCTATTAGAGTATCTCCTGTTTTTATACCGAATCTCTTTATAATTGAAGGCGCTACATAAATATCATCAGGGCTTGGGGTATAGTCATTCTCTTGCGACCTTAAGAATCCAAAGCCCTCACTGAGAACTTCAATAACCCCTTTGATTAACTCTCTCCCCTCTTTCCTTGCCTTTTCTCTTAAGATAGAAAAAATCAATTCCTCCCTATTCATTCCTGAAAACGGAATTCCTAATCGCCGGGCTATATTTATTAATCCCGATGCCTCTTTTTCTTGGAGTTTTAAGATATACATTTAAATGTATTGTATAATATATAGAAAATTCTTTTTGTCAAGGCCTTAGATTTTTACAAAATAATAGGATTCCTGCATTAACCTTTTGTATATTTATTTTGGTGGAGTTAATTCAGTTCCACAATTTTCACAATACCACGCATCTGGTTTATTCTTATAGCCACAATTTGGACATTTAATTAATCCCTCTTCTTCCCCTTCCTCTGCAGTTTCTTCATTTACTTCACTTAATTCCTTTTCAAGAGATGAAAACCAATCCTCTGTTTCCGATTTTCCTTCCTTTGCAGCCTCTTTTGTTGCTTCTCCTTTCTCTTTCTCAGTTTCAAGTAGTTCTTTTTGGGGTTCCTCAAGCAAATTTTCTGCTTCTCCCTCGCCCTCAAATAAAGTTCCTACCTCCTCTTCTGTAACAGTTTTATCTGGTACAATATCTTCTGTTTCTTCAACTGTTTCTTCACTGCCTGTAAATATTTCTTCTGCTATCTTTTCTTCTTCAGGAACTTGCGGCAGAGGTTCCCCTTCCTTCTTTATTCCTGTTTCTTTCAATAATGCTTTTTCTTCCTTCTCAATTTCTTCTAATTTTTTATTTATCTCTGATTTTTTTTCTTCGATTGTTTCTTTCATCGATTGATATTGTTCATCTGAATATTCCTCTACAGAATGCCTTAATTCGACTTCTTCAAGTTGTTTCGAGAATTCATCCAACCTGGATTCAAGAGGTTCTTTCTTATCCTCGATTTCCTTTAAACTTTGTCTGAGAGATTTAGTTCTATCGGCAAGTTGTTTTGTAAGATTTTCAAACCGTTTTTGGTAGTCATTTTTCACCTTTTCATATACAGATTCTCTAACAGATCCTTTTTTCTCTTCTATCTTCTTTAATTTTTCTTTTATATCTTCTAACTTGAATTTAAGTTCTTGGATATCTTGAGCCATTACTCGCCTCCTATTGAGGTTGATTTATAAAATTAAAGTTTACACTAAATTCGTTCCATCCGTTTCTTATACTGTATTCCGCATCCAGAGCCTTCTCATAACGTCTTTCTAACTTTTCATAAGGTAGTCTTGCTACTGCTGGTTTATATTTATTATCCAGAAAATAGGGATGGAGACCTAAGCGTTTTTTTAAATCCAACCTTTTTATATCCTCGTCAAGGTCTACAGCAGCTCTGATTACAAGAAGACGTCGTAGATCTCTATTAATGTAATAAAAGAGAGGAACATTACTGGATTGCTCAATAAAATAATGAAGAGCTGCCCTGTAGTCACCATCTATTAATGAATTTGTAATTTTAAAAGCTGTATCCTCCCTGTAAAAACCAATATCTTTCGCATCCTCTTCTTTAACTACGGTATCTTTCCCTTCTTTTATAGAAATAATCCTATCAAGCTGTTTCTTTAAAGCTTCTCTATTTGTGCCACAGGAGAAGTGCAGGAGTTGGACTGCTTTCTCCGTTATTGAACAGCCCTTTTTCTTAACAAATCTTTTTATCCAGGTTGGTATATCAGAATCGTACATGACCTTAAAATCTCCAATTAAACTATCTTTAATCTCAGGAATTCTTTTTTTGTTCTTATAGGTAAGAACTACAGTATTCGGTTTAAGGTGTGCAGGGTTTTTGATAACTTCCTTAATCTTTTTAAAGTAATTTTCAGGAAAGGAATCGACCTCATAGACTATTATTAGTTTAGCACCAAATAATGTTTTCATACTCAGGTTAGATAGAGCATCCTCTGCATCATCCTTGAAAAAGACCTCGACCCTGTCCGGTTCAAAATCAGATTTTACGCCTTCTATCACTTCTTTCATATCATAATCATCACCTGAAATCTGCAGGAGATTGAAGGTTTTACTATTATAGACTGATAAAAACTCTTTAATATCTTTTTTAATTTTCATTTAATAATTATAACATTATTTACTTTTAAGTCAAGGTTCAGAAAATTTCTGAGAGGAAAATCACAACTTAGAATCGCTTTTGACTATACCTTGACAAAATTGGAGATGGGACTCATAAATAAAGAAAGTCTAAAAAGATTAAAAGAGGAGATGCATGGAGAATAAAAAATAAAAAGGAGGAATAATGGTTTTAGGAATTATATGTACTGTCTTTGGAGCAGGAATTTGGCTAATCAATCTCTATGGCAACGGTTTTCACTGGGGTAGAGATTGGCCTTTTTTGCTTCTGGTCTTCGGTGTCTATAAAATCTGGGATTATACCAGTAGAACCAGAAAAAAAGAAAATGAGGATCTTAAGACTATATTAAAGAAGGTGGAAAGCGGAAAGATGGATGCAAAGGAAGCTTACGAGAAAATGGAGGAGAAATGAACTCCGAAAAAGAGAGGATACTCAAGATGCTCGAAGAAGGAAAAATCAACGCTGAGGAGGCTTACCATCTTTTAACGGGAATTGATAGAAAGAAAACAAAAAAGAAAGCAAGATCGCTCAGGATAAAGGTCGAGAGTAAAGGGGAAGAGAATGTAAACATTAAGATACCTCTTGGTCTTACAAGGAAATTGATTAACATAGGGGGAAAATTAGTTTCAAGATTTTCTCCTCGAACCCAGAAAAAATTGGAAAAATTTGATATAGATATTGATGAAATCCTTCAATCTATCGATGAAGAACTCGATCTGGGAGCAGAACCTCTTAAACTTGTAGATATAGAAGAAGGCAATGATAAGATAAAGATATGGATTGAATGAATTTTATTTATCTTAGCGATCTTACAAGTTTTAAGAGTTTGTCTCTTACAGGTTCGCGGAAAGATCCCTTATTTTTGCTTTCTATAATTCTTTAGTCTCCATAAGAAAATATAATTTCAACTTGACAGAGCTCAAATTTTGTATATATTACCTAAAGTGGTGAGATAGCTCAGTCGGTAGAGCACGGGACTGAAAATCCCGGTGTCGGCGGTTCAATTCCGTCTCTCACCACTTTTTAAAAGGCTATAATGAATAGAATTTCTTTATTCATTTTATTATTATTACTATTTACAAATTGCAAGGAAGGAAAAAATGCCCTCCGAGAGACAGATAAGATCGTGAAAGACTATTCCACGAATCTCATAGAAGCTCCGAAAAAGACCAAAATAATATTAGAGATAGCATCAATACGTCAAGCGTTAGAAATTTATCAAATAGAGAACGAAAAATTCCCTGAGAGTCTATCTGATTTACCCATCAAAATCAAAGACACCAGTGAATATAAATATAACCCAGAAACAGGAAAAGTAACAAGTCATCATTACCCAAATCTTTAATAAAAAATCTGTTCTTAGAGTGAACAAAATTCACCTCCACTCAAAAAGAGATTTTTCTGGGTGCTTTGAGAATCGAATCTTGACTCTAATATTTTTTTCGTTAGAATGTAAAAAATGGAGGTGTTATGGAAAAATTATCAATAACGAAAGTCGGTAGATGCGGGCAGGAAGATAAGGGAGACTGCATTGTAGAGGTCTATCCCTGTGACCGCCTTGAAATTGTAATTCATTCAGTTGTTGAGAAATTCTTTAAGGAAGAGATCGAAAAGACTATAAGGGATGTTCTTAAAAAGAATGGGATTCAAAATGCAAAAATATCTTTTAAAGACAAAGGTGCACTCGACTGGGTCATAAGGGCAAGGCTGAATTGTGCTTTAGGAAGGGCAAAATGAAAGATAAACCGAGGATAACAAGACTGTATATCCCTGGTAATAATCCATCTATAATGCAGAATATTGCAATTTTTGGAGCTGATACAGTGATCCTTGACCTTGAGGATGCAGTGCCGCCATCAAATAAGGATGCTGCAAGAATACTGGTAAAATACGCACTAAATAATGTTGACTTCGGATATACAGAAAAGGGGGTCCGTATTAACTCATTAATTTCTCCTTACGGTAAAGAAGACCTCAAGATGGCGGTTGAGAATGGGGCTGAGATTATTTTTCTCCCAAAGGTAGAAGATTCGTTAGACATTAAAGAGGTAGTAGATTATATTGGAGATAGAGAGATATGGCTCGCTCCCATATTAGAGAGTGCGAAAGGTATCCTGAATGCATCAAGGATTGCCAATGCCTCCAAAAGAATTGCTATGGTGTGTTTTGGTGCTGAAGACTTTACAAGAGACATTGGTGTAGAAAGAACAAAGGAAGGGATGGAGCTTCTCCTTGCAAGACAAACAATTGTGCTTGCTGCAAAATCTGCTGGAATCCAGGCAAGTGATACAGTATTTTCAGATATTAACGATATGGAAGGTTTAATAAACGAAACCACATTTGTGAAATCTCTTGGATTTGATGGAAAAGGTGCTATCCACCCTTTACAGATAGAGCCTATTCATAGGGTTTTTATGCCCTCTTCTACCGAGATAGAGTATGCAAAAAAAGTTGTGGAAGCTATTAAAGAAGCTCGAAGAAAAGGTTCTGGCGTTATTGCCCTGGGTAGAAAGATGATAGATAAACCTGTTGTAGAAAGAGCAAAGAGAGTATTAAAACTTGCAGAAATGGCAGGTCTAATAGATAAATCATGGAGGGAAAATGGGGATAATTAATAAGGTAGGTAGAGAGATTCCCGAAGAGTTAAATGGGAAAAAACTTACGCCTTTTCAAGGGGCTTTTGACTATATGCCTGAGGGTAGAATTATAGGGAGAAAAATTCCTGCACCCAGGAGGCCTCGTGAAGAAAAATTACTAAAATCAATAAAGGAAGCAATTGAAAAATGTGGAATAAGAGATGGCGCACACGTTTCCTTCCATCACCATTTAAGGNATGGGGATTATGTTGTTAACAAGGTTATGGAAGAGATTGCCAATATGGGGATAAAAGATGTTGTATTATACCCAACAGCTCTATTCCCTGTCCATGAGCCTCTGATTGAGATGATCAAAAAAGGGGTAATTCGGAGGATTGAAGGGAGTATGAATGGACCTATAGGGAATGCTTGCTCCCATGGAAAGATACCCGAGATATGTATTCTTCGTTCCCATGGAGGGAGGGTAAGGGCTGTAAAGGCTGGAGATATACATATTGACTGTGCCTTTATTTCAGCTTCTGCCGCAGATANATATGGAAACGCAACTGGAAAATTCGGTAAATCAAGGTTTGGTCCTATTAGCTATTCTCTCGTTGATTCACAATACGCAGATAAAGTTGTTGTTGTCACTGACAATCTTGTTCCCTATCCCTGCCACCCATTCACCATTGAATCCACAAATGTTGATTATATAGTGGAAATAGACTCAATTGGAGAGTCTGAAAAAATAGTATCAGGAACAACAAGGATTACAAGGTCTCCAACAAGACTAAAGATTGCTGAATATGCCGTGAGCTTTCTTGATGAGGCAGGTTTTATCAAGGATGGATTCTCATTCCAGACAGGTGCCGGTGGAATCTCTCTTGCTGCCACAAAGTTTCTTGGCGATATAATGAGGAAAAAGGGAATAAAGGCAAGTTTTGTATTCGGAGGAGTAACAAAACTGATTGTTGATCTCTTAAAAGACGGGTTTATTAATGTCCTCTTCGATGGACAGCTTTTTGATGCTGCTGCTTGTGACTCTCTTCTCAATGATCCCAATCATATTGAAATCTCTTTGGAGCTTGCCTATGATATTCATTCAAAAGGATGTATTGCAAATATGGTAGATGCTGTATTCCTTGGAGCAACGGAGGTTGATCTTGATTTTAATGTAAATGTGAATACCCATTCGGATGGTCTTTTGCTCCATGGCATTGGTGGGCATCAGGATGCAGCCGCTGCTTCCAGCATAACAATTATTACGGTTCCAGCATTCAGAAATAGAATCCCCATTCTTAAAGAAAGGGTAACAACTGTCTCTACCCCTGGTGAAACAGTTGATATAGTTATAACAGAGATGGGAATCGCAATTAATCCAAGAAGGCCTGACCTCGTAGAAATAATGAAAAATAGCAAACTTCCTATAATGGATATAAGAGACCTTTATAAGAGAATTATAAAAATCACAGGGAAACCCGCAGAACCACGATTTAAAGATAATGTTGTTGCTCTTATTGAGTACAGGGATGGGACCGTATTAGATACAGTGAGAGAGGTTGAAGATTGAGCTCTATGCTTAAGATACTTACAATAAATCCAGGTTCTACATCTACAAAAGTCGCCTTTTTTAAAGATAATGAAAAAGTCTATGAAAAAGCATTCTCCCATTCCGCAGAAGAGCTGAGTATTTTTCAAAAGATTGTAGAACAGGCAGAGTTCAGATGGAGTATTGTGGAGAGTTTTCTCAATGAGATAAAAAAGGTTCCTGATGCGGTTGTTGGAAGGGGTGGTGTCCTGAGACCCATGGAGGGAGGAGTCTGGAGAGTAAATGAGAAAATGGTGAAGGACATATACAATGGAAAAGTCCAGGCAGAGCATGCCTCAAATCTTGGTGCAATACTTGCAAAAAAGGGAGGAGAGAAATTCAACGCACCGGCCTTTATCGTTGACCCTGTTTCTACTGATGAACTTGATGATATTGCAAGAATAACAGGGTTTCCAGAAATAGAAAGGAATAGTAAGACCCACGCTCTCAATGTGAAGGCACAGGCAAGAAGGTTTGCTAAAGAGATAGGTAAACCTTTGGAAGAATTAAATCTTATAGTAGTACACATCGGGGGAGGGATCACAGCTAATCTTGTAAAAGGGGGGAAAATAAGAGATATCCTTGACACAAGGACAGATGGTCCTATTTCTCCAGAGTCAGCAGGTTCTGTTGATATTCCCCAATTGATAGATATTGCATTCAGTGGAAAGTATAGCAAGGATGAATTGAAGAAATT
This sequence comes from candidate division TA06 bacterium JGI_Cruoil_03_38_101, assembly GCA_002215665.1. GTDB lineage: Bacteria > Hydrothermota > UBA3072 > UBA3072 > UBA3072 > UBA3072. The sequence goes on along the minus strand of NGFL01000067.1, from coordinate 12,068 downwards.
CTGGTATGGGAGAGGAGGGCTTGTTGCACAACTCGGGACAAATTCGATTGAAGACATTCTTGAGAGGATAAGCATGGGAGATAGTAAGGCTGAGTTTTATACAAGGGCAATGGTATACACAATATCAAAATCTATTGGTGCGTTGGCAGCGGTGGGGAAAAGAATCAATGCAATTATCCTCACTGGTGGTGTTTCCCATTCAAAAATGATAACAGATGAGATTAAAGAATATGTTGAATCCATCGCCCCTGTTATTATATATCCAGGCTCTATCGAAATGGAGGCAATGGCAGAATCTGCACTACTGGCATTAAAAGGAAAGGTAGAAATAAAAGAGTATCAATAGTTCATTTGAAGTAAATGAGTTCATAGCAGATTTTTATAAGGAGAGATATAAAGTGGGAAGAGTAAAATGTTGAATACTAAAAAAAACTTAACTATATGGGCTGGAGGAACAATCCTATTTTTATTAGCTTTAATATGGGGTTTATCCGGCTGGAATAGGATAGAAAAGATAGGAGTAAGGGAAAGCGAAAGCAAAGAAAATAGGAAGAAGCAAGCTACCCAAACGGTTGGGTCTAATCTTACCAATAAAGTTCCAAAGTTGGTGGTAAAAGAGGGGGTTCATCGTGATTTCGGTTCTGTTAGAGAAGGAACTAACCCTCACGTTTTTTTTACATTAATCAACATTGGTAATTCCGAAGCTCATATTTCTATAAACGATCTTTCTAAAGGTGGATGCACAGCTGTATCCCTTATACCCGAACTTGCACCGGGAGATTCAGCTCGGCTTGAGCTTATCTTCGAAACTCTCGGTTACGGAGGTCGTTCACCTAATAGGCGTATTCAGATACACTACAACAATCCTGATCTTAGCCCTCTGGAGCTCAGCGTAAGTGCCAGGATACTTCCTGTAGAACCTTATCAGGCCCCTATAGGTGAGCTATGGTATAATTTTTTTGTCCTGATTGATGTGCGGTCTCCGGAGGCTTTTGCTAAGGAGCACATTGTCGGTTCTATTAATGTGCCTCTAAAAGAACTAATTGATTGGACTTCCAATCTCCCAAAGTATCTATCGATTTATCTTATTTCAGAAGAAGGTAAGGAAAGCGATGCAGCAGCGCAAATGCTGAGGAAAAAAGGCTTTTCGGAGTGTGTAAGCGTGGTTGGTGGTCTAAAGGAGTGGAGGCGGAGGTATAGCAAGAAGGAATTCCTCATTTCTGGATACAGGTAGATCTGTCAAAATGACATCCAATCGTAACGTCCAGAAAGAACAAAAAATATATATTCTTATTCGCATTTCCGCATTCCTTGTGTTATTATTTCAATTTAGCCTTCCTTCTGAAGCTGCTGACAGTCTTGAAATTCTTTTTTTCTACGAGAGCGGTTGTCCTCATTGCGCACGAATTAATGATTTCTTAAATAAACGGATCAATCCAAATTATCCTGTGGTGGTTAGGAAATATGATATCTATAAGCCAGAAAACGTTGATTTGTTATTTCGGTTAGCAGATGTTTACAATGCTAAAGGTGTTACCCCAACGGTTTTTGTAGGCGATACTTTTATACAAGAGGATAATCGGAAGGCTTTGAATAAACTTGAAGAAGTTATTCGATCAGCCCTCAGGGTCCAGGCTCCTTCTCCTCTAAGTCTTCTTCGGGAAGAGAAAGAAGGGATAAAAAAGCGGTTAACCTTGCCAGCTGTAATTGGAGCTGCAGCAGTGGATGCTATCAACCCCTGCGCTTGCGCAGTCCTCACTCTTCTTTTGGGCACTATATTGTTGAGTTCCAGAAGAAGGAATCGGGTCTTAGGCGCTGGATTTGCTTTCACGAGTTCCACTTTCATCTCTTATTTTCTGATGGGTTTTGGACTCTTCTCAGCCATTCAGATGGTGGGAATACAACATTATGTTTACATTGGTGTCGCTCTAATAGCCATCCTTGTCGGTCTGGGGAATATGAAGGACTATTTATGGTACGGTAAATGGTTCAAAATGGAAGTCCCGGAGTCCTGGCGTCCTAAGTTAAAACAAATCACTTCCGGTGTAAGCTCTATACCCGGAGCTTTTAGCATTGGGTTCTTGGTCAGCTTGTTCCTCTTACCGTGCACATCAGGTCCTTATATAGTAATCATAGGTATGCTTAGCGACTCTTCAACGAGAATGCAAGCGGTTTGGCTTTTACTCCTGTATAACCTGATATTTATACTTCCTTTTGTAATCATCACTTTAGTTGTCGGGTTTGGATTCGCTTCTACCGGTAGAGTGGAGGCGTGGCGAAAGAAGAGATTGGAGAAATTACATCTTGCTACAGGCCTTGTCATGTTTGCTTTAGGGATTACTATGATCACATTGGTTATAGTTGGGACTATTTAAGACTTACCTGACGCTTTAGTAACTGTATTTTAAAGCTAATTTTTCAATTCTATAAAGGGGAAATTCTTTTTGCGTATATCCTAATAAAATTCCTCCCCTTGACAATTCAAATAGTTAATGGAAGTTATAGAGATAAATTAAAGAAGAAGGATAAAATGAAAAATAAAAAACTAAGGGTTGCATTAATCTATCCAAATAGATATGCAAAATATAATTTAAGAGACTCGCCTCTAATCCGATTACCCCCTCTCAATCTTTTAACAATTGCGGGGCTCACACCCCGGGAGTATTATATAGAAATAGTGGATGAAAGATATGAGAAAATTGATTTCACAAGGGACTATGACCTTGTGGGTATAACAGCCTTAACCTGTAATGCCTCTCGAGCATACGAGATTGCCCGAAGATTCCATGAAAATGGAGCAAAAACTGTCCTTGGTGGTATTCATCCCACCATAATGCCTGATGAAGCAAAGAAATATGCCGATTCAGTTGTAATTGGTGAAGCAGAAACTTCCTGGCAAATCTTACTTAGGGATATACAGGAAGGCAATCTCAGACCCTTTTATAACGAAGGATTGGCCGATTTGAAGGAAACTCCAGTACCTCGCTGGGACCTACTTCCCAATCATACAAATTATCTTGGTTTCGTCCAGACAAGCAGGGGTTGTCCAAACAACTGCAGTTTTTGTATAGTTCCTCGTCTTTCAGGCAGAAAGGTCCGAACGAAACCCATAGGAAAGGTAATTGACGAAATCAAAAAAATTGGGAAACGAATGGTCGTTTTTGTCGACGATAACATCCTTGCAAAAAAATATTATGCAAAAGAATTGTTCAAGGCTTTAAGACCTCTAAAAATCAGATGGGGAAGTGAAGCATCTATTAATTTATTGGAAGATCCAGAACTCATTGAACTCTCTTCTCAAAGTGGAGCTCGTGCGTTCTATATAGGCATCGAGACAATAAGGAAAAAGGGTCTTAACTGTCTTAATAAAACCTTTAACAAAATCTATGATTTCAAAAACGTGATCAAAAGACTCCATAGACATGGAATAGCTGTGATAGGGTCTCTTATGTTTGGAACCGATGAAGATGATCCCGAAGTATTCGTTGAGACATTGGATTTTCTGGATAATGTCGGGATAGATGGTGCTACATTTTCTATCCTTACTCCAATGCCAGGAACCTATCTATTTGAACAATTCAAAAAAGAAGGTAGAATATTTACCTTTGATTGGTCGAAATACGATGCTCTTCATACAGTTTATAAGCCAAAGAGGATGAGTGTTGAAGACCTCCAGAAGGGTCTTAAGAAAACCTATAAAAAGTTTTACTCTTTCAGTAGAGTCATTAGACGCTCTTTACGAAGCATTAAGATTTCTCCCTTCCTCTCTTATTTTAATTTTGCCCTTATGAAATATGGAAAAGGTGGACTAACCCCAGAATAGCATCTACACTTTCCTTATAATTTGCCATAATATTCCAGAACTTCTCTAATCGAGTAAGGTTTTGCATCATTTATCGAAAAACCGATTTTATGAATGGAAGCTTTTAGTTCATCCAACGATGGTGCTTCAATCTCAAGAAAAGTTGGAATCCCGGGGTAACTATCTATTTCAAAACGAATGTTATTTAGAACGTACGAAGACCTGTATTTATCTAATTTATGGGTCACAGATAAACCCAGCCCATTCAATGCCTTTTTCATTAAAGCAAAACTCTCCACCCCGAATTCATATTCTTCCATAACTCTTGCCTTTTCTTCGCTTACACCCTTTTTAAACGTTAAATTAACCTTACCTCCTTTCTTCCTCAGCCTTAAAACCTTCTTCTCCTTTCCTAACCTTCCATCATCAAAATCGAAATAAACACTCAGGATCTCACCGTCGAAAACCTTTTTCGCTTCAAGTTCTTTGAGCCTCCCTATTACCCCCTCCTTATCTATCTCTAAAATCTTAACTTCTATCTCCAAAAAGGGACGGTCCTTGCATTGTTGCGCATTGTGTTTTTCAGGTGCAGAACTATGCAGTGTTTTCAAAATTTTATCGATGTCTTCCCATATTGAATTCGCAAAACTTGTTTTATCAAGCTCATTCAAATATCGAGAAACTACGCTTTTATCTCGTTTTATAGTATTTGCTATCTCATAATTGTATAATCCAGCGTATTTCTTTAAAAGATAAGTTAAAACCTTACGGATTCTAACTTTATCTTTTAGATGGGACTCTATTCCTGTTATTTTATTTAAGCCGTAATAAGATAAAGTTACATCTATTATTTCTCCTTCTGGAAATTCAGGGCATCTACGCCAATCTCCTTTCCGTCTTCCTTTTCTTTTTTTCTGGGTTTTCCTTTCATTTAAATGTGCCTCTACCCTTTCAACGAACTCTGGTTTGCTGTAGAAATACCCTATCTCTCCAGCTGTTATAGGCAAAGATTNCTCCTTTAGACCTTCTAAAGTAAAGGTTAAAAATGCATTCTTGCTTTTAAATTGAGAAAGAATGCTCTCCTTCTTAAGCCAGGGATACTGATTGGATTTCTTTACATACTCTCTATAACTCGTCCATGGGTAATCACCTAAATTTTGGATTATTCCTGCTCTTAAGGCTTGAAGATGAATATAGCGAGTTACTTCTAAGAGATATGCATCTTTATCTACAATTATTGATTTGAATCTTCCCTGAAATAATGGGCCATTCCGATCATACTTCTTATTAAAATATACAACATAACTTGTGTTCAATGATTTCATCATCCTGGAGAGTGTATCTTTAGGAGTATGGATTAATAGATGAATATGGTTTGGCATTAAGGCAAAGGCCAAAATATCTACTCCATATTCTTTAGAATACTTTTTTACCCTCTTTAAATAGTAATTGAAATCCTTTGGGGTATGGAAAATTTCTATACCATTGATTCCTCGATTGATAACATGATAATAAGCACCTGCATAAGTTAATCGCCTTACTCTGCTCATATTTTTAAACTACCAGAGATTGCAACTTTGCAAGGACCGTCCCTAAATTATTCTGTATTCATTAATTTTATTAAATAGGGTTTTATAGGAGATGTTCAGAAGGCGGGCGGCTTCAGCTTTATTACCTCCTGTCTGTTNTAACGCTTCTTTTATGATTCTGATTTCAGTCTCGATTCTAGCTTTTTCTCCCATTTTACGCAGATCAAAATTTCCAATGCTTTCGCCCTCCTCCTTTCTACTCTGGAAAATTATGTCATCTTCTGTGATAGTATCTTTATTACATAAGATTAGAGCCCGCTTTATCACATTCTCTAGTTCTCTAACATTTCCCTTCCATTCATACTCCTTTATTTTAAGAAAACCTCTTTTTGTTATTCCTTTAACTTTATTTGGGACACTTTTTCCATATAGATCAATAAAGTAATCTACAAGGGATTTAATATCTCCCTTTCTCTCTCTTAAAGGTGGTAGATAAATTGGGAATACATTCAATCGGTAATATAGATCTTCCCTGAACTCACCTTCATCGACCATCTTCTTTAAATCCTTGTTTGTAGCACAGATGACCCGAGCATCCACACTTATTTTTTCCCTCCCCCCTACTTTTTCAAAAGTCTTCTCCTCAATCACCCGCAAGATTTTCGACTGCAGGAGAAAAGGCATATCACTAATCTCATCGAGAAAAAGTGAGCCACTGTCAGCCTGAGATATTTTGCCTATTCTCTTCATGACCCCTGTGGCAGTTCCCTTCTCAATTCCAAATAACTCGCTTTCAAGAAGACTTTCTGGAATTGCAGCAGAATTTAGAACAACAAAGGGTTTATCTTTTCTGGGACTCCATCTATGAATTGCCCTTGCAAAAAGTTCTTTACCAGTGCCACTTTCTCCATAAAGTAAGACAGTAAGATCCGTTGCCACAACTTTCTTTACAAGAGCTATTGCCTCTTTTAGAGGAAGTGAATTCCCTACAATCTTTTTCTCCACAGTGTAAGACCTTTCCTCTATTGCCTTATTTATTCTGTTTATTAGATGATCTGGATCAAAGGGCTTCTGGATAAAATCCCAGGCTCCTTTCTTTATTGCACTAACTGCGGTTTCGATGTCTCCATAGGCTGTTATAATAATTACAGGGAAATCTGGTGCATATTCCAAAATTTTTGTCAGGAGTTGTAAACCATCCATTTCTGGAAGTTTTAAATCAAAGACGCCAACCGAAAAGACATCACGATTGAACGCTTGAATAGACTCCTCGGCAGACCCGTAGGATTCAATCAAAAAACCTTTCTTCTTGAGATTTAACTCAAGCATCTTCCTGAAATTCTCATTATCCTCTACGATAAGGACTTTATGCATTGAATCCTCCTGGCAGATTTATAAGGACTTCGGTTCCCTTACCCGGACTACTCTTCACTTCAATGTCTCCATTATGAGCCTCAATGATCCTCTTGGTAAGAACCATACCTATCCCTATTCCTCCGTCCTTTTTTGTAAAAAATAAATCAAACATTGAAGATAAAGTCTCTTCATCCATTCCCTTTCCTGTATCTTTTATCATGATATTTATGCTTTCTCCTTTTGATTCAACTGATATGCTCACCTCCCCCCCATCCCGACAGGCATCAATACTATTATCCAATGTATTGTATAAAGCCTCAGAGGCAAGCTCCTCATCTACCTCTACTGAAATCTCCTCAGGGATCTGGGTCTCAATTTTAACACCCTTATTATCAATCCTCTGGGTGACTCCAAGGATGAGTTCCTTAATATTTACGAGCTTTCTCTCTAATTCAAGTGGACTGGAAAGGAAAAGTAGATGAGTGGAAAAACGATTTAGACGGGTTGCTTCATCTAATAATCTCTCCTTCACTTCTTCATCCTCAACTAATTTCCCAAATCCAAGTATTGCTCCTGCAGAATTCCTGATTTCATGAAGAACCTGCGTTACATTTTCTCCAAGCCTGGAAAGAAAAAGTCTCTGTTTTACTTCCCTTTCCCGCTCTCTGAGATTCTTTAGTTTTTCCTGGTAATCTTTTGCCATCTCCTTTATCGTCGACATCGTATATTCTATCTCTGTCCCTTTCTCACCAGCAATCTCTTCAACTGTTTTGAATGGGAATGAAAATGTTCTGAATATGTAAATACCAAGACCGATAAAAATGGGGTATATCAAGAATCTTAAGATAATTGAAATGCGAAAGAGATTCCTGAGACCTTTCAGGTATTTTTCCGAAGCTCCAAGGAGTATAAACTCATTATTGATAGGAAATAAACCGTACCTGTATCCCCAGAATCTGGTTGTATCGGTAAATACCTCTGGGGTAACCCCGGCTTTCATATCTGATGAACGAATGAGGTTACCCTTGGAATCAAATAACTCAACCAAACTCAGAGAATAACGAACCAGGATAGGATAAAACTCCTCAAAATTCAGCCTTCCTCCACTCTCTCCACTAACCTTTCTTTGAATATCCGAAGCAGCCTGGGATAAGCGATAATCAATTTCTTCAAACAAAGCCTTTCTTATACCTTTTGAATAAGATGTAGTTGTGATATCAATGGATAGAAATAGTAAAAATAGAAGAAAAAAACTGATTGATAATTCACGCATTCAGTCTGGTTATGTCCCCTCCCCCCATGAATCCAGATATTTCATCTGTTCATCTGTTAATTCATCGATTTCAATTCCCATTGTTTCCAGCTTTACACGGGCAATATCCCTGTCTATTTCCTTTGGTAGGGTATAAACCTGCTTCTCTAAACCGCGAGCGTTTTGCTTGAGATAAACTGCTGCATAAGCCTGATTTGCAAAACTCATATCCATCACCATTGCCGGATGGCCTTCCGCACAGGAAAGATTAACCAATCTTCCACCTCCAAGGAGATTGATTTTTCTTCCGTCGGAGAGTTTAAACTGAGTTAAATTTTCCCGAACTTCCTTCTTTTCAACGCTCATCTCTTCAAGGTCTTCCAATTTAATCTCCACATTGAAATGCCCTGAATTACCTATGATTACATTATCCTTCATCTTCTGAATTTCTTTCCCTGTAATAACCCATTTGTCTCCAGTAACGGAAATGAAGATATCACCAATTTTTGCTGCCTGGCTAATCGGCATTACTTGAAAACCCTCCATTGCAGCTTCTAGTGCCTTGATTGGATCTGCCTCGGCTACGATTACCTTTGCACCCATCCCTTTTGCTCTCTTTGCCACACCCCTACCGCACCAACCATATCCAACAACAACAAAATTACTACCTGCAATCAGGGCATTAGTGGAACGCAATATCCCATCAATGGTTGATTGGCCAGTTCCATAACGATTGTCAAAAAGATATTTAGTCATTGAATCATTAACTGCAATAACCGGGTATCCGAGGAGACCCCTTCTTGCCATTGAACGAAGCCTGATCACTCCTGTTGTTGTCTCCTCTGTCCCACCAATAACTTTGTCAATCTCAGATTTATATCCTTTGTGAAGAGTTGAGAGGAGATCTGCACCATCATCCATTGTAATGTCGTGTCCGTGTTCTAAGGTCTTTCTTATATGGTGATAGTAACTTTCCTTATCTTCTCCATGTGCGGCGAATACGGGGATACCGAATTCTTTTACCAAAGCTGCAGCTACATCATCCTGGGTGGAAAGAGGATTTGAAGCGCATAGAGCAACATCTGCTCCTGCGGCTTTAAGCGATATCATAAGATTTGCAGTTTCAGTTGTTACATGCAAACAGGCGGATATAGAGGTTCCTTCGAGAGCTTTCTCCTCCTTGAATTTCTTTCTAATACTTCCAAGAACTGGCATAAAACCAGAAGCCCAATTAATCCTTCTTAGACCTTTATCAGCGAGTGATATATCTTTTATTTCGTATTCCATCATTGAATCTCTCCTTTTAAGGTGTCTACCATATCCACATCCTCCCATCTAAAACTCTTATCTTCTCTTCCAAAATGTCCATAACAGGCTGTGGCAAGATACTGAGGACGAAGGAGATCAAGATGTTCAATGATTTTTCTCGGGCGAAAATCAAATATTTTTCTAACCCCTTTCAAGAATTGATCATCTGGAACCACGCCGGTGCCGAATGAATCAATATATATAGAAACAGGCTCTTCTATACCAATTGCATAAGCAATCTGAATTTCAACTTTTTCTGCAAGGGAAGCAGCAACGATATTCTTTGCGACATATCTTGCCATATAGGCTCCTGACCGATCTACTTTTGTTGGATCTTTACCAGAAAAACAACCTCCTCCATGTCTACCAAGACCACCGTAGGTATCCACCATAATCTTTCTCCCTGTTAAACCTGTGTCTGCCTGGGGGCCCCCTATAACAAATCTACCGGTTGGATTAACGAGATATTTAGTATTATCGTCTAAAAGATGATCTGGTATGTTTGGTTTTATAACCTCTTCAATGATATACTCTTTAAGTTTTGAACTCTCCACCTGAGGATCGTGTTGAGCCGCTATGAGAACGGTGTCGACCCTTCTTGGAACTCCATCAATATATTCAACCGATACCTGCGATTTGCCATCGGGACGGAGAAAATGATCATCCTGTGACTTTCTCCTATTCGCCAGGCTCATAACTAACCGATGTGCCAGCATTATCGGAAGAGGCATCAATTCCTTCGTCTCCTTAGTGGCATATCCAAACATCATACCCTGATCCCCTGCTCCTCCTTTATTCACTCCAAGGGCGATGTCAGGGGATTGTTCCTGAATCACCGTTATGACTCCGCAGTCCTCATAAGTAAAATGATATTCGGATTTTGTATATCCAATATTTCTTAATAGGTTTCTGACAAGTTTTGGAACATCAACATAAATGGAAGTATTCATCTCCCCGGAAACCATAATTATGCCCCTTGTTGTAAGGGTTTCTATCGCAGTTCTTACTCTTTCAGGCTCAGGGTCTTTTTCATATAACTTATCCAGAACTGCATCGGACACTTGATCACAGATTTTATCCGGATGTCCTTCGGTTACTGATTCACTTGTAATTATCCTTTTCACTTATCCTCCTTTGAGATGAGATTATAGCATTACAACCAATGATAAAAGACCCTTCTGCATTTTTGATTTCAGCTCTATTACCAATGATGGAATTAAAAAGTCTTGAATTTGAAACTTCCACTTCACTTCCTATAATGGAATTCGTAACAATGGAATCTTTAACAACGGAATTTTCTCCAATTGAAACATAAGGACCAATCTCGGAGTCTTTTATTTCAGCCGAATTAGCAATATAAGAAGGGCTTTTTATCCAATCTTTATTCATTTTGTCTTCTAAGTAGTTCTTTAAGAGAGCAGCGTTTGTTTCAAGGAGGTTCTTTTTAGTTCCGCAATCGAACCAACCTTTAACAGGGATTACTTTTAGAGTAATATTTTCTTTTTCTATCATCAATCTGAGACCATCGGTTAATTGGTGCTCTCCACCAGTCTTAATATCCTCCTCCACAAGGTAATTAAGATATGGATACAAACTCCCCCATTTTTTAATATAATAAAGGCCAAGAATGGCAAGATTTGAAGGAGGGTGAGTTGGCTTTTCAACCATATCTACAACTTTTCCATCTTCGATCTTGACAACTCCAAATCTTCTTGGATCTTCCACTTCCCTGACTGCAATAAGGTTATCTTCTCCCGATTGGATTCTTTCCCAATCCGCATCAAAAATGGTATCTCCAAGATAGATAAGAATATCTTCATCCAAGGATATCTCTTTCCCACCTGTCCAAATTGCATGGCCCAATCCTCTTGCCTCTTTCTGAACTACCCATCTTATTAGTAATTTCGGATAGAGCCTCTCTACCCACTCCCTGATTTCATTCCCTTTGTACCCTATAACCATAATGATTTCTGATGCAGAAAGAAAGGAGATAGATTTAAAAATCCATCCAAGAACAGTGTTACCTGCACAAGGAAGGAGAGGTTTTGGTATTCCATAAGTTAGGGGTCTGAGACGGGTTCCGCATCCTGCAATGGGTATAATTACTTTCACTCAGCAAGTCTCCTTTTNAACTCCTGAATTCTTTTGATTGGCAGCGGATCAATTTTGTAATTTTCTGCAAGGTATATAGAAAGATAGTCNCCTTTCTGGATAAGAGAAAAAAGTTTTGCAAGTTCAGAATCGCCCTCAGAGTATACATTCATAATCTCTCCTGANAAGCCCTCAATCAATTCAGAAGTAATTTCGATGCGTCTTTTTATCCTGTCANCTTCATCTCTATCCCTGAGGATAAATATAAAGCTTCTTTTTAGAATTTCTTGTGGATTTTCCCAGCCTACTATTTCGTTATGATCGAGTTCTGAGAAAAAAGCCCAGTGCGCAAGGGATTTTGCATTCTCATTTATCTGAGTGCTCCATCTCCTTGCTACTGCACGGAAATCATAAATTGAGTAGATAAATGGAAGCTTTTCCTTCAACTTCCCACTTACCTCCTCTGCCCATACTTTTGCAGTCTCTTTATTCTCAGAAAGAACCTGAACGGTTTCCTCAATATCCTCTTTCTGGATCTTCATTATTCCCGACCTATTTAGAATTTCTAACACGGGAAAGAAGAGGAACGCAAGGGCAGCCCTTGGTGGATATCCTTTAGGAACGGATAAAAGTGGAAGATTCTCTTTCTTAGCTTGGTCCGCGATAACACCATCACTGCTTACACAGAGTATCTTAGATCTATCTTTTGCCTGGCTAAGTAGCGACAAAG
>NGFL01000010.1 GCA_002215665.1 candidate division TA06 bacterium JGI_Cruoil_03_38_101 | reverse complement strand
TATTTCCATTCCAATTCCTGAACGGATAATCCCAAAATTAATGAATAAAGGCTCACCCTCTTTTAGTTCATTGTTATTACTTATGGCAAAAGGATTGGCGGTATTCCCCCCAAAAATCACTTTTGTTGGGAATGCCCGCCTTTCTCCACCAAAATGGTAGATATTTTCATCAATTGTATTCCTGATAACTATTTCAGAGCATCCTTCTTTTATATCCTTTAGAGAATCCTTTAGAACCTTTTCGCAAATCTTTGCATTCTCCTTTAAGATGGCAAGTCGATTTTCATCTGGAAAGAGAAAAAGTTTAAGGAAGGGGTCGTCAATTTTTACTACCTTAAAACCAGGGAGTTTCGTATCTTCGAATGAACCAATTTTCTTGATCTTTAATTTTTTAACTAGACCTTTCAATCGATTTACAGGAGACATTCCATTTTCCATCAGGCTTTTGATTCCCTCGACTTCTTTTTTTACTCCCTTAGGAACTTTAATCAAAGAAAAAGAAAAGGGATCACCGATAAGGTATATATCTTCTCTTGTTATTAGAAGAAAGAAACCTATTTCAATAAGATTGAAAGAAGATGGAATCCCAAGTAGATAAAGTATCCTATAGATATCACTTATAAGGACTGCATCCAGTTCTTTCTCTATAATTATCTTCCTGATATTATTAATTAATTCTTTATCCACTTATTTCTTTTAATGCCTCAATTGTTTTCAGTTTTCTTTCTACCTGTTTTCGAATTGTAGAATTATTGGTAAGATTTAGAGCCTCTTTATAGATGTTTTCAGCCTTATCGATCCATTGCATTCCAAGATATATTCTTCCCATATGCATCAGACAATCTGTTTTGAAGGTATTATATTTGAATTTATCCAGAGCTTTCTGGTAGTATTCAAGGGATTGCGTTAGATCGCCCTTCTGTTCATAACATTTTGCTATTCCTTCGTAGGCTCCAGGAGTAAAGAGTTCGTCATAATCTCCTTCTACGAAATCTTGAAAATTCTGGAGAGCTTTGTCTATTTGACCTTTATTATAATAGATATTTGCAAGCATAAATGTGGAGCGATGGGCAAAACTCGTGCCCCAGAAATTATTCTTTACCATTTCGAACTGCTGCTGGGCTTGATCAAAATCGCCGCTGTTGTATACAACGACTCCAATGTTGTATTCCTTCCTTGCTTGTTTAAATTTTGTCCTTGCATGGTTTCTAAACGAGAAAGTCACAATTATAACGATGAGGATTCCCATAATAATCCAGATAGCAGGTTGCTTATGGTGTTCATAAAAAATGATAAGATTCTGTATTGTTTCTTTGAATTCGTCACGCTTTAGCTCTTTCTTTTTATACCTTCTCATCATTCCCCCTGTATTCATATACCCCTGGTAAGATTCGAACTTACGACCCCCGGTTTAGGAAACCGGTGCTCTCTCCACTGAGCTACAGGGGCTCATTTATATTTTTATAGAAAAAACCTTATTTGTCAATGCTAAATTGATTTTTAAGTATTCCTTAACCTCGCTATTAGATAACCCAGGGGTTTTTATCTAATCAGAATGAGTTTTCCTGTTATTGGCTTTTTGCCTTCAATCCTGCCAAAGTACACTCCTGCAGGAAGGGCTTTACCATCTCTATCAGACCCATCCCATTGATATCTTACAATTCTGCTCCCCGGGTTCTCAGGATAGACGATATCAACAAGTTTCCCTGTTACATCGTAGATGCGGAGAGCTTTTGGTCTGGTTATACCAGAAACCTCGAGAACTACAGAATTGATGAAAGGATTTGGAGAAATCTTTAGTTCCTGTGATACTGGTTTTTCTTCAATACCAGAAGTTATAATATGGAAATTCACCCCTGTTGAGCCAGGTGTAACAAGTTGATCTCCCTCTACAACTGAATCCTCCGTTTCTATTCCTACCCAGTATGAATTTGCATAGGATGATACAAAGATACGATAATGACCATCAGAATAGGTTCCGTTATCCGGAGCATTACAGGTAGTATCATTCCAAGCCCAGACTTCTATTGCATCTGCTGGATTATTATCTACAAAAACCGTCCCTGCTATTGCTGCATCACAGGAATAAATGGTAATTGTATCAGTTAAAGTATCTGGTGGATAGTCAAAGGATATACCTTCTATATCGGGAGGATCCATTGAATAAGGGTCTGAATCTAAATCTAAATCCACATTCCACCTATTACCCGTTTCTCCAAAGGGGCAGGTGTGTAGAAACATTTTACCCACTCCTGTAGTAGCCGATCCATGCTGAATGCAGAGACAAGGATTACCAATTATATCAACATAGTATCCTGTAGCCTGAGCTACAATTGGCTTGGTATAAGGAAAGTCAGTTTCATCTACAAATGTCCCTTGAATCATGGAATAATCTGTTGGAGTCATTGAATCATTATGGAGCACATTCCCCGAAAAATAAATGGAATCTCTTATAGTACCAAGATATTCTGATAAAGTATCCCTTACATTCATTAACCCAAAATTTAAGTAAGAGCCAACATAGGTATCGGGAATATAAATGACATAGTTCCCATCATTGTCGGTAATATCTCCAATCATATCTTCAACTTCCATAGGACTTGCTAACACTGCAAGACCGGAGGTATTTGGTTTGCTTATTTGACCATAGATGGAATAGGAACTGATTAAGGGCTTATTATGCAAAATTACCTGATCAGAGCTGATGTTATCCTCCACAGTTATTATGTAATCTCCTGAAACAGGAATCATCATCTCCTCGGCGGAGAAATAACCATTTGCAATCTCATCAATGTCTTCCCAACTTCCATCGATTACAGTAGCATAGAACATAGCTGGATCCTCTGGATCGATTAAACCATCATTATCGAGGTCTATATACATAGTAATTAAACCTGTTGTATCTCCACCATCAAAGTGACCTTCAACGAACATTAAAGAGCCAACCGTATCAGTAGCAACAGAATCTCCATTTATCAGCCAGCCCGTAGCTGCAAATAACGGAACTGAGATGAGTAATACTAACAATAACTTACGCATAATAAAACCTCCTTTTTTTTAGTTTAAACAAATATTGGAAAAAATCAAGGGATTATCTTTTGAATTCATTTTTATAGGAGTAACGGGAAAATGAGAAGAAACCCTTGACAAAACAGGGAATTGTAATATAAATATTTTGCAAATTGTTTTTGAATTTTAACTAAAACTAAAAAGGAGGTATCAATGCCCAAAGTTATATATGATTACAACAAATGTACTGGTGAAGCAGAATGTGCTGATGCTTGCCCTGTTGATATTTTAGAGAGTAGTGAGAATGGGAGGTGGTGTAAGCCAGTTGATGATGAAGTAGAGAACAAGGATGAATTGGATAAATACTATAAGGAGGTTGAACCTAACGATTCCTCTGATTTGACATTAGAATTTGAGATGCCTTCATGCATTGAATGTCAGGCTTGTGTTAGTTCCTGCCCTGAGGACGCTATTAAAATAGAGTCCGATTAAAAAATAAGAGCACCAGACTTCGGTTATAATATAGGTTTGGTTAACATTATATAATTTCTTAGCAAATTATAAATTTACAATTGAGGTTCTGGTGTTTTTTTCTACTTCCATTTTCGTAATTCCTCCATCTTAAAATAATATAGTTGACTTTTTAAAAGAAAGGGTTAATTTACCCGTAATGAGACGAATAGTTTTTGTGCTTTTTATACTTAGTTGTGTACGAGAAGTTTACACCCCCCCTCCATATGATTACCCCGAGGTAATGATTCAAAAACTCGCAAATGGATTCCAGTTCAATTGGAATGTTATTCGAGAAAAAGAAGGAAGAATAACAAGTCTTAAAGCCAAGGGTATTTATAAAGGCGAAGGGGATTACGAAATAGAGGGGACAATCAAATTAGATAAAATTGAAGAACCAATCACAAATATTGATCCATACCAGGAGATAAAAAATCTTCTTGGATTGAAGCACTTCCAACTCATTTCTCACAACCACAATGAATATAGATATTCATTCCCGGCAAATCTCTCTCTTTTTAATCCTGGTGGGGAAGAAGGAGAAGGAAAACTTCTAATAAGCAATGGGTGTATCAAAGAAATAAGAGCATCATCAACTGGCATTGAGTGGGAGATGGAGATTGAACCTCTTCTTGAAGTCCCAAGAAAGATTTTTGAAATAGAGGGAGAAATTGAACCGAATATTTTGAAAAATAGGCTGGAATATTATGGAGAGAGGAGAGTTGAGGTTAAGGAGAATAGAATCTACTTCGAAGAGATTTTCCCGATAAATCTAAATGGCTTATTATTCACGAAGGGAAAATATTCCATCCTGGCAATAAAACCTTCTCCAGAAGGAGAATTACTCCTTGCACCTGACTCCATTGAACACTATAAAATTGTGGAGGAAATCCAGACAAGAGTAAAAGACATTGAAATAAGAGAGAATGAATATGGTGGATTCTGGTTATTGGTTAATTTTAATAAAGCTCTGGAGGAGGAATTTGTGGGTATTCTCATCAATAAAGAACTGTTCGGGATTGGGCATCCAGCTGGAAATGCTCTCCGTTTTACAGTAAAGAATCAACAATTGGCAAGAGAGATTTATGCAATTCTGAAGGCTTCTACAACTTTAAACCCAAAAGGAGGTTCTGATGATAAATAAGGAATTACTTGATATACTTGTTTGCCCTAAATGTAAAGGGGAACTGGAGTATGATAAGAAAAAAGAGAGGCTGATATGCCATAAGTGCAAACTCGCCTATCCAATAAAAGATGGAATACCTGTGATGCTGATTGAGGAAGCTAAAAAGTTGTGATAACCATCTTACTCATCTCTTCTTTTAGTATCCTTGCCGATACACCCGATTCTCTTATTCTTGGATATTCTGCAGAATATAAAAAATTTATAAGAGATGGTAAGATTTTTTATGAGTTAGAGAGAGGAAAATATCCGGGAAAAGAAGGTTTGCCCGCTCTGCCTTCTTGTAGAAAAAGGCTATTAATCCCAATCGGGGCTAAAATCGATCTCAAATATCAAGTTTTACAATCTAAGAAAGACAGAGGAATTCCCTCGGTGGTGTATTTTTACAACAAAAAGAAGGCTCGGGTATTGCCAGAAAGATACACCCCTCCTCCTGTCGAAATAAAGAAGAATCGACCTTCGCCATTTGGCAATGCAACTTTAATAGTCAATCCCTTCAGTTTTGATGGAAGGACAATTTCGATAAGGAAATCAATTTTAATTAAACTCTACTTCCGAGGGGGCAAGTGGGTTAACCCACGAGGCTATCCAGCGAGAAATTCCTCCCTTTTTTTGAATAAAATCAAGGAAAAAAAAGTCAAAGCTGAATTCAGAGTTAAACCAAAGGAAGGCTTATACCTTAAGTTAAAAACGATAGAGGAAGGGCTTTATGAAATTACTCCAGGGGATCTGAGAGCTTCCGGGCTAAATCCATCTTCCATTGATCCTGAGAAGATTGAAGTTCGCACAGGTTATACAAAAGTCCTTAAATGGGATATGGACTCCTTAAGTAATTTAGATCCACTTCCTTCATTAATCCCTGCTATCTATGAAACGGATGGTGACGGAACTTTTAACCAGGGAGAACGAATCCTCTTCTTTGCTCACTCTCTTTCAGGATGGGATAGAAATAGGTTTAATGAGAAAAAATTTTTCTACTACAACCCCTATACAGATACCAATGTTTACTGGTTGCGTCTTAATGGAAACCCTCGCTCAATTTTGGAAGAAAATGTGAATGGGGGTGAGGTTGTATCCCATTTTACCGATACTATCCATCTTGAAGAGGATAATTACAGTCCATTAAGGAGTGGTCTCGCCTGGGGGTGGGAAGAACTCAATACCTCTGGAGGAGCCTCTCAGAGTAGTTGGCTGGATATTCCCTTTACCACCTACAATCCTAACGACAATCAGGCAATACTTCGGATTGCCTTTTATCCTAAAAACTCAAAAGTTTATTACTTCCGCCTATCCCTAAATGGAACAGTCCAATATGATACAGTTTCCTCCCAGGGTTCTGCGGCAAGTGAAAGAACGATATTCATAGATACTATACCCGCTTTAACTTCAGGCTCAAACCAGTTTCAGATTACCTTACTTAACATGGATGAGTCTGTGATAATGGACTTTGTGGAGGTAATCTATGAGAGGAAGTTGATTACGGAAGGTGGGAAATTAACCATTCATTCGGATACCGGTTCTGTTAAACATTACTCAGTGAGTAATCTTCATGAGGAACCCTATTTGCTGGACATTAGTAATTCTGAGGAGCCCTACCTTATATCACATTCATTCAATAATGGAAGTATAGATTTCTCTACAACTGCAAAGGAGATATCCTTACAGATTTCACCTTATTCTATCCGGGGGATATCCATTTCAGACCCAACTTCCCTATGGTCAGGAGGTGCCGACTGGGTTGTCATTTCTCCTACGGAGTTCATTCCCTCAGCTTATAAACTAAAAGCTTGGAGAGAAAAACATCTCCGTAGCTTCTCATCGCCGATAGCAAAAGTAATAACCCTGAAAGAGATCTACGACAACTTCTCCTACGGAGTTTCTGATCCTCCAGCAATCAAGAGATTCCTGAACTTTACTCAGAGTGGATGGAATCCTCCTGTGAGTTATGTTTTCCTTTTAGGAGACGGCAGTTATGACCCCAAGAATCTTACCAGGATTGGAAAGAGTTGTTTTATTCCAATCCATACAGAAGAAACATACATTTATACTGGGAGTGGCTATCTGGATAAGAACCCTAACTGGGATAGTTGGTTTGTGGATTTCAATGAAGATGGAATTCAAGATATTCCAATTGGAAGAATAACCGCATCAAACGAGGCGGATGCAGATGCCTGGATTGACAAATTGATACAATACGAATCTAACTCAGGAGATTGGAGAATGAATGCGATCCTCCTGGCTGATGATGCTTATAGCCCTAATTATTCATCAGGGGAGGTAACTCACACTCAAGGAGCTGAGAGTATCTCAGAAATTTTACCCGGGTGGCTCTACCAGAAGAAGGTATATCTACTTGGATACTCCAGGGTTGGGGCTGAGAAACCAGGTGCAGAAGATGCTTTCTTAAATGATTTTTCAGAGGGTGCTCTTGTAGGGATTTTTCTTGGGCATGGAAATCTTAGGAGATTGACCCATGAATCAGTTTTTCTGCTTCAAGACGTGAATAAATTCATGAACTGGAGGAAAACGCCAATCTATTATTTTGGTTCCTGTGATGTAGGTTATTTTGAACGACCTGATGAAGACTGTATTGGAGGTTATTCAACTTTATATTCTGAAGGCGGAAATGTTGTTTCTATCGCAGCTGGTAGAGCAACATATCCGGGCTCCAATAATGCGTTGGGTAGAAGCTTTGTTCGACAACTCTTCAGAAATTCGGTAACCACAGCGGGTGATGCCTTTCTTTTCGCAAAGGAAGAAGCTGGACATTTTACTTATACATTCTTTGGAGACCCAGCTACTTCAATTCTTAAAGATTCCGCCTCGCTCATCGCCTCAATACCGGATACGGCAAGAGGTGGGGAGAGTATTATTATCAAAGGAAAAACTCACACATCTTCAAATAAGATCTACTGCATCCTTGCAGAAGCAGATTATGATACAACCTTAGATGCAGATGAAAGTAATGATTCATTACCTGTCGCAATAAAAAAGATAGGAAGGAGATTGTTTAAAGGTAGCGCACCGGTCCAGAACGATTCTTTCAGGATCCAGATAAATCTCCCATTAGATATAGGTGGAGATTCCGGGAATATCTACCTTTACTCCAGAGGGGATAAGGAGTCTCATCTCCGCTTGCCTTTTTACTTTAAAAAGGGAACAGGTTCGAATGATACCCTTCCCCCTGATATTAGTTTTCAGGTAAAAGGAAGGTTGTTAAGTAAAGGGGACCTCATACCTCAATCTGGAAAATTAACAGTGATAGTGAGAGATAGTAGTGGAATAGATTTAAGATCCAATCCAAATTTGCAGGTCCTTATAAATAATGCCAGCCCAATCTACCTCACGGATAAATTCACCTATCATACAGGTAGTCCAACTACGGGTGAAGCAACATTATCCTATGAAAGTCCATTGTTTTCTGACACCATTCATTTTAAGGTTTATGCAAAGGACAATGCAGGAAATATTGGTCTAAAAGAGGCAACCTTTAAGATTGGAGAGGAAAAAACTCTCTGGGGTGTGGATAACTATCCAAACCCAATGAAGGATAGGACAACAATTATCTATCATCTTTCAAAAGAGGTGAAGGTGGAAATAAAAATATTTACAATAGCAGGAAGATTGGTGAAGGAGTTAGAACCAGGGATATCAAGATACGGGGTTAACTATGCAGAGTGGAATGGAAGGGATGAGAAGGGGAGGAAAGTATCCAACGGAATATACTACTATATGATAAAAGCAGGGGACTTGGATAATTCCTACGGAAAAATTGCGGTGATAAGATGAGGATAGTAGGAGTTATTGGAGGTTCACAAGTTCCCGAAGGCATCTACTCAATTGCCTATGAAACAGGGAAACTGATAGGAGAAAGGGGGTATGCTCTATTGACCGGTGGTCTTGGTGGAGTGATGGAAGCAGCCTCAAAGGGGGCAAAGGAAGCAGGTGGTTTGGTGATTGGGATCCTTCCTGGACACTCTAAATCCAGCGCCAATAAGTGGGTTGATATACCTATTGTAACCAGTATGAGCCATGCACGTAATGTAATCATTACACAGACTGCTGATGTCCTGATAGCTATAGACGGGAGGGTTGGGACACAGAGTGAAATAGCCTTTGGACACATCTATAAGAAGAAGATAATTGGGATTCGTTGCAGTATTCCTCTTCCCTTTAAAAGGGTTAGAACCCCAGAAGAGGCAATTTTACTGGTAGATGAATACTTAAAACATCTACCTGAATAGCAAATCCTTGACTTTTTTATTTTTCGACATATGCTTAAATTAAAGGAGGATAATTAACAGAATAATGAAGAAAATTATAGTTTTTTCAGGATTTTTAGTTCTTATTTTTTCTCTTCATTGTAGTATAGATTCTCCTATTCTTGAAGAAGAGAATGGAGAATTTCCACTTTCTTTTGGCAATTGGTGGAAATACAGTAAGGAAAATAAAATGATTTCCCATCCACCTTTATCTGGTGATAGTTCAGTTTATCGGGATTCTATTTTATGCAAGATTATAGATCGAGATGAATTTATTGGATACGATTCCTATGTTTTGAAGGAATGGTCTTATGGAAATAATTCCTACACACTTAGATGGTATATTGACCTCTGGAATGGACAGCCCGGGCTCTATGAGATAGGTTATGAAAGACCAAGGTTATCTCATCTGCCAAAAGGTTCTTCAGAATATAAATTAAAATTTGCAGGAAGAGAATTTACCTCTCCCGATGAGATCATTCAATGGATTAATGGATTAAGAAGTCTTAGAGGATATGCCACCTCCAGATTTCCTCCAAGAAAAGTGCTTTTATATCCACTCATAATTGGAAAAGAATGGGTTAGCCTTGACGATCCATTCTTACTGAAGAGAAAAGTTATAGATATTGAAGATGTAGAAACTCCAGCCGGAATCTTCACTTCTTGGAAAATTGAGGTGAAAAACAATTTGGGTATGGAATGGTGTGAATGGTTTTCAAATGAGGGACTCGTGAAAAAGTCTCTCTGGTTTTCTGGCGAGATAATAATAATGCCCGGGATTGTAGTTGGTACTTTTGATTGCTACGAGATTTATCTTTTGGAGGATTATTCAACCCGTTAAAAAGGAGGTATTATGGGAAACCTTTTATTTGTATCAGTTCTTTTACTTGCAAATCCCAAAGTAGGATTTGGTATTGGCCAGACATTAGGAGAAAATTTACTGAAACCTTCTCTCTTTACAATGAGAATTGGGATTGGGGAATCTTTTATCATAGCACCGGAGGTGGATATCAATTATTCATCCCAGGAAGCAAAAGTTGACAGTTTAAAAGACTCTTATTTTACCTTTGACGCGGAGTCTAACTTTCATTATGCCTTTTCAAAGACAAAAAAAACAGGGTTCTATGGAATTTTCGGTTTAGGAACCAAAATTTATAAAGAACTTTCTGAATGGTATGAAAAGGAGTTCACAGCAGATAGTATAATTGTCTATAAAATAAAAGAAACAACAAATAGGACTTCTTATGGAATAAATCTCGGATTGGGTATTGAGCAGTTCATAACAAAGAATTTATCATTTTCTATCAGTAGCCTATCTAACATTACTATGAATAATGAGAAACGAGAAAAAGAGAGAAAAGAGGAAAAGGAGACAATATACAAAAGTTCCGGCTATTCCTTTGATTTTCAGAATCTAAAATGCAATATTTACCTAATCTGGTATTTGTAAGAATTCGGCTTTTACTCTTTTGTATAGTTTCCCAATAAAGTATAATTAAATTTGATAAGCTGCAGAACAGCCCTACACATCAAGATTTTCCACGAACTTGGCATTCTTAAGGATGAAATTTTTTCTTGGAGAAACTGCATTACCCATTAATATGTCAAATAACCTATCTGCTTCAATCCCATCTTCAACTGTAACCCTGCGCAGAATCCTCGTTTCCGAATTCATTGTTGTTTCCCAGAGTTGAGTGGGATTCATCTCTCCTAATCCCTTAAACCTCTGGACCTTTGCCTTTGTTTTACCCAGTTCCTCAATGAACTTTTCCTTTTCCCTTTCTGTATAAGCCCATTTCTTTATTTTTCCATTACTAATTTGATAGAGAGGAGGTTGNGCTATATANAGATTATTATTCTCAATAATCTCTCTTGCATATCGGAAGAAGTAGGTGAGGAGCAAAGTTCTTATATGAGCACCATCCACNTCCGCATCGGTCATTATTATTATCTTATAATACCTGAGTTTATCATAATTGAAATCTTCTTTACCAATACCCACCCCTAAGGAACTTATCAGAGTGAGAATTGTATTGTTGTTTAAAACCTTATTGAGGCGTGTCTTCTCTACATTTAGAAGTTTGCCCCTAAGGGGGAGAACGGCCTGATATTCCCTGTCCCTTCCCTGTTTAGCAGAACCTCCTGCTGAATCTCCTTCCACAATGAACAGTTCGGATTTTCTTGGGTCTCTGGATGAACAATCGGCAAGTTTACCAGGAAGACTCGATGAATCAAGGGCGCTCTTTCTTCTCGTTAAATCTCTTGCCTTCTTTGCTGCTATTCTTGACCTTGCTGCTATTATTGACTTTTGTATAATCCTTTTTGCCGCTTTTGGATGTTCCTCTAAATATTCTGAAAGACCGTCACCGACTACGGATTCAACAAGACCTTTTACTTCCAGATCACCCAACCTTGTTTTTGTTTGCCCTTCAAATTGAGGCTGTGGGAGATTTACAGATATCACCGCAGTCAGACCTTCGCGAATGTCATCACCATCAAGTTTTGGTTCCTTTGATTTGATAAGCCCATGATCTTTTACATACTGATTAATACTTCTTGTCAATGCACTTTTGAATCCAGAAAGATGAGTTCCTCCTTCTGTTGTTCTTATATTATTGGCATAGGAAAATATATTCTCAGTGTAGGAATCATTGAATTGAAGTGCAGCCTCTATTAAACAATTATCCACTTCTTTATGAATATAGATAGAATGTGGATTAATTGGGTTTTTATTCTTATCTAAATACTCGATAAACTCCTTTATACCGCCATTATAGCGAAAAGATGCTATTTTTTCAGTAGGCTCAAAGTTTAATTTTATCCTTAAGCCCTTATTCAGGAAAGCCAGTTCCCTTAAGCGGTTGGCAAGACATTCATAACTAAACTGGATTTCTTTGAAGATTTCAGGGTCCGGGTAGAAAGAGGTCTCGGTCCCTGTTGTTTTTCTCTTTCCACATTTTTTCAATTTTGATACAGGTTTACCACGTTCATACCGTTGAGTCCAGAGGTATCCATCTCTTGCAACCTCAACTTCCATCCATGCGCTAAGTGCATTAACAACAGAGACTCCTACTCCGTGTAATCCACCGGAAACCNTATAAGCCTTCGAATCAAACTTTCCTCCTGCATGAAGGGTAGTCATAACGACTTCAACGGCTGACTTGTTTTCTTCTTTATGCTTATCGATTGGAATCCCTCTACCGTTATCAATCACAGTGACAGAATTATCTTTCGATACAGTAACCTCGATTCGATCACAATATTCTGCCATTGCTTCATCAATTGAATTATCAACAACCTCAAAGATAAGATGGTGCAAGCCTCTTTCCCCTGTATCTCCGATGTACATAGCAGGTCTCTTTCTTACACCTTCAAGATTCTTCAACACCTTTATACTGGAAGCATTGTATTCGTCCATTAATCCTCCTTCAAATAGAATCGGATTCCTTTTATTAGTTCTTTACCCGCTTTTTCATTCAACCTATTTTTCAACTCTTCTTTTAAGAAAGAAAGTTCATTTAACCATGCTGAAGAACTTACCATGATAATCAGTTCATTTCCTCTTATTCCTATTGGCTTTGCATGTTTACATATAACAGGGGGGAATATCTCTTTCCATCCAGAGAGAAGTTCAATCTGAGAAAGATTTTCACCCAGCGGTTTGGACTGTATGAATTCTTTAAGCGCCTTTCCTAATAAGTGGGGCTCCATTTTTTTCCTCTATTCTGTAAATATTGAAATCTTCGTTTTTCATCAGGTCATTTCTTGTTGTTGCTATTAAAACTTTTTCGGATTTCTGTATAAATTCGCTCAAAGCACCAAGGTTTCTCCTGTCTAACTCTCCTAATACTTCATCAATAATAATAATGGGTTCTTCTCCTCTTGCCTCGGTAAGTATCCTCGAGAGAGCCATCCTTAATGAGATTGCAAGAATTCGCTTTATTCCAAAGGAAGCTGATACCTGTGCTGGATGACTATCCACTTTTAAGATAATATCATCACGATGTGGGCCAAAGAGGGTATAACCTCTTTCTATCTCCGTATCTCTCATTCGTTTCAATTGTAATTCCAGATTGTTGTAATCACCCCCCTTTTTATAACCTATTTCAAGTGTTCGTCCGGTTAATTGATGAAATATTGGCACTGCATATTGAACTAATCTATTTACAAACTCATTTCTTGCACTTATGATGGGAAAAGTTGCTGTTGATAGTTGCTTTTCCCAGACCTCTATTCCATTTATACTTTTTCCTTTCTTTGCTCCTTGGAGCAGTCGATTTCTTTGTTTTTTAGCCCGGTTATACTCAGATAGGTAGTTTATATATGTTCTCTTATAAAGAGATATTCCTATATTCATAAAACGCCGTCTTCTAGAAGGTAAGCCATTTATTATTTCAAGATCATGGGAGGTAAGAGCAACTACTGGAATTGTCCCAAAAGATTCTCGCAAGCTCTTCTGTTTTATACCACTTATAAAAACCTCTTTCCTGTCTGAATAATGCACCTTTACTTCTTTATCACCATAGAGACCTGAAACAACAAAAAATGATTCTCCGAACCGCAAAAGATCATGATCGTTGGATGTCCTGAATGAGCCAAAAGTGGAAAGGAAATAAATCATTTCAAGGAGATTTGTCTTCCCAACACCGTTATTGCCGACAATAATTGTCCTCCCTGGACTAAGGTCCAATTTCAAGGATTCAAAATTACGAAAATTCTTGCTATATAAACTTTCAAGAAACATTTTTATAATATAAATTTACTTAAAAAAACCGATTAGTCAAGGGATTTCCTTTTATTCACACAAAAACTAAATAGGAAAGAAGGTTGACAAATAGCCTTTTTTTCTTAATATTAGCTCTATGAATTTACGGATAAGCGTTGAGAACCTCCCTGAAAATGGAGGAAAATTTAATTTATATTTTAATAAAGAGGATATCCATGTGCCAGAGATAGGTGATAATATCCAGGCAACTATATATATTAAAAAAAATGGGAATTTATATGCAGTTAGTGGTAAGCTTGAATATGATTTAAATCTTACATGTTCCCGTTGCCTTGAACCTTTTACAACCCATAAAAAATCAGATTTCCAATTTGAATTCAAAAAGATGGTAACATATGGGACCTCAGAAATATATGCAAGGGAGATTGACAAAATAGAAGATGAATATCTGATCAAGAATAATCTTATTGATTTTGAGCCTCTTTTTCATGATCAGATAATTCTATCAATACCAATGAAACCTCTCTGCTCAGAAGATTGTAGAGGGCTATGCCCGATATGTGGAACGAATCTTAATAATTCGACCTGTGAACATGTAGAGAAAATAAAAGAATTAACTTTGGTTAACCCAAAAGCAACAAATGGAGGATTGATATGCCAGTTCCAAAGAGAAGATCGTCAAAAACACGAGGAAAGAAAAGAAGAACGCACTGGAAAATAGAAAGTTATAATTTAATTGAGTGTCCTCATTGTCATTCACTTATAAGACCTCATCGAGTTTGTCCTTACTGTGGATACTACAAGGGACGTCTGATACTTAAAGGCTTAGAAGAGACCAAGTGAAGATAGCTGTTGATGTGATGGGGGGGGATTATGCCCCCCGTGTGCCTATCGAGGGTGCAAAGCTCGCTTATAAGGAATTAAAAGGTTTAATTCAAATCTACCTTGTTGGTGATAAAGAGGTCATTAAGAAGTTTTCTATCCCAGAGGATTTCAAAATTGTGGATGCCGATCAGATTGTAGAACCTCATGAGCTTCCAATGGAGGCGTTCAGGAAGAAGAAGAACTCTTCCCTTGCTATATCTGTTGAAATGCAGAAGAAAGGTGAAGTCCAAGTAAGCCTTTCAGCTGGTAATACAGGGGCTGCAGTTGCCTTTTCTATTCTTTCCCTTGGCAAGCTAAAAGGTGTAGACAGACCAGCCTTGGCAACCTTCTTTCCTACAAAAAAGGGCAGGACTCTTGTACTTGATGTTGGAGCTAATTCAAATGTAAAGGCCATAAATCTTCGAGATTTTGGGATAATGGGATCCTTGTATCTCGAGAAAGTCTACAAGGTGAAAAATCCTTCAGTCGGTCTGCTCTCTATGGGAGAAGAAGAAACAAAAGGTGGAAGGTATATAAAAGAAGGTCATAATTTACTTTCCGAAACAGATATAAATTTCATCGGGAATATTGAAGGGCATGATATACTGGAAGGTAAATCTGATGTTGTGGTGTGTGACGGATTTACAGGAAATGCCGTTTTAAAATTCGGAGAGTCCCTTGTGAATTTTGTGACTGAAGAGATAAAAGAGGGTTCAAAGGCGAGCATCAGAACTTCCCTTGGGGGTCTTTTAATGAAGCCAGTATTTAAATCCTTGATGGAAAAGGTAAATTATGAAGAATACGGAGGTGCTGTGCTACTTGGAGTGGCTGGGATAACAGTAGTCAGTCATGGGAAATCTAAGGAAAGGGCTATTAAGAATGCAATTCTTTCTGGCTATAAATATTACGATTTGAATGTTAATTCTCTTATAATGGACAGTTTAGGTAAATGAAACTGCTTTACTATTCCCGGGGCAGGGTGTCCAAAAAGTAGGGATGGGAAAGGACCTATATGAAGAGTTTCCTAAAATAAAAGAGATCTACGATAAGGCTGATGATTTACTTGGCTTTTCAATAAAAGACATTTCTTTTAATGGCCCACACCAGGAACTCACAGATTCAAAAAACGCTCAACCCGCAATACTCCTTCATTCCTATGCGATTTATAGCGAAGTGAAGGGAAAATTGGATTTTTCTGTTGTTGCGGGTCATAGTCTTGGCGAATATACAGCTTACCTTGCAGCTGGAACATTGGATTTTGATGATGCTCTCCATCTCGTTCGTTTTCGAGGTGAACTTATGAGTTCTGTCAGGAATGGAATAATGAATGCGATAATCGGTCTCGACTCTGAAGATGTTAAAAAAGTGGTTGAAGAAATCCCTGGGATANTAGTTGCTGCAAANTTCAACTCCCCAGAACAGACCGTGATTTCAGGGGAAGTAGAAGCAGTGGGGAAGGCAAGCAACAAATTGAAGAAGAGAGGAGGGAGGGTAATTCCATTATCTGTGTCAGGGGCTTTTCATTCTCCTCTTGTGGAAGAAGTCTCCCGCCCTTTCAAGAAGGTTCTCCTAAAAATAAAAATCAAAAAACCATCTGTCCCGGTTTATTCAAATGTAACTGCTAAAAAAGTGACAGACCCCGACGAGATAAGGAAAACCCTCGGGGAGCAAGTGCTAAAACCTATTCAATGGGTCATAATTTTACGCAATATGAAAGAAGAGGGTGTTCAGCGTTTTATTGAGATAGGCCAGGGTAAAGTTCTTTCAAAATTTGTAAAAAGCACTCTTGGCAAAGTCGAAACCTTAAATATCTCTTCACCAAAACAAATAAGGAGGTTTCTTGGTGAATAAAAAGGTAGCATTGATTACTGGTGGGGCATCAGGAATAGGAAGAGGTATAACCTTAAAACTTGCAGAACAGGGAATCGATTGTGTGATTTTCGATATCCAGAGTGCTTTAGAAGTGGTAGGCGAGGTTGAATCATCCAGAGGAAAAGCGTTTTTCAGAAAGGTTGATATTACTGATTTCGAAGCAACAAAGGCAAGTGTGTCAGAGATTCAATCTGAGATTGGCAAAGTGAATATTCTTGTGAACAACGCTGGTATTAATAGGGACAATTTACTTCTCAGAATGGATGAGGAAGATTGGGATAGAGTAATAGAGGTAAATCTAAAAGGAACTTTTAATTGCACAAAGGCAGTCCTTCGTGGAATGATGAGCCAGCGATGGGGAAGAATAATATCGATTTCCTCAATAATTGGGATAATGGGAAACGCAGGGCAATCAAACTATGCAGCATCCAAGGCAGGAATTATCGGATTTACAAAATCCCTGGCCCGCGAGGTTGCATCACGGAATATTACCGTAAATGCGATTGCTCCTGGTTTCATCCAGACCAGAATGACAGAAAGATTATCGGATGATGTTAAAGAGGAATATCTATCCAACATCCCAGCTGGAAGGTTTGGAAATGTAAGAGACGTAGCCAACTTGGTTGCCTTCCTTGCATCAGAAGAGTCTTCTTATATAACAGGGCAGGTGATCCAGGTTGATGGAGGTCTTCTAACTTAAAAGGAGGATTTTATGGCTTTAATGGACGAAGTAAAAAAAATAATTGTCGAGCAGTTAGGAGTGGATGAATCAGCGGTAACTCCAGATGCACATTTTATAGATGACCTTGGTGCTGATTCCCTTGATACAGTAGAATTGGTACTCTCATTTGAAGAAACCTTCGATATCAGCATTCCTGACGAAGACGCTGAAAAGTTAGAAACCGTTGGACAAGCAGTGAAGTACCTGAAAGAGCACATAGAGACATAGAGTAAGATAATGCATCGAGTAGCAGTTACAGGAATGGGAATAGTCTCACCCGTTGGTATTGGGGTCCAGAGGTTCTGGGAGTCTGTCAAAAAAGGTAAAAGTGGAATCAGGAAAATCACAAGATTCGATCCCACACCATTCAAAAGTCAAATTGCTGGAGAAATTCTCGATTTTGATCCCTTAAAGAAACTCAAGAAAAAAGAAGCGAGGAGGATAGACCTTTTTGCTCGATATGCTCTTTATTCAGCTTATGAAGCTGTTGAAAATAGCAAACTTGATCTTGAAAACCAGAATAAGGATCGAATCGGAGTAATCTGCGCCTCGGGTATTGGTGGTGAGAACACCTGGGAGAGAGAATGCAAAAACTTTCTTGAAAATGGACCAAGAAGGATTAGCCCCTTCTTTATCCCCAGCCTCATAATAAATACAGCTTCCGGCGTAATAGCCATGGAGTTTGGGTTTCACGGTGTAAACTTTGGAACTGTTTCAGCCTGTGCTTCTTCAGGGCACGCAATAGGCGAAGCTTTCAGGAAAGTTCGCTCCGGTGAAATGGATATAATGATTGCAGGGGGAAGTGAAGCTCCCCTGGGTCCCCTTGCCCTGGCAGGTTTTTGTGCGATGAACGCTCTATCCACTCGAAATGATGAACCCGAGAAGGCTTCTCGACCTTTTGATAAGGATAGAGATGGATTCATTATGTCAGAAGGTGCAGGGTTATTGGTATTAGAAAAATTGGAAGAGGCAGAGAAGAGAGGTGCATCCATCTATGGTGAAATCATTGGATATGGAGCTTCAGATGATGCATATCACATCACAGCTCCCGATGAAACCGGTAGGTCTCAAGCTCTTGGAGTTCAAAGAGCTCTGGAGGATGCAAAAATTAAAAGAGAGAAAATCCAGTATATAAATGCTCATGGGACATCCACACCCCTAAATGATAAGGTTGAAACGAAAGCAATAAAAGAGGTGTTTGGGAAGAGGGCTTATGAGATTGATATATCTTCAACAAAATCTATGACAGGACATCTCCTTGGAGCAACCTCTGCGGTTGAGGCAATAGCAACTATTCTTAGTCTCAAGGAGGGCATAATTCCACCAACAATAAACTATGAAACACCAGATCCTGAATGCGACCTCAACTATACCCCAAACGTAGCAGTAAAAAGGGATATAGAATTTGCTATATCCAATTCTTTCGGTTTTGGTGGTCATAATGTAGCTCTTGTTTTTAAAAGATATGGGAGGCCTTGATTAAGATAATTGTCTGCGTGAAGCAGGTTCCTGATCCTGAGCATGCGAAAATGGATGTAGAAAAAGGAACCGTTATCCGTGAAGGTGTAGAGCTTATGGTAAACCCCTTTGACCTCTATGCAGTGGAGGAGGCTTTAAGGATAAAAGAAAAATTAGGGGGTGAGGTTATTGTTCTCTCTATGGGGCCTCTCCAGGCAGAAGAGGCTCTAAAGGAAGCTATTGCTATGGGGGCAGATGGGGGAATTCTTCTAACATCACTAGATTTTGCAGGTGCAGATACCTGGGCAACTTCCTATACCCTTGCAAGAGCTTGTGAAAAGATCCATAATTTTGATCTAATTCTCTGTGGAAAACAGGCTATAGATGGGGATACAGCCCAGGTAGGGCCTGGCATTGCTGCTCAACTTGGGATTCCCCAGATCACATTTGTTCGAAAAATCAATGAAATCACGGATAAGAAAATAAAGGCAGAGAGGCTGGTTGAAGGTGGATTTGAGGTTATTTCATCATCCTTACCCCTTCTATTAACCGTGGTTAAGGAAATAAATGAACCTCGCCTTCCCACTCTAAAAGGGAAACTAAAGGCAAAGAAAGTAGAGATTCAAAAATGGGGCCCAGAAGACATTAAAGCTGACCCTGATAAGATTGGGCTTGAAGGTTCTCCTACAAGAGTGGAAGAAATTTTCACGCCGGAATTAACAAAAGAAGGAAAGACCTTTACTTCTAAAGAAATAGAGAAGGCTATAGATGAGATAATCAAAAAGCAAGAAGAAATGGGGCTCATCTAATGGGTATAGCTATAATAGAAGAGAAATGTACAGGATGTGGAATATGTATTGATTTCTGTCCTTATGGAGCTATAGAACTGAAAGAAAAAGTCCACATTAAAACAGGGGGAAAGCAAGTCCAGAAACTGGCTGTGATTGACAGGGTTAAATGCACCCTCTGCGGTGAATGTGTTGAATCCTGTCCAACTCATGCTATTGAGATCGAGAAGGAGACCCGCAAATTTGAACAGAAAGAAAAATTCAAAGATGTCATGGTGTTGGCTGAACAGAGAAGAGATGTTCTGGAAAGCGCAGCCTTTGAACTTATCGCAAAGGGAAGAGAACTTGCAGACAAACTTAAAGTGGACCTTTATGCTCTTCTAATAGGTAAAGAACCCGGGGATAAACCCAGGCAACTTATAGCCTATGGAGCGGATAAAGTTATCGTGGTGAGTGATGACTCATTGTATTATTTCTTGCCCGAACCTTATACGAATGTCCTTCTTGATATTATAAATAAATATAAACCATCAATATTCCTTGCCCCTTCTACAACTCAAGGAAGAGCTTTGCTATCGAGAACTGCTGCCGCTATTTATACCGGTCTAACAGCCGATTGCACAGGTCTTGATATTGACGAATCAGGAAATTTAATCCAGACGAGGCCCGCTTTTGGAGGTTCTATAAAGGCAAAAATCCTCACCCAGAATTTTAGACCGCAGATGGCAACGGTTCGGCCTAAGGTCTTTAAAATTTTGCCAAAGGATCCGGAGAGTGGGGGAAAAATTATCCAGGAAAAAATTCAAAAGGAAAGACTTAAAAGTTCCACTACATTCGAATCCTGGATTGAGGATGTAACTTCTGAAGTTTCTGTTGAAGATGCCGATATTATCTTTGCCGGAGGAAGGGGGCTTGGGGAACCCGAGAATTTTAAACTCCTCTTTGAACTCGCAGAAATCGCAGGGGGAGCGGTTGGGGCCTCAAGACCGACTGTTGATGAAGGCTGGATTCCCTATTCTCATCAAGTGGGGCAGACCGGTAAAACGGTGGGTCCCTCTGTTTATATGGCTTTTGGTATTAGCGGGGCAATCCAGCATCTTGAAGGTATGCGGAGTTCGGATTTTATCGTTGCTGTTAATAAAGACCCAGAAGCTCCAATATTCAAAGTGGCAGATATTGGAATAGTTGCTGATCTCTTCGATGTAATTCCTGTTTTTAAGGAAAAACTAAAAGAGGTAAAGAATGGCTGAAAAAATAGAAAAGAGTTCCATCGTTGATGAAATGGGGAAATCCTACCTCGATTACTCTATGAGTGTAATCGTTGGCAGGGCTCTTCCTGAAGTGCGGGATGGCTTAAAACCAGTGCATAGAAGAATTCTCTATGCGATGAGCAAACTTGGACTCACCCACCAATCTTCCTTCAAAAAATCAGCCACAGTCGTTGGTGAAGTTCTTGGTAAATATCATCCTCATGGAGACATGGCTGTTTATGATACACTGGTCAGAATGGCTCAAGATTTCTCCCTCCGTTATCCTTTAATTGAAGGGCAGGGTAACTTTGGTTCAATTGATGGAGATAACGCCGCTGCCTATAGATATACAGAAGTAAAGTTGTCTCCTATTGC
Organism: candidate division TA06 bacterium JGI_Cruoil_03_38_101; assembly: GCA_002215665.1. Lineage (GTDB taxonomy): Bacteria > Hydrothermota > UBA3072 > UBA3072 > UBA3072 > UBA3072. The sequence continues at coordinate 23,287 of NGFL01000010.1, read as the reverse complement.
TGAATTGTTGCTTAATGATATAGACAAGGGTACTGTGGACTTCGTCCCTAATTTTGATGCTTCTCTTTCGGAGCCGACTGTTCTTCCCTCAGCATTTCCGAATCTTCTGGTAAATGGTTCAAGTGGGATAGCAGTAGGGATGGCCACAAACATACCACCCCACAATTTAGGAGAAGTATGTGATGGTCTAATAGCTTTCATCCAGAATCCCGATCTTGAAGTAGAAGATTTGATGAAGTGGATCAAGGGACCTGATTTTCCGACAAGCGGGATCATAGCTGGAACCGAAGGGATCAAAAAGGCTTATAAAACAGGTACAGGGAAGATAAAAGTCCAGGCGAAGATCCATTATGAGAGTGAAGAAGGTGAAAGGGAGAAAATTATAATAACTGAGATTCCATATCAATTAAATAAAACAACTTTAATAGAACAAATCGCAGAGGCTGTAAATAAAGGAAAAATAGAAGGGATTTCAGATTTAAGGGATGAATCTGATCGAGATGGGATAAGGATTCTTATCACCTTAAAAAGAACAGCAGATAAAGAAACAGTTACGAGGTGCCTTTTAAAATATACTGATCTTAGGAAAACTTTTGGGATAATACTCCTTGGAATCGTTGAGGGAGTTCCCAGGAATTTAAATCTAAAACAACTACTTAAGAAATATATTGATCATAGGAGGAAAGTCATCCGGAGGAGATGTGAATTTGATTTTGGAGAAGCCGAAAAGAGAGCCCATATCCTTGAAGGTCTGATGCGTGCTCTGGATGAGATAGACAGAATAATAAAGATAATAAAGGGATCAAAGGATAGATCTACTGCAAAGAAGAATCTTATCAGTAGTTTTGCTTTCAGCGAAGTGCAGGCAGATGCTATACTCAATATGAGACTTGCCCGTCTGACTTCTCTGGAGAAGGAAAACATAATCCAGGAATATAAGGAGAAAATAGAGTTAATAGAAAAACTAAAAAGTATTCTATCATCAGCCATAAGGTTGGATGCTGAGGTAGTTCAGGAATTGAAGAAAGTAAAAGAGGAATTTGGTGATAGAAGGAGAACCGCGATAGTCCAGGGTGAAGCTCAAGACCTTTCTCAAGAAGATCTTGTAAAAGAAGAAGAAGTTGTAGTAACCGTTACAAAGAAGGGATGGGTTAAACGAATTCCCCTTTATACCTTCAGGAGTCAGGGTCGTGGAGGTAGGGGAGTTATAGGTATGCCCTCTGGAGATAATGATTTTGTTCTTTCCCTACTTATAGAATCTACACATGATATGATGTTACTCTTCACTAATAAAGGAAATTGTTATCCTCTGAATGTATACAAAATCCCTGAAGGTAGCAGAACTTCCAGAGGTTCTTTTCTCGCTCAACTACTCGATATGACAAAGGGCGAGGAACCGAGAGGAGTAATAGCCCTAAGAGAATTCAAGTCAGGGGAAAAGATAGTTCTCGTTACAAAAAAGGGAATAATAAAGAAGATAGAAATTTCAGATTTTGAGAATACTCGCTCCGGTGGGATAATTGCCCAGAAACTGGAGGATCAAGATGAACTCATTACGGCAGAAAAAATAAAGAAGGGCAATAAAATACTGCTTGCTTCAAAGAATGGGCAGGTAATCAGGTTTAGTGAGGACGAGTTGAGAGTAATGAGAAGGAATGCCCGTGGTGTTATAGGTATGAAGCTCGAAGAGAATGATGAAATAATCTCCTGCGTGGTAGAAAACTATGGAGTAAAGTATCTCCTATTTATATCAAATGACGGTTATGGTAAAAGGGTAACAATCTCTGAATTCAGAGAGATCAGACGGGGAGGTAAAGGTGTTAGAGGGATGAGACTCAGAAAGGGTAAAGAACTCAGATGCATGGTTGGTGTAGGAGAAAATCGGGAGATAATAATAACTACGAAGGAAGGAAAAATTATAAGATTAAATTCTAAGGATATAAGCAAACAACATCGAAACACTCGGGGTGTCCGTGTGGTTTCCCTGAAGGGAGAAGATCGGGTAACGGATATTGCCCTGATACCTGTGTAAATGAATATCCTAAGAGTTGAATTCTACTCGGGAACAAAAAGAAACGAAATTCCAAGAAATATCTTTACAGATTCAGGAGTAATAAGAGTCAAAAAGATTATAGAAACAAGATTAGAAGAAGACTATGAGTCAGGCAAGAGACGAAGAATCTTTATCTTCAGAAGTTGGGAAGGCAGTCTCTATCGCCTTGAATCTATTGGAGAAGAACTTAGATTGATAGAACTCGGAGATTAAAAAATCTAAATTACTTTCCAACACCCTGAAATTTTTAAATAAATTTCTTTTAATTTCCTACTTACCTATCTCAACCTTTAAGGTATAAAATTCAGGAGAGTTTTCTTTATCAATATACCCTCGGGCAGCTTTCTCACCGCTAAATACTGCAATGTAGTAGTTTACATTAGGCTGAGCGATGAATCGGCCAATAACCTGGGTTGTCCCTCTTTCTCTTGCCCCTGCAGTTGCGATTTCTTCTCTATTTTGATCGTAGAAAATAAGTTGTAGCTCTAAGTTCTTTGCCTGATTTAGCAAGGTTACTCTTACCTGTTGCATTTGATTAGAACTAAAAGGTCTATAAATTTTGTAGAAATCTATATCGCCTGCTGGATTGATAGTAGCTTTTATGGTTGAATTTTCCTCAATAGTTGTTGGATTAAAGATATAATTATTTGGCTCAAACCTATCGCCCACTCCAGGAGTCGTTACTTTTTGCGAAGTAGCACAACCGACGAGTCCAACTATCAATAATCCACCTAGGAGTATTGTTAAATTTTTATTTCCCATTTTTCCTCCTTATCTTCTTTTAATTCCATAAAATTTTCATTTACTTTTTCATTTTTCATAATAATCAGATTTACCCTGGTGTCAATTTGGATTTTTTATTTTTCCTTGCTTCTCTTATACATTTATCAAATCCATGACTTTTTATTTGATCGAAAATATCAAGTGGAGGCCCCGAGCATACAAGGCGTCCATCAACCATCACATAGCCTTCATTAACATGTAACTGTTTAAGTATAACCCCTGAATGCGTTACAATTATTCCGCTATTTTCACGATTTCTTATTGTTTTATCTTTCTGTAATAGCTTTCCCATTATTTCTACAATCAGATTAATATTGTCGAGATCAACCCCTGAGTCGGGTTCATCAAACATCACCAGTTGAGGGGATTGAGCAAGGAGTTGAAGTAGTTCACTCCTTTTTCTTTCCCCTCCTGAGAATCCTACATTAACTTCTCTTGTGAGATAATCTTTCAGGTGAGCTTGAGATGCCATTTCATCAAGTGATTTATCATTCTTCTTGATGGATTTTAAAAATGCATCAAGGGGGACTCCTTCAACAATTGGAGGGAGCTGATAGGCTAGCCCAATTCCTAATCTGGCTCTTTTTGTTAAATTCATATTTAGGATCGATTTTCCTTTGAATTTTATATCTCCTGAAGTTACCTCATAATCTGGAAGCCCCATAATTGTATTAACAAGAGTGGATTTTCCAGAACCATTGGGGCCAAAAATAATATGGACTTCCCCCTTTCTTATAATTAAATCTATATCCTGGAGAAGTTTTTTATTCTCCACTTTTACAGATAGATTCTCTATTTCCAGTAAGACTTCATTTTCTGACATTTATTTGAATTCTATAAGAAAAAGTAATACTGTCAAGGTTTTTATTCACCTTAATGTATAAACATACGTCACTCCCATCAAAGAATAATTACAGAGTAGCAAGAACCCCTTGATTTATTGTGATTTATAATTAAATTTTCAATTGACTTATGGATAATTTAAGTATTGGAATAGTAGGGGCTGGCAATTGGGGGACTACTCTTGCTCTCTATCTTAATCGCAAGAGTATAAAAGTTATCCTATATGAATATTTCCGTGAGAGAACCGAGAGATTACGCCTGGAGAGAGAGAATAAAGAATTTCTTCCTGGCTACCGAATTTCTGAAGATATTGTTATTACTAATGAGCCAGAAGAATTAGTTAAGAATTCTACCTCTATATTCTTTGTTCTGCCAAGTCATGCCTTAAAGAATGTTTTGTCCCTTTTTAGCGAATATATAAATGATGAAATCATATGCAGTTTTATCAAAGGCATTGATCCTGATACCTTACAGAGGATGTCTCAGGTTCTTGAGGAGAAAATACCCCAGGCGAAGAACAAGGTCGTGGTTGTCTCTGGACCCTCAATTGCAAGGGAAGTTGCTAAAGGAATTCCCACCTCTCTCGTTGCAGCATCAAGGGATATTAAAAGAGCGGAGATAGTTCAGAAGATACTCTCAGGAGAAAAAATGAGGGTTTATACTTCATCTGATATTGTTGGAGTGGAACTTGGGGGTTCATTAAAGAATGTCTACGCAATTGCTTCAGGTATATGTGATGGAATGGAACTCGGTATGAATGCGAAATCTGCACTTATTACCAGATCGATGGCAGAACTCAAAAGGCTTGGAATAAAGATGGAAGGTGAGAGTGAGACATTCGCAGGGCTTTCAGGATTTGGGGATCTTATAGTTACTTCTTTTTCTACCTATTCCAGAAATAGAACAGTTGGGGAACGTTTGGGTAGGGGGGAGGGTCTAAATGAAATTCTCGACGATATGGTTGAAGTCGCTGAAGGCGTTCGGACTACAAAGTCTACCTGTAAGCTTTCAGATAAATACAATATAGAGATGCCAATAGCCAGAGAAGTTTTCAGCGTACTATTCGAAAATAAAAACCCCAGAACTTCAATTGGGGATTTGATGCAACGAGATCTAAAAAGGGAGAAAAGATGAAAAAGATTTATTACACAATTGGTGAAGTAGCAGAGCTTCTGGGCGAGAGACAATCAACCCTGCGATACTGGGAAAGTGAGTTTGAGGAACTTTCTCCAAGAAGGTCTGATGGAGGGAGGAGACTTTACTCCGAATCGGATATAGAGCTGCTGAGAAGAATTAAGTATTTCCTGCACGAGATGAAATTCTCCATCAAGGGAGCAAAGAAACGACTTATGAAGAAAACATCCGATATTGACCTAATCGAAAGATTGGAAAGAATAAAAAAGATTCTTGAAAGATGAAACTTCCAATAAAAAATGCCCTCATTTCTGTTTACAATAAAGAGGGAATCATCAATTTTGCAAAAGAATTATCCAAATTTGGTGTAAATATCATAGCAACTTCTGGCACGGCTTTAAAGCTCTCTGAAAATGGAATAAAAGTTCGAAAAGTTGAAGAAGTTGCAGGGAGTCCTGAATTACTTGGTGGAAGGGTCAAGACTCTACAGCCTGAGATCTTTGCTGCAATTCTTGCAGATAGAAGAAAAGAAGAACATCTAACTCAGTTAAATAGTTTTGGCCTTGATCCAATTGACCTTGTGGTAGTAAATCTTTATCCTTTCGAGTATGGTAAGAGGAAGTTCCTGGAGGAAGAAGAACTCATCGAATTGATAGATATAGGAGGTGCTTCACTCCTCAGGGCAGGGGCTAAGAATTATAAGTTCTGCGTAGTTTTGATGTCTTCCTCTGATTATGGAGGATTCCTTCAAGAAATGAGGTCAAATAAAGGAAAGGTGTCTCTTTCTTACAGAAAAAAACAATCTCAGAAGGTTTTTCAACTTCTTTACCATTATAATAAAGAGATTGCAGATTATTTTTTCAAATCTTCCCATGAAGAAAAAGAATTATTTCCAGATACTTTTTCAGTTAATCTAAGAAAGGTGATGGATCTTCGCTATGGAGAGAATCCACATCAAAAGAGTGCGCTCTACCGGGGGGTAGAAGGTGGGATAAGTCTTGTTGATGCTGACATATTATCTGGCAAATTGATGTCTTATAATAACTGGATGGATGCTGATGCGGCAATTGGTGTTGTGTCAGAATTTGCAAAGCCAGCTGTATCGATTGTTAAACATGCAGCCCCTTGTGGCGTTGGAATAGGAAATAATATCCTTGAAGCATTCGATAAAGCGTACAAGACAGATCCTGTCTCTTCGTTTGGAGGAATCATTGTAGCAAATAGAGGGATTGATTTAAAAACCGCAGAGAATATAACAAGTTCCTTCTTTGAGGTAATAATTGCACCTTCCTACAAAAAGGAAGCGTTGAAGAAGCTGGAAGAGAAGAAGAACCTACGGATCTTAAAAGTTGATCAAACGATCTTTTCACCTTCTCCTTTCTTACGTTGTTATCCAATTAAGGGGGGAGTTCTGCTTCAGGAAACTGATTGCAAAGTTAGCGAAGTTGACGAATGGAAAGTTGTAAGTGATAGAGAACCAACTCAGGAAGAGTTAAAAGGTCTCGATTTTACCTGGAAGGTTGCAAAATGGGTGAAATCTAACGGGATAGTCCTTGGGAAGGGAGATAGAACAATTGGGATAGGCACAGGTCAACCCTCCCGAGTGGATTCTGTAAAACTGGCTGTGAAGAAGGCTAAACTACTCGGACATTCAACTGTTGATACAGTTCTTGCATCGGATGGTTTCTTTCCTTTTAGAGATTCTATTGATGAAGCAAAGAAGGCAGGGGTTACGGCTGTTGTGGAACCAGGAGGCTCAATAAGAGATAAAGAAGTGATTACAGCAGCCAATGAGAATAGAATGTCTCTTCTATTTACAGGGGTGAGACATTTTAGACACTAATCCATAATCCCTATAAAGGGGAGATTTCTAAATCTTTCTTGATAATCTAAACCATACCCTACAACGAATTTATCAGGAATTGAAAAACCTATATAGTCAGCATGAATCTCAATTTCCCTCTGTTTTTCTTTTTTAAGAAGGATACAGATTGAAAGATCAGCTGGTTTTTTCTTTTTAATACGTTGAGTTAAGAAACGAAGGGTATTTCCTGTATCGAGAATATCATCAACAAGGATGACGTGGCGGTTTTTTATATCCATTGCAATCTCTCTTTCTAAGAAAGGCATTCCAGGCTTTTTCTTTCCATGGTAAAAAGAGACGTTGACAAGATCCATTTCAACTGTCAAAGAGACATTTCTGAGAAGATCTGGTAAAAAACACAACACACCCTTAAGAACACCAATAAATACAGGGACGGTTCCACTGTAGTCATTTGTTATCTCTGTTCCCAATTCTTTTACTCTTTTCTTGATCTCTTCTTCAGTTATTAATTTTTCCACTTACAAGTAAATAAAATAGGGCAGAACCAAAAGGGAGAGAATCTTCATCAATAAGAAATTCAGGAGAGTGCAGTATTGAAGTAATTCCTTTTTCTTTATTTCCCCCTCCTATAAAAGCAAATGTTCCAGGTATTTCCTCAAGATAGTATGAGAAATCTTCTGAACCCATAAGGGGATTTTTCATAATATTAACTCTTTTGAAAATATTTCTCGCAATGGAAATGAATTTTTCCGTTTTTTCAAGATCATTTTTCACTATGGGATAACCTCGTTTATATGAGAGTTCGAAATTGATTCCATAAGAAATACTTAGAGCTTTCAGGACATTTTTGATCAAGTCAGGAACTTTTCTCCAGGTTTCTTTTTCTATAGTTCTCACCGTTCCTTTCAATTTCACTTCGGAAGGGATTATATTGTAAGTTGAACCTCCATGAACTGAGCAGATGGAGATGACGATAGGGTGCTTTGAATTTGACTTTCTTCCAATAAGGCCTTCGATTTCATTTATAAATAGAGAAGATGCATATATTGGGTCTATAGTTTTACTTGGCTCTGAAGCGTGTCCACCAACCCCTTTAATGATTATATCCATCTCATCGCCTGCTGCCATCATTACTCCGGGTTTCAGTTTTATACTACCCAGATTCATTTCAGGATCTATGTGGAGCCCGTAAATTTCAGAAACTCCTTCAAGAGCTCCTTCTCTAATCATCCCTTTTGCTCCTCCAGGAGTCTTTTCTTCGGAAGGTTGGAAGATCAAACGGACCGGGCGAGATAGAGGATAATTGATGAGTAATTTTGCTGCACCAAGTAGCATTGCCATATGGGTATCGTGTCCACAGGCATGCATAAAACCATTGTTTTGTGATTTATACGGAAGATTATTTTCTTCCTTGATTGGTAAGGCATCCATATCAGCCCTCAAACCAACTCTCTCATCCCCTTTTCCTATATCAGCTATAATTCCGGTTTTATTCAATGTCTTTGGTTCTAATCCAAGACTTTTCAGTTCTCTTTCGATAAATTGATGTGTCCATTTTTCTTCAAACGATGGTTCAGGATGGGAATGAAGTTCTCTTCGGATTTTAATTATGTAATCTTTAATTGAAAAAGCCTTTCTAACTATTTTTTCCATAATTATATATTAATCCTAAATTCTATTTAAAGCAAGTAATTCCTTTCTTAAATTTTCTCTTTAATCTTTTGGTTCTAATTTAGTTATATGGGTGCCTCTAACACCCTACTCGAATGAGATCTTTACTGTTTCATTCCCATCTTGAACCTCGAGTAAGGTAAAACCACCTTCCAATTCCTCTACTTTGTTGAGGACCTTTGTAATTAGTTTCTTAGCATTATTTACTTCTTCTTCATCCTCGCCTTTTGCTATAACTAAAGAGGGAATCATCTTGGCAAGCCAGAAAGGGAGTCTTATATGTATGGAACTGTTCTCATCCTTTATATCTAAGGTTAACCTTTCAGGCTTTTTAGAATTCTTGATAATACTTTTTTCATCTCTAATCCAGAATATGACAGTATCTTGATTATTCCTTACCTCAAGGATGGGCTTGTTGCTTATCGTTGCTTTCTTAAGCGCCTCCAAGAGACTGTCTGGAGAAATCTCTTTATCATTAACCTCGAAATTGCCACTTTCCTTCTCCCTTGCGTACTCAAGAGCCACTTCTGCAAGATCCTTTGGAACATTAAGAGTTACTTTTTCATTTTCTCTACCTGAGATATCAATAGTTAAAAATGGCCCAACTAAAGAAAACAATAATAATAAAAACATAATCCCTCCTTTTTATATTGTATTATTATTATAATACATAATTTGAATTTGTCAACCCTTGGATATTAATAGATGGTCCTGCTTTTAGTTTTAAATTACTGAGAAAGGTATCCAATCATGCTTAATCCAAAGAAAAGAAGAGTTGTAGGGATGATTCCAAAAACAGGGATAAAGAAAAGGGAGAAAAGTAGAGCCCCAATCCCACCACCAACGAGATCGTAGGCATAAACAGCAGGGGCAGCGTTCTCTACCTCCCGCTCTCCTTTAATTATTAATGAAGCGATAGGATAGGTCCAACCAACAACTATTCCGCCTATAAAATTAAGGGATGGAATTAGAATTAGTGTCCACAGACTCGGGCTTCTTATTTGGATTACAAGAAAGAGAATAAAGAAAAGCCCCCCGAGGAACAAAAAGGGTAGTTTTAATTTCCTCTGGGGAGTTAATTTCTCTATAAGGAATGTCCCGCATCCTACTCCAAACATAAAGAGTCCTGTTATGAGACCAACAAGATGATACACATTACCATAGATGATCTGCAGACTCAGTATGCATTCACATCCAACTCCCATACCCATAGCGCCTATAAGACCTACCTTAAAACCTGTCTTTCTGAAAATGAGGGGAAGAAGAAGGAAGACCAANAGGATATAGCCTGGCAGTTTCGTTGTAGTCNTAAGAAAACCAGAAAGATTACTGTGTTTTTCTAACCAGATAGAAAGAGCAAGAAGGAATGCCTTCGGTGTGGTGTCTAAATTAAATCCCACAAAATTAGTGTTTATTTGTTCTTTTATCTTCTGGATCCTGTATTCCGGCAGATAAGATTTAATGGTATAGATGTCGAGATATTGAAGGTTTAAAGAATCCAATTCTTCTTTGATTCTCCTTTCATCAAATTTGAAGGGCTCATGGGAGAAGACAAACCTGAGATGATATCCAGGAATAATGAGATAATTTTTAAATTCTTCTTTAAAAGTCCAATAGAGAAGTGAATTGTAGTCGAGAACAGTCTTATTCAGATAATCTTCTCCAGAGTAGATTGAAAAGGAAAGGAAACCTTCCTTACTAAGTATTCTGGAAAGAATCCTCGCAAATTCAAGGGAATAGAATCGATTGCTCGAGAGGGATAGTGGATCACCAACTTCCAGAAATATCGCATCAAATTTCTTATCGCTTCTTCTTGCAAACATTCTTGGGTCAGATCTAACGAAGTTTACTTTTTTAAACAATTTTTTATCTAAATTTTCTTTTAAGAATTGTTTTGCAAAAGGATCAGGGTTAACGACTGTGCAACTTTGATAGCATAAGAGTTCCTTTATCACTCCAGGATCTGGGAAGCCGAGATAAAGTATATTTACCTCCTTTTCCAGAGATAGAAGGAATGGGATATGTATTTTTTCGGATACAGCTTTCTCGGGAAAAGTTGCAGTTAGAACACCATTGAAGAGAAGAGAGTATTTCTCACTTCTTTCGATTTCCATATACCTTCCATATCTTGTTTCTCGAGATTCCTGAATATTGAAACCTTTGTAGAGTTTCGTATATCCAATCTTCATTAACCTCCCTGGAATTGGGAGGAAAAAAAGGAGGAGGAAGAAAACAACAAGAGGGATGAATCTCTTTCCTTTTAAGATTACAACAGGGATTAGGGAGAAGGTGCTTATGAGAAAAAGATTCCTTATGGGAGAAAAAAACGTTACAAATAGATAGGAAAAGGCAATCCCCCCCAAAAGGTCTCCGATAGAATCCACGATATACGGCCTCGTTATCCCCATTATACCTCTTTCACTCTGGTAAGAGAACTTCTTCAGGCCAAGGGCAAAGATGATCCCGAAGGTTAGATAAACGGGCAAAAGCAGGATAAAAGTTTCAAAAAAGAGAAGGGGCAGGCCGACTATTTCTCCAGGATTGTAGCCTAAAATGCTGGGTAAGAATCTAATCAAGAATATTGAAATTGGAAGAATAATTGCAAGAGCAAGGAAAGAGAGATAGAATCTATCTTCATTTATTTTTCTTCCTAAAAACGCTCCAAGACCTACCCCAAAAAGCCATGCTGATACGACCAAACCATAGGTTAGTTCATTTCCAAAGAATACCATATAAATTTCTCTTATCAGTATATTTTGCGTAAGAACAGAAAGGAACCCAGAAAGGAAGAGGAAAGTTAAGAACAATTTAAGAAGTTATCTTTGATAAGATTTTAGAAACTTTGTCTTTATCCAGAGGTTTGCCATTATGGGATAATAATGCGAACAGGATGTTGATTGTTGGTAACTCTATTTTTGAGAGAGTGATATTACACTCACTGCTTACTTCAAGCAATCTTCCTGCAACGGATTTGTCTTTGGATGAGATAATTACAATGCCAGTTCCATCCCTTAGTTCTATAAGGTCTTTTATCATTTTGCCCTTTTTATATTTTTTAAGTAAATTTTGGATGAATTCAATGATTTTAGTTATATCAGAGGTAGAAGCGTTCATTCTCCAGAAATCCTCTAAGGAATAGTATATTCTTTTTATTTTCATCTCGGGAATATCTGGAAGATTCTTTAGGACCGATTGTAACTTTATTGTATCTATTTTTCTCATACCTTCATCAAAGTCACGTATTTCTCCCACCACTTTTTTAATGACTTTTTTTGCCTCATCATAAAGATCCGATTGACTCTTAAATTTATCAAGGTCTCCCCTGACATCAAAGACAAGAACGATTGAATCACCGTAAACCTTTGGTTGAAGAGTTGAAAGTAGGGTTAAGCCATCAATGCGGTCGAATTTCTCAAGTAGTTTTCGAATTTTTTTCTCAGGGTCTTTTTTCTTTGTGACTATGATTATCTTAAACTCGAGAGAAAATTCTGTTGATTCAGTAATTGAAAAGAAAACCTGTGGGAATTTACTTTTATTAAACTCTTTTAGGAGAAGAGGTATTATAGCTCTCATATAATGCTCGAAACCCCTTTGGGTTTCTAAGACTCTTCCGCTCTCTGCCCGACCTTTTGTGTACAATCTTTTTAAAACTTTTTTTATCCTCTTATGATAGGAGGGAAGATATGGATTCCCTTCTTCATCGCACATCTCTATTCGGGCGATTAGCACACCATCTGGAGTAGTAAATTCCTTATTATATACGATTTTCGTGTCGGGTAGGACAAAAGATAATGCGTCTAAAATTTCTTTAAGGAGCATATCTCGTTCAAAGACACCCACAGTTATGCCGGTTAGATGTTCTCTGGAAGTTTTTAAATTTTTTATATAGATCTGAATTTCTCCCTTACTTTTCAGAACATCTTTCTGAATCTTATAGTTATTTATGATCTCCATAGCGAGATCCACAGAGGAGCGTTCCGTTATGTATGCTTTTGTTCGAGAAGCAAAAAATTTGAATGCTTCTCCTTCTGGTCCCAGAAGATATTTCAGGTCTTCTTTATTAGCTTTCTTCTCAATTATGTCCACCACCTTTGAATAAACTTCAAGTCGTTTTGATTCTACTCTTAGAAGTAGCCTTTTAGCAAGGCTGCCGATGGAGATGCTTCTGATATTCCTCATTATCTCATTTTTATCTTGGATGAACTTCTTTAAGCCTTCCTCATTTTGGAGCTTTATCAAAAATATTATAATTCCCAACTGAGTTCCTTCCATTTCCAGTGAAACCCCTGAGATGTATGATAGATTCCAACCCTTTTCGTGAACAGGCGCCAGAACTGCTTCGGAGAAACCAGGCCAGTCTCCAGCAATTACCCCCATTGAAGTATATAACGGATAAGTGGGATTTTTGGGTGGATCTTTATAAGATATATGTATGTGCGTTTTGTCTTTTTTCCATTTATGGATTAATTTCTCAACGATTTTTCTCTCTTTCTCTACCGGGAAGAAACCCCGGATTTGGTCATAGATTGCTTTATTCATTAGTGCGTTAGAGCGTATATGTACATATTTACTCCCATCTGAAATGCCTTTTCCCGAAGATACTGTGGATCATTGTGAACGGATGGAGAAGCCCAACCATCAGAGATGTTACTGTTGTAAGTATAGAAAAGGGAAAGTCTTTCATCTAAAAACAATCCATAACCTTCCGGGGAACCTTTATAATGTTCATGGATCTTAGGCAAACCCTCTGGGAGTTTATAGAAGATGCTGTATATCTCGTGATTGGCGGGTAAGAGTAGGAGTTTGTGTTTAGGGAATATTTCCTTGACTTCCCTTCTAAAATGTTCATCCATCCCATAGTCATCATCGGCATATACGAATCCACCGTTCCAGAGGTATTTTCTAAGGTTTTCTTGCTCTTCTTTCGATAATTTGATCTTTCCGTGTCCTGTGATAAAAAGGAAGGGATAAAAGTATATTTCCGGGTCATCAAGTGATAAAATTTTTTCCTGTTCAGGAACTTTGAGCTTGGTTCTTTTATTTATTTCTTTTGCGAGATTTGAAATTATATCAGGGTCGTTGTACCAGTCACCTCCAGAATATCGAACCCTTACAATTCCTGGATTAACAAGTGATAGGACAATAAAAATTAGCATAATTAACCCCGTGGGTGGTAAGATGATATTATATCCCGCAGATAGGTTCTGTCAATATGGGTGTATATCTGGGTGGTAGAAATATCGGAATGTCCCAGGAGAATTTGAACTGTTCGCAGAGATGCTCCTCCTTCCAAGAGATGAGTTGCAAATGAGTGCCTTAGAGTGTGAGGAGTAATCTTTTTTCTGAATCTCAAACTTAAGATATATTGGTGGAAGCGTTTCCATAAACCCATTCTGGATAATTTGTTTCCTCTTCGGGTAAGGAATAGAAAAGAAGAGTTTTTTTTATCCAGTTTTGATCTCGATAGTGCGATGTATTTCATTATCGCATCCTTCGCTTTAGATCCCAGAGGGACAATTCGTTCTTTACCTCCTTTGCCCCTAACCCTAAGAAAGTCTTCCTTCAGGAAGAGGTCCTCTTTACGGAGGTTTAAGAGTTCAGATACCCGTAGCCCACACCCATACAAAAGTTCAAGGATTGCTCTATCCCTTTGAGAGTAGGAGGATTTTCCATTCACACTTTCAATCAATTGACTTGCCTCATCGGCAGAGAGAACATTTGGGAGTTTTCTTTTACTTCGAATAGATTCCACATTGCTTAGAGGGAATTTTTCGATTAATCCTTCACCTGTTAAGAATCTAAAAAACATCCTTAGAGAAGATAATTTTCTTGCGATGGATGAAGTAGAATAATTTGATTCTTGAAGTTCATCGATGTAGCTTAATATGTCATCTTGAATGATGTTTCCTATCTCTTTACCTGTTTTCTTTAAGAATGAAAGAATATCTCTTTTATAGGCTTCCACTGTATTTGATGAAAGTTCTCTTTCTGCTTGGAGATAGTAAGTAAATTCTTTTATCGCCTTTTCCATTACTCCTCGTTGGATATAAAGGCCTCAAGTTCCCATTTAGTAGAATTAGATGGTATTTCTCTCTTTATAAGTCCAACATCAGGTGCGAACCATTCATTTACTTTCAGGGTATCTCTATCTTCAATTCGGGTTCTCTTAATAAGATAAACATTGTCATATTTTCCAGAAGGCACTTTAATGGAAGTAATTTCAGCTGGGGCAACTGAAATGAAGATATTCTTATAAATCGTATCTCCCTTTATAACTGTAGAAAGGGTAAACTTTTTTTCCCATTTTTCTCCTTCGATAAGAGGGAGGATAAGATAAGGTTCATAAATTTTCCCAAAAATCACCTTTTCTCCCTCGTAGGTAGTCTTTAATTCTTTTACTATATTTATCTCTCCAAGTTTTCTTTCGAAAAATAAATTTTCTCCCTGGATGGTTACATTGTATAGTGTGTCCTTTGAGAAAACTTCCATTTCTGCTTTATAGTCGATTTCTCCTTTTACCTTATATATCCATTTATTCCCCACTTTAAGAGGGAAATAATCAGCGCTCATTCTGATGGAGAAAGGATTATTACAGCCTGAAACCAATACCAATATCGAGAAAATCAGTGCCGATTTCTTCATCAAAGATCTCCTTTAGGGAAAAACCTATCTGGAATCTTGGATTCCGGGAAGGAAATAAATATAAAAAATGGGTCCAGAATATGGGAAAGATTCCACTTTCTGATGCTTTGTTCCTTGATCTTTCACCTCTCATAAGACCCAATTCGGGAAAAATCGAGAGATGATTCCAGAGAATGATTTCTTTCCCTATTCCGATACCATATTGATACATTTCATAGTTTCCCTTTTTGAAGTAAGAAGTCATGATGCTATAGTCAACTTTGTATTTCCCATTGAATTCAATAGAAAAACCAGAAGGTGTATCGGCTGCAGAAGCTCCTTGAGGGATTGAAGAACCCATAAATAAACCAAAACTAAGGAGAAGATTTAATATCATATATTTATAATAGACCCCTTTTTGCTTTTGTCAAGAAGTTCATTTTTTATCCTGAAAATCAATTCATAGAGAAGATTATTTATTCAATAAAGTTTTTCGATTAAAGCATGTTTACAGGATTGATTTCAAAGGATATTTCAACCTCAAGGACCCTGATATTATACAGCTTCTTTAATATTCTTTGAAGAGCATATCCACTTTTGGCTTTCAAGAGGATATGGTATCGATATCTCTTTTCTATCTTTCCAATGGGACAGGATACGGGTCCAAGAATAATAAATTTTTCTCTATTTCTAAATCTTTCTAATTTTTCCTTTAATAACTCTCCCACCCTTTCAGCTTTCTTCTTCTTTCGTGACTTAATAAGAATTCTTGCCAATTTAAGAAAGGGTGGATAACCAGCAGATTTTCTAAAATTTATTTCATCGTTATAAAACCCTCTATAATTGTGCTCAGCTGCATTTCTAATTGCGTAATGATTTGGAGAGGCACTCTGGATTATAACTTTTCCTTTACCACCTCTTCCTGCCCTACCAGCCACCTGGGATAAAAGATGAAATGTGCGCTCTGTTGCACGAAAATCAGGCAGGTTAAGCGCGGTATCTGCAGAGAGAACACCTACAAGACCTATATCAGGCAAGTCGAGCCCTTTTGTTACCATTTGAGTGCCAAGCAGGATTTGAATCCTACCCTTCTTTAACCCATTATATATCTTCTCATGGTCATGCCTTCTGGAGATTGCATCGGTATCCATTCGCTGGATATTGTAATCCTTATATTTTGTTTCGATTTCTTCCTCAATTCTTTCCGTTCCCCAGCCAAGATAGACAATTTTCTTCCCGCATTCAGGACAGTTTACCAGTCTCTCTTTAGTGTACCCACAGTGATGGCATATTAGGCTATCCGTTGCTTTATGAAGAGTCAGGGAAATATCACAATTTGGACATTTTGCAGTCCATCCACAATTATAGCACTTACAATAGGGGGCGTAGCCTCGCCTGTTGAGAAAGAGTATTACTCTTGACATTTTCTTGCTCTTCAATGTTTCTCCTATTGCAAGATCCATTTCTTTGGAAAATAACTTTCCTTCTGGATTTATAACTTCGACTTCGGGTAACTTCCATCCCTTTACTCTTTCTGGCAGTTCAAGGAGCTTGTATTTTCCGGATTTGGCGTTATAGAAGGATTCAACAGAGGGTGTAGCACTGCCAAGTATTACAGGGAATTTTCCAATTAAACCTCGCATAATTGCTACTTCTCTTGCAGAAAACCTTGGTTTAGGCTCTTCCTGCCTGTATGATTCAGAGTGCTCTTCGTCTACGATAATCAGACCAAGATCCCTGAAAGGGCTAAAGACACTCATCCTTGAACCTACTCCAATCTTTAAATCTCCATTGAGTGCATTAATCCAGTAAGAATATTTCATCCCCTTTGATAGTTTGTAATGGTATGCTTCACCACTCCCGAATCTATCTCTAACTCTTTCAAGGACTTGTGGAATCATTGAAACCTCAGGGGTAAGGTAAAGGACACTTCTTCCCTTTTTCAGAATATTTTCCATAACCCTGAGGTAAACCTCTGTCTTTCCACTTCCAGTAACCCCAAAAAGAAAGAATGTTTTGAATCTCTCCTCCTTGGCGGCTTCTATTATTTGTTTGTATGCTTTCCCTTGAGAGGCGTTGAGTTTTATGGAACTTTTCTTTTTGGGATATTCTTGAACCTTATTGATTCTCTTCATGAATGGTGGAAAGCAGAAGGAAAATACTAACCCTTGAGGGCAGAGATAATAACTGGATACCCAGATTGCGAGTTTGAAGAGATCTTCCGGGAGATCCAGGATCTTCTCCTGGATTTTTTTTGCTCCCTTATAAGGTTTTCCTTCCCTTATTACCACTCCAGTTAGAACTTTCCTTCTAAAGGGGACTTTAACAACACTTCCACTTTTTACTCCCATTTCTTCCTCTGCCAAATAAGTGAAATTACTGAATTTGTCGATAGGAACGGCTACATCAAAGTATTTCATATAGCAACTGCTAATCCCAATTTCTGGGAAATGCCATCTTTAAAATCAAAACTCCACTTTAGATAACCCTTTAAAGGGAAAATCTTTTCACCTATAATAAGATATATCCTCCTTCCAGAACCATTAAGTTGTTTTATTGTGAAAGTCCCGGGCAATCCATTTTCATATTCATAGATTCTGGATTCCCATCCATTCGTTTCATAGAGGATAAATCGAACCTCAAGGATGTAGTTTGCAGAATACCTGAAGCTCGTGTAAGTAAGAAATCCTGAACCATTATCGGTATTTACCGTTTCAAAACGCGTCCTTGTGGATAAATCATTAGTTCTGTAGGTTATATCTAAGCGGACGTTATCTCTTCCCTCTGCTGTTCTAAATCGCGAGTAAAACGAGAGACCCTTTAAGGGCCTCCAGTCCAATTGAATTCCCATTTTCCTTTGAAAATCTGATAGGAGTGAATTTTCACGGATTAGTTCTGTATAGATTGCTCCGGAGAGAGCAGGTATCAACTTTTTTTCAAAATTCAGGTATAAAAGCTCTTCATTTTTTCCAAATGGTGAATTCCTCAATGTTGGTAGGGAGTCTTTTATATTGGCATATAAAGTCTGGAGACCTCTCCCATTGTCAATGCCAACAGAATATGAGAGGTTATCTTTTAATCCTTGAAAATTACTTCCACCAGATGCAATTTCAAAACGCAAAAGATTCCCGGCTAATTCATGATCTAAGTAGAAAGAGCCAAGGCCGATTCTATCTTTTTCTTTTAAATCACTAATTCCTCCTGTAAACCTTCCTATAGAGGCCTTATAACTTGCTCCAAATAGTTTTTCCTTTCCCCAATCACTCATTTCTATAATGGAACCAAAGAGCAGAAGTCTTTGCCATTCTCCAGCAATTCCTCTCAGGTAGTTTTCTTCATAGGTGGAAAGATGCGGGCTAAATCCTTTTTCTCCAGAAATTATGCCTGAGCCTGCATAGAAAAAATCAGGTTTCCCAAAGAGAAGACCCATACCAATATCAAGGTCATAGTCTCCAATAACGAATTTTCCAGGATAATAAATAGAACCTGCATAGTAGTTAAAATAATCATCTTCATCATAATCTTTTTCAACAAGACTACTTATATAGAGATTTCGGTAGGGGATCTTAATCCTGTTGTATAACTTATTCTGGGAGTAGGCTATATTTCTTTCAAACCTTGATAATAGTTTGATGGTTTTTGGCATTAAGATTTTCCTTCTTTTTTCCTTCACAGTAATAAAGGATTTTATTCTATCAAAAAGAAACGGGTTTATCCCAGGAAGAAGGAGTAATTCGCTCAGTTTACTAAAAGGTTTTTTCTCCCTGTAGTTAATAACCCTCTCTGCAAGGTGATTATTTATATATGGAATGAGGAGCAACTCATCCTTTGTCGCTGTATTTATATTGAGGGGGTTTTCTTCCAACCTCTTGAGCCTTTCAAGGAGTTCCGGGGTTGTTGTTATCTCTTGATCTATTTCGAAAGGTTCAATGGATGCAAGACAGAAGAGCAATAATAGTTTTGCCATCTCTAATTTCACCCCTCCTTATCGAATTGAGAACTTCTTTGAATTCCATCTGAACAACCTCTATTTTTTCTTCGGTTTGGAGGCTTTTCGGTTTCAGGTTGAATGCCTTGAATAAGCAGATCTTCTCATTTGTATAACCAGGAGAAGGATAAAACCATCCAATTTTTTCAAGTTTCTCTGGAATATAATGGATCTCCTCCTGTAATTCACGAGTTATGGTTTCCTCTGGGCTTTCTCCCTCCTCTATTTTTCCTGCAGGTATCTCAAGCAAATCTTTTTTGACTGCGTAACGATATTGTCTAACAAGGATTATTCTCTCCTGTGTGAGGAAGGGAATAGCCGCTACAGCCCCGGGATGAGAGACATATTCTCTAAAGGTCTTTTTACCTGTTGGCAGAGAAACTCTATCTGCATTCACACTTATCAGGTTCCCTGTATAAACTCTTTTCTCTTCCACTGTTTTTTCCACTATACCTCCTTTTAATATTTATCTCCTGTATTGGACGGTAACGGTCTCAGATAGACCGAGGTCCGGATGATTCTGGAATCCTGCCGAAAATCGAATCTTCCGGAGATCCATTGAAACCCCGCAACTCGGGATTAAAGGATTGGTTAACAACCCAAGAGTAGTTGTAAAATTAGGGAATTTTAAACAATATCCAAAACCCAAGCTTATTCCCCAACCTTCTGTAAAGTTGAGTTTAAAACCAACTTTGTTCCATTCGTTACTAAAAACTCCACATAGTTCCGTTACTATTGGAATTGTATTATTTCTTATCCAGGAAAAAGGATGGAAGGCATTGAGATAGATTCCGTAGTCTTTAAGAGAAAGACCCATCATAAAATCTGCATCAAAGCCGAGGTTATCTTCATCTTTCTGAGTGAGGAACAATAGCGAGGGTTCTATCATAAGAAATGCATTATCAATCTCTAATCTATAACTTCCGCTAAAAGACATCTCTCTGTAAAGAGAGGTTCCAAAATGTGATATTCCAAAACCGTAACTCTTCTCATTCCAGGAGACCTTTACTGATTGAAGTTCTGAGAGAGAGAATAGGTCTTGATAGGTAACTGAGAACGATGGTTCTTTTGGAAGCCTTATATTTCCAAAGCTGAATTCCGTAGCAGTCAGGAGTGGAGGAAAGAGAGAAAAAGTTAGTAGAATCACAGATTGCTATCCTCTTTTTGCTTTAGAAAATCATTTTTTTCTTCAGGAAGTTTCATACAATTAGTATAAAAATAGAGGTGATAAAGTCAAGTTTTATTTCTCTAAAACTTTTCTTTAGAAACTCATAAATGAAGGGTTGACCGAATGGTTATATTCATATATAATTTCTTTATGAGAGAAGATTTATTCGCTAAAATAAAGAATTTTATTATTCCGCTCTTGATTCTCCTTCAATTAATAATAATAGGAGTGAGGAAGTTCCTTGACAAAAAGAGGGAACAAAGAAAAATAAAAATATGGGAAGAATATGCAAAAATTCTTGGAGTAAATTTAGAAGAATCTGGCGGTGAAAGGTTTATAAAACTCCGAATTTCTAATCATCCCAGCTTTATGATCCAGTGGCAAGTTAGGGGAGGGATGAAAGAGGGCTTAGCTTTATTAATCGGTGTGAAAAATCCCAGATTGGACAAAGATTTTAGCCTTCAGAAGAAAACGAACCTCTTCTTCCCAAGAGCCAAAATTCGAGCAACAGGGATGAGAACACTCGATATTGAAGATAAATATGAACTTACGACAAAAAGTGAAGAATTTAAGAGGAGGTTCTTGACAAGCCGAGTGATCACCCAGATACTTCCTTTGGAGCCAGATGGCATCTTTTTCCTTGACAGGAAGGATATAAGGTTCACACCTATTCCAGAATCAGTTGGGTTCGATGCTTTTATGATAATAACAATCAGTATACCTGATAATTTCAGAAAGCTGACCAATCTTGTTGAGTTGGCAAGAGTAGTGACTAACACGCTTGATACTATTTAAAGAAAAAACTAAATCAAAAGCCCGGATAATCCTTGATTTTAAGATAAGGAAAAGAAACCCTTGACTCAAGGGAAAGCTTTTATATATTAACCATTATGAAAGAGAAGGATTACGAAATTCTTGGGGTTGTGGGTTTGGGTTATGTCGGCCTACCCCTTGCAATGGAGTTTGTTCGTGCTGGATATAGAACAATAGGTTTTGACAAAGATTGTAGGAAGGTTAAGATGCTTTCATCGGGAGAAACCTATATAAAGCACATCGGGGAAAAGAGAGTAAAGAAAATGGTAAATACCGGGCTCTTTGAAGCTACTTCTGATTTTTCCCGAGTGAGAAAAGTCGATGCAATTTCTATCTGTGTTCCAACACCCCTTACCAGGCATAAAATGCCAGATCTTTCTTTCGTTCTGAATTCCACAAGATCAATTTCAACCAATCTAAAAAAAGGTGCATTAGTTATTCTTGAGTCTACAACCTACCCAGGGACAACGAGGGAAGAAATTCTTCCAATATTGAAAAATGGTGGAAGGAAGATTGATGAGGATTTTTATCTTGCGTTCTCTCCAGAAAGAGAGGACCCGGGCAATAAAAAGTATAACACAAGAAATATCCCGAAGGTTGTAGGGGGAGTAACCAAAGAGTCTACAAGTAGAGCTGTTGAATTATATGCCACTATTTTTGATAAAGTTATTGAAGTATCTTCTTCAGAAGTAGCAGAGGCAACGAAGTTACTTGAAAATACATATCGTTCAGTGAATATCGCCCTTGTAAACGAATTAAAAATTATCTTTGATAAAATGGGAATAAACATCTGGGAAGTAATAGAAGCGGCCAAGACGAAACCTTTTGGCTATTCTCCGTTCTTTCCGGGACCCGGTCTTGGTGGACATTGTATCCCAATAGATCCATTTTATCTTTCCTGGAAGGCTAAGGAATTTGGTATAAATACGAGATTCATAGAACTTGCCGGTGAGATAAACACATCGATACCAGAATATGTGGTTGATAAAACAATATCTGCCTTGAATGAGCAAAAAAAATCTCTCTCTGGTTCAAATGTTTTAGTGATTGGCGTTACCTATAAGAAAGATATAGACGATACAAGAGAATCTCCTGGTATTAGGATAATGGAGATGCTAATAAAGCGCGGAGCAAATGTGTCCTACTACGACCCGTATATTCCAAAAATATCAGGTTTTAGACAAACAGACCTTGTAGCGNAATCAGTGGTTTTAACAGAAGAATTTCTGTCCAAGCAGGATGCGATAATCATTACAACTGCTCACTCTAATATCGATTATAAGATGATCCTNGAGAATTCAGCCTTGATCATTGATACGAGGAATGTCTACTCAGAGATAAAAAGCGATAAGATTGTGAAAGCGTAGATGAGGGTACCTTTACTTGATTTAAAGCGTCAATATCAATCAATAAAAGAAGAGATCGATTCTGCAATCGCTCGAGTCGTCCAATCTCAATACTTTATACTTGGCGAGGAAGTAAAAAAGTTTGAAGAGGAGATTGCGGATTATTGTGAAGCAAAGTATGGAATCGGTGTAGCAAGTGGGACAGATGCTCTTCTTCTTTCCCTTCGTGCAATTGGCGTTGGCGAAGGGGAGAATGATAAAGTTATTACAACCCCATTTACCTTCTTCGCTACTGCAGGTGCAATTGTCAATGCTGGGGGCAAGCCTGTCTTTGTCGACATTGATCCTGAGACCTTTAACATAAATCCTGAAGAATTAGAAAGACTTCTATCTCAAGACCCTCAACTTCAGAAACAAGTCAAGGCTATAATTCCTGTTCATCTTTATGGGCAGATGGCTGATTTAGATCCAATAATGGAAGTTGCGGAAAAATATAACATAATAGTGATAGAGGATGCGGCTCAGGCAATTGGTGCAGAATATAAAGAAAAAAAAGCAGGGTCTGTTGGTGACCTTGGTTGCTTTTCGTTTTTTCCCTCAAAAAATCTTGGAGGTTATGGTGATGGGGGTATGGTGGTAACAAATGATGATAAGTTAGCAGAGAAGGTTAAGAAGCTCAGGACGCACGGTTCTACTAAGTCCTACCATCACGAAATGATTGGTTATAATAGCCGTTTGGATGCTTTACAGGCAGCTGTCCTATCCGCAAAACTTCCTTATCTTAACGGATGGTCAGCTTCCAGAGCAGCAAATGCTCGATATTACACGGAGAGACTGAAAGATATTGATGAAATTATACCACCAAAAGTCTCTGATAATTGTAAGCACATATACCATCAGTACACAATCAAAGTCACAAGTGGAAGAAGGGACGAACTAAAGCAGTATCTAAAAGAAAAGGGTATTGGAACGAAGATATATTACCCCTTACCTTTACATCTACAGGAATGCTTTAAAGATTTAGGTTATAAGGAAGGAAACT
>NGFL01000013.1:16187-44724 GCA_002215665.1 candidate division TA06 bacterium JGI_Cruoil_03_38_101 | reverse complement strand
AATATCTGGGTATTAATTCAAATTTACACTTTGAATTAACTGAGGTTAGTTATGTATGGATATAGTGTATCATACAACCTTGGGACAACGCCTAATTTTAATATATTCAAGAATATAATTATGTCAACCTCCTAATATAAAAAATCTTAGTTGGCTGTAAATAAAAAGCACTTTATTTTATAATCACAAGAAGAGACTTGACAGAAAAAGAATGAGAATTATAATGGATATTATGAAAGAATTTGAATGTAAAGGATGCGGAACTGTAGTATACCTCCCTCCGAAAAACAAAAAGGAACCAATATGTCCTCAATGTCGGGGGGTAATGAGAGAGATTGGGGAGAGGGTAAAGGTTTCTGAACTTGAAAAGTATGAGTGCCCAGCGTGTAAGAACGTTTTTTTCATGAAAAAAGACTACGCACCATATAAATGTTCTTTTTGCAATTACACCTTCCCTGTGACTCCACGGCTTAAGCAGGAAGAGAAGTTATAATGTTTAACTATTTTCTTTTAAACCCTTAGGTATTTTTAGAAATTAGAGAAATAAGAATCGTCTTTTATTATAAGGTTAACTATTCCTTACCCATACCTTCCTTTTTATTTTTTTAATTTTTCCCCTTGACAAAAGAAAAAATCCCTATATATTAACAGCGTTATGACTGACCAGTCAGTTAGGAGAAGAGAACAGATAATGAAAGAGGCACGGAAACTCTTTGCAAAGAAGGATTATCATGAGGTTAAGGTCTCTGATGTTGCTAAGAAGTGTAGGGTTGCAAAGGGAACAGTATATCTTTACTTCGATTCAAAATCCGATCTTTTTGTTCGGGTTTTTATCCAATCTATTGATCACATTATCCAGGACATTAGAAAAATACTTTTTTTGGATAATGATTTAAGAACAACCTTAATGAACATATTTGACTATTATGAGGATTCAGTAAGAAAGGATGATTATTTTAGACGCTTTGGAGGAATGCATCAGGGGTTCTCTGGTAATTTTCCGACTAAAGTTGCCAATAAGATAAAGAAGTCTATCTTTTCACGAATCGAGGATTTAGAAAATGAGGTGGTAGACTTCCTTGGCAACTATTTCTCTGGGATAGAGATAAATTTACGCGATCTCTATTTCCTACTCGTTGCCATATTAGTTGCGATAGCAAAATCTGACTCTGAAACAATCAAGGATACTGCCCTTTCTCTAATATTAGGGGAATTAAATAAGCACATGCTCAATAAATAACAAAGGAGGATATAATGAAGAGATTTTTGGTTGGTGCTATATTTATAACGGGAATGCCAATTTTTGCAGGAAGTCTTTTCCTCACTCTTGAAGATGCAAAGGAGTTAGCCGTGAAGCAGAATCAAACAATCCTTGCTGCTCAGGAGAAATTGAAAGCGCAAAAGGCAAACGTTGATATTGCAAGATCTGGATTCTTTCCTTCGGTTTCATTCCTCGGAAGTTATACCAGAATTCTAAAGATTCCTGCATTCACAGCGCCCTCTCCTCATTATGAATTTCTTCCATTGAATGTTTATAATCTATTGGGAGATCAAATTGGGTATACTGATCCGACTCTAATTATGACTGGTATGGATACGATGAAACTTGAGTTTGGAAGACCCGAGAGTTATATCTTTCGAGGTTCTATTCAGCAGCCATTATTTACGTGGGGGAGTCTATGGAATGCATATAAAATAGCATCTCTTGGATACGAAGTAGAAAAGGAGAATTATGAAAAGAAAGAAAATGATATAAAGATGCAGGTAACCCGTTCATTCTTAGGTACAATACTCGTTCAGAAAACCCTGAAACTTACGGAGGATTCTTACCAGCAGATGAAACGGCATACTGAACAGGTGGAGATTCTCTACAATAATGGTATGGTCCAGAAGCTTGATTTGTTGCGTGCCAGGGTGGAGTTATCAAATCTGAGAACCCAGGTAGTGCATTCAAAAGAACGGGTAGAAATTGCATTTAGTGGGTTAAAAACTCTTCTTGCTTTACCGCCAGACACGCTGTTGGTATTAGATGACAAACCGATATATAAGCCATTTGATATAACTCTTGATGAGGCAACGGAATACGCATTGAAAAAGAGACCGGACTTAATAGGAATGAGATTAACAAGAGAAATGACTGCAAATGCGCTTGCCATTGAAAGGGCACAGAATAAACCAAAATTGGCCCTCATTTACAATTATGACTATAAAAAACCGGTCCGATTGATGGAAAATAAGTGGGGCCCTGATTGGAATGTGTCCCTTGCCCTGAGCATGCCAATATTTTCTGGGGGTTCTCATATAAATAAGGTAAGACAGAAGATAGCTCAGTTAAATCAAGTGGATTTTGGACTCATCTCGCTTGAGAATGCTGTAAGATTGGAAGTGAAATCAAATTGGTTTAAACTGGAGAGAGGGAAGGAAATAATGAGCTATCAAGAAGAGAATGTAACCCGTGCAGAAGAAGCTTATAGACTTGCTGAGAAGCAGTACAAAAACGGGCTGATAACCAACCTCGAGTATATGGATACCCAGTTAGCCCTTATGAGGGCAAGGCTGGAACAGCTGTCCTCACTGGTAAATTATAATATAGCCCAAGAAGAGTTATGGACAGCAATGGGAGGCTTTAAACCTTAAATCAGGAGGAAACAATGAAAAAGACAATTGGCTGGATAATAGTAATAGCGGTCATTGGAGTGGCTATTTTTCGAATTGTGGAGTCTATTAAAATAAGACGAGAAAGAGTTGCCAAATGGAAGGAAAAAACTGAAGAAGTTGTTGCTGTAACTACTATAAAACCAATAAGAGGCAATATTAAAAGAACTATCTCCTTTTCAGGCTCTGTGAAGGGTGAAAATCAGGTTCAGGTATTTCCTGATGTGCCAGGAAGATTATTAAAGTACACGAGGAAAGAAGGTGATAGAGTTAAGAAGAATAGTGAAATTGCTCTTGTGGATAGATCGGTTCCGGGAATGGAATACGAACCGTCAAAGGTGAGATCGCCTGTTAGTGGGACAGTTGCAAGACTCTTACTTGATAATGGACAGGCTGTTTCACCAGGAGTGCCAGTTGCAATAATTGTGGATATGAGCAAAGTTAAGGTGGGAATATCAATTGGTGAAAAATCACTTTCAGAGGTCAAGGTAGGGATGGATGCAATAATCAGTATAAGGGCTCTTGGTGACAAAAAATTGAGGGGAAAACTCGATAGATTGAGTAAACTCGTCGATCCCACCACTCGCAGTGCATATGGTGAAGTCCTTATCCAGAGTAAGAATAGTAATATAATTCCTGGCAGTTTTGCTGATGTTGAAATTATTGTTGAAAGTTCAGAGAATACTCTTATACTCCCCCGGGAGGCTGTTATAGAGGATATCGAGACCCATAAATTCTATGCATTCTGCGTAAAAGAAGGAATTGCAGAGAAGAGAGAACTTAAAACAGGAATTATAAATGGTAGTTCTGTAGAGATAACTTCAGGAGTTGATGAAGATTGTTATGTTATTACAAAAGGTAGGGAATTTCTCGAGGGTGGTGAGAAAGTTAAGGTAGTTAAATAGGAGATTTATATGTGGAACCTTGCAATTAGAAGAAGAATAACATTCATAATGATATACCTTGCGGTCGTCGGCTTTGGGATATATTCACTCACCCGACTTAACCCAGAACTCCTCCCCAACATATCAATGCCAATTGCTGGTGTTATTGCCAGATATCCAGGGGCAGGCCCTGAGGAGGTAGAAAATCTGGTCACAAAACCTATTGAGGAGGCAGTGGCAACCGTAAACGGGGCAACCGAAATTACATCAACAATAAGAGAAGGAACGTCAATGACTATAATTAAATTCACATGGGGTTATGATATGGATCAGGCAGCTTTTGATATTAGAGATAAGATAGATTTGATTGAAGGATTTCTACCCCAGGATGTTGAAAAGCCCATGGTTGTCAAATTTGACCCGACAATGCTACCAGTATCTTATATTACATTGTCGGGTGATAGACCTCTTTCGGAACTCCGTAAGATTGCCGAAGATAAGGTAAAACCAGAGCTTGAAAGGACTGAAGGTGTTGCATCTGCAGATGTCTTTGGAGGGTTAAAACGTGAGATACAGGTGAATCTTGATAAGCAAAAGATGGAGGGTTATGGAATCACGGCAGATGATGTTGTGAGGGCAATAAGGGCACAGAATATCACCATGCCAGGGGGAAAAGTAGATAGGGGTGATAAGGAATTCACTGTTAGAACCTTAGGTGAATTTGATAATATAGAGCAGATAAAAAATACTATTGTTACAGTAAAGGGAACAGCCCCTGTCTACATAAATGATGTTGCAACAGTACTTGATGCTTATGAGGAAAAAAGGGCAGAGGTAAGAATAGAGGGCAAAAGTGGTGTTCTCCTGCAGGTTCAGAAAGAATCCGGTGCTGTTACTGTTGATGTATCAAAGAAAGTCAGAGATAAGGTAGAAAACCTGAAAACATCTCTCCCGAAGGATGTTACAATTGCTATTTCTATGGACCAGGCTGAGTTTATAAAAAAGACAATAGGAGATCTGACAAAAAATATTTTTCAGGGAGCAATTCTTGCAATCATTATTCTGTTCCTTTTTTTGCATAATGTCAGGAGCACCCTGATAATTGGAGTTGTAATACCTATTTCCATAATTGCAACATTTGTTGCTATGGATGCTTTTGGGCTCACCCTCAATATGATGTCTATGGGAGGTCTTGCTCTCGCTGTGGGGATGTTGGTTGATAATTCAATTGTTGTGCTGGAAAATGTATTCCGGCATCGGGAGGAAGGAATGGGCAAAAAAGAGGGGGCCTCTCTGGGCACAAGAGAGGTTGCGATGCCTGTCATTGCATCTACTATAACGACACTTGCGATATTTCTTCCCGTTATGCTCGTGCCTGGAATGGTCGGAATAATGTCCAGGGACTTATCGTTGACTGTTGCAATGTCACTTACAATTTCCTTGCTGGTAGCCCTGACTCTTATACCTCTTCTAACAAGTATGTTTTTGCGCCTTAGAGGAGAGGAGGTGAAAGAGAGAGAATCTTTTGTAGATAGGGTATCGGATTTTATGGGGAATCTTCTAAAAAAGCTTGATAATGGATACCAGTCAGTGATAACATGGTCTCTTAACCATAAAAAACCTGTTGTTTTTGGCACACTTGGATTGTTGGTCCTTTCAATACTTTTGATATTTCCATTCAGGTTTGTTGGGACAGAATTCATCCCCCAAATTGACGAGGGATTTATTGTAATAGATATAAAACTACCGGAAGGTAGCAGATTAGAAGAAACTGGAAGTATAACAAAACAGGTAGAGAAAATAGTAGCTAATGAGATACCTGAGCGGAAATCAGTCTCTGCACTCATTGGTGGAGTCAGTGAAATGATGTTGGGAGGTCAAACCGGGAGAACATCAAGCGCCATGGTAAATGTGGAATTAGTAGATAGAGTGGATAGAAAAAGGTCACAGGAGGAGATAGAAGAGGTAATAAGACCAAAGCTAAACGATATTCCAGGGGCAAAAATTACACTTGCAGGTGGAATGGAAATGGATATGGCACTGATGGGAATGGGTGGCAATCAAATTATGGTTGAGATCTATGGGCATGATTTTGAGGAATTAGAAAAAATAGCATTTAAGGTTAAGGATGCGGCTGAAGGCATTCGCGGAGTGAGGGATGTCAAGTTATCAAGGGAGGAGAAGGAGCCTGAGATCCAGTTACATATTGACCGCAGGCTTGCTCAATCTCTTGGCATTCCTGTATACACGATAGCAAATGCCGTAAATGCAAATGTGAGGGGAACCGTTGCAAGTTTTTATAGGGAAGGAGGAGAGGAGTATAATATCAGGGTGAGACTTAATAAGGAAGATAGAAAAACCATCAACGACATACTATCGCTTCCACTTCGAACCCCCTATGGTAGAGTTATAAAGTTATCTCAGATTGTTACACCCCTACCTGCTCTTGGACCAAGGATGATAGAACACAAAGGCCAGGATAGGATAATTAGTGTGAATGGTAGTATTGTTGGTAGAGACCTTGGTAGTATCGTGAGAGAAATAAAGGAAGGTCTTAAAGATATTGTCCTTCCTGAAGGATATACAATAAATATAGGGGGTCAGGCAGAGGAACAGCAGAAATCCTTTATGTGGCTTAGTATTGCATTTATTGGTGCTATATTTCTTGTGTATATGGTGATGGCATCGCTTTTTGAATCGTTGATAGACCCATTTACCATTATGTTCACCATCCTCCTTGCCGCTATAGGGGTGATATGGATGCTCTTTTTCACCAGAACCACATTCTCGGTAATGGCTTTTGTAGGACTCATTATACTTGTGGGTATAGTTGTGAACAACGGTATAGTGCTAATACATTACATAAATCTTTTAAGAAGAGAATACAATAAGGGCTTAAGGGAGGCAATTATCCTTGGCGGAAGAAGAAGACTCCGTCCCATCCTTATGACTGCTCTTACAACAATATTTGCGATGATACCGATGGCAATTGGCCTTGGTCGGGGAGCTGAGATAAGGATGCCGATGGCAAGAGCTGTCGTGGGTGGTCTTTTAGTATCAACTTTGCTAACGCTCGTGTTCTTACCAGTCCTTTATTCATCATTTGAATCGGTGATTGAGAGGATAAAGGCAAGAAGGGGAAAATTAAATGAGAATTAATCTCTTCCGTTAGTAGATGATAAATAGCAAGCATTGGTTTAAATACAAAACCAAAAGGAGTTTTTAGATGTTATTACTACTTTGGGGAATTACTGCCGGAATTTTCTCGGTTAATATGGATTACACGATTCATCCAGAGATCGAGAGTTTAAACAAAGCAATTCCACTATCCCATAGATTCACCAGGGAGAGTTGGGGATGGAGTTGGTCTACCGGGTTTGTCGAAAAAAACGTTATCTTCGGATTACACAACATAAAGGGGTCTCAGCAGCAGGAAAAAGAAAAAGTATCAATGGATCTCTCTTTTAATGCAAGAATGTTCGAAGTGGGTTATTTTTTTGATTTCCCTATAATAATGGTTTATCTCGAGGGGGGTGGAGGATATTCCCATGTCAATTTAAATGTTGCAAAAGTGCCCGATAGTTCCACATTCTCTGGAATTCTTAAGGAACCTGGAGGCATTGCTGATCTTACAGGTTCCTGTCTTTCTATTTCCTTTAGCGGGGGGTTCATTATTCCCCTTACCGAATATCTTGGTGTTAATCTCATCGCCGGCTATGTTTTTGGATTGAAGAAACCAGACTGGAAGTTTGAAAGCGGAGATGAGGTCTATAACGACCCCAATATGAACCTTCATCAGATATACATAAAAGCCGGGTTTGTTCTTGGGAGCTTTAAACATTAGAAAAGTTACCGTTCCATTATAAACCTTTAAAGCATCAAGATCAAAATCCCCTTTTAAATCCATAATAAGAGTGAAATTTTATCCATTGCATTTTACAATCCAGATTTCATTGGAAAATACAGGTCCCCGTCCCTTGCCTCACAGGGAAAAGTTGTTATACTTTCACTGTGAAAAGATCCATAAATTTTGAGTCGTTTCTTGCTAGAAGATATATCAGGATAAAAAAAGGAGAGGGGTTCCGTTCTATCATAACTTTTTTTGCTGGAGGTGGCATCGCTCTTGGAGTTGCGACTCTCCTTGTCGTTCTTTCAGTAATGAATGGTATGCAAATGGACCTCAAAAATAAGATAGTTGGAGCAACCTCTCCCCTAACCGTTATTAAATTCCATAATGAACCCATCCATAACTGGGAATCTATCCTGGATACTGTAAAAACTTCAATACCAGAGATCCAGGAAGGTAGCCCATATATCTACTCAAAGGCTCTTATAAAGCACCACCAATGGACAGATGGAATTGTAATAAAGGGGGTGGATGAATCTACCGATTCACTTGTATCTGATATCCCAAAAAATGTAATTTTAGGGGATTTCGACCTTTCAGGGAAAAGGATTGTGCTTGGGAGATATTTGGCGGATCTTCTCCGGGCCCATATTGGTGATACAATTGCTATCTCATCCCCTTTTCAAGTGACTCCCACTCCTTTCGGATTTCTTCCCTCCTTAGAAAATCTTATTGTCTCCGGTATATTCGATATGGGGATGTTTGAATACAATGCAACTCTTGGACTCATCTCGCTTGAGAATGCCAGAAACCTATTCGGAATTGATGGAGTAACAGGAATTGATTTTACTATTGAGGATGTATATAGGGCTCCAGATTTAAGCATTGATGTGGCGGCACTCCTTGGTTATCCCTATCGTGTTACAAATTGGGAGGAGAGAAACAGAACCCTGCTTCGTGCTCTTCAGATTGAAAAGAAGACTATGTTTGTAATACTAATCCTTATAATAATCGTTGCCGCCTTTAACATCATATCATCACTAATATTGATCGTTTTGAGTAAAATGAAGGAAATAGGAATTCTGAAAGCAATAGGAACAACTTCTTCCTCAATTATGAAGGTTTTTTTGATAGATGGTTTCCTAGTAGGAGGAGTTGGAACTGGGGTTGGAGTCGGGATTGCCTTGATACTCTGCCGCCTTCTTGGTAAATATCAATTTATTAATCTACCATCAGATGTCTATTTCCTGGATAAACTTCCTGTGCAAATGGAGTGGCAGGACTTCCTGGTTGTTGCCCTTTCCGCTATAGTTTTATCCACACTTGCTGCCCTCTATCCTGCTAAGAAGGCTTCCAATCTTGACCCTGTGGAGGCTATCAGAAATGAATGAGATACTAAATGCAATGAACATTCACAAGAGTTTTAACTCAGGAAGCGAAAAGATAGATGTTCTTCAAGGGGTTAATCTCCGCATAGAGGAAGGCGATTTTATCTCCATAACCGGACCCTCAGGTTCGGGGAAGAGCACTTTACTTCATATTTTAGGAGGTCTACTACATCCCGATAAAGGAGATGTAGTCCTCGAAGGGAAGCCTGTATATTCTCATCCAGATCCAGAACTTGCAAGGATAAGAAATGAAAAAATAGGATTTATATTTCAGTTTCACCACCTCCTCTCTGACTTTACTGTTCTTGAGAATCTAATGATTCCTCTCCTTATAAAAGGGTTTTCAAAAAAAGAGGCATCCCACAAAGCTATGGAACTTCTCAGGATTGTGGATCTTGAAAATCGCATCCATTGTAAGCCAAAAACCCTCTCAGGAGGAGAAAAACAGAGGGTTGCTGTCCTTCGTGCAATAATAAACCAACCAACCCTCCTCCTCGCAGATGAACCAACTGGAGATCTTGACTTCGAACACGCAAATACCATCCTTCAGATGCTAAAGAACATTCATAAAGAAAGGGGAATGACAATCATTGTCGTAAGTCACAATAGGAGGGTTGCAAAAATAGGTAAAAAAATATATAATTTAATTGATGGAAGGTTAAAGGAAAATGAAATGTGAACTTTGTGGGAAAAATGAGGCAAAATATAAATATTATGAAGTTAATTCCGACTCAATCAGAGAGTTAAACATCTGTGAGGATTGTGCCAGAAAGAAAGGAATTGCCTTCAGGAATAAAACAACTCGGGTGAGAACAGAAAATTCAGAATGTCTCAACTGCAGGCTTAGTTTTAAAGAATTTAAAAAAATGAACAAACTTGGTTGCCCAGAATGCTACAAAGCCTTTCGGGAGAAACTAAAAATAATTTTAGCTCAGATTCATCCTGGAATCATTCATAAAGGGAAAAAACCCATTCGGGATACCAGGGTCTTGAGTGCAAAGAAAGAAATTAGAGAGCTAAAAAGGCAACTTAAAAAATATGTCGATCTTGAAGACTTTGAAGACGCTGTTAAGGTAAGAAATAAGCTCCAAAAATGCCAGGAAGAATTAAAAAACTTAAGGGGAAGAAATGATTAAATCTTTTAACGATCAACTGCCAATCTGGCTTACAACTCCTGGCCCTTATTCTGATATTGTGATCCTGACTAAAGTATCCCTCTATCGTGATTTATGCGGTTACAACTTTAATACAAAAACAACTGATGAAGAAAAAGAGGAGATATTAGAGTTACTTATCGATGGGATTCATAACATTTCAGAATTTGATAATATTCTTTCTCTTGGAGAACTTAAAAGTCTCGAAAAAAGATTTCTTGTTGAGAGAAGCTTCATTTCTAATAAAGAAATGATAGATGGAAAATTTATAGGTCTTGCATTAAATAAGTTACAGAACAATATCCTTGTTTTGAATTCAGAGGAGCACCTTAAGATTTCCTCCATTTCTCCCGGGTTTACCATCCAGGTTCCTTTCAATGAATGTGACCGGCTGGATGATGAATTAGGTGATGAATTAGATTTTGTATATGATGAAGAGTTAGGATTTTTGACCTCATCGATTAACAAAGTCGGAACCGGGATGGAGATCTCTGTTTTAATACATCTTCCAGCAGTTGTTATTACTGGAGGGGTTGGGAATTTGCTCCATGTTCTTGAAGAACACTCATTTTCGATCCAAGGAATTTTCAAGACAAAAGACGGAGTCCAGGGAAGTTTATTCAAGATAAAAAACGAATTTACTCTTGGGCTTTCTGAAGAAGAGATAATGGAGAAAACAGAGGAAGAAATAAAAAAAACAATCCAAATGGAAATCGATGCCAGGGAGTATTTAATCCAGAACGTGCGCTATGAAACAGAGGATAAGATCTGGCGCTCCTATGGAATAATTAAGAATGCAAGAGTTTTGAATCTCGAAGATTTTCTTAATCTAACTTCGGCAGTGAGATTGGGAGTTAGTTTGGGCTTCTTAAAGGACATCAATACACTGGATTTGAATCGATGGATGATTCAGGCACTACCTGGACACATAAGAATTGCAAATGGAGATGTGGGCCAAGAAAGGGAAGAAAATATTCTTCGAGCAAATATCATTAGAAAGAATTTAGGAGGATAGGGTTATGTTTATAGACGAAAGATTTACAAAAAAACTCATAGACGTAATTAAAATTGCAAAGGAGATAACAAAGGAAACTGGATTAACCGAAGTTATTCCAGAATTACTCTTCCTCGCTATCATTAAGCATGGCAACAATCTTGCAATAACAATTATGGAAGAGGCTGGGGTTGATATAGAGACTTTAGAAGAAGAATTAAGGAAGGTTGTCGGGGATAGTAAAGGAGTCTTCTTGGCGGACCAACCAATAGGTCTATCTGATGAATCCATCACTGCAATTGAGCAGGCAAAGGAAGAATCGGTAATGCTGGGAAGACAAATAATCGGAACAGAACACCTTCTCCTGGCACTCCTTAGAACAAGGGAAAGCTCGGTTTCTAATCAGCTAAGGGCTGAAGGGCTCGATTACTCCCGGGCAAGGCAGATACTCCTTGACCTATTTACCAGTGATCAATCTATCAATAAAAACTACGTGGAGAAAAAATCCAAGGCGAATCAAGCTTTAGAGTACTACACAAGAGACTTCACAGAACTTGCAAGGGAAGGAAAGATAGATCCGATTATTGGCAGGAAAGAAGAAATAGAGAGGGTCATACAGACCCTCTGCAGGAGAAAAAAGAACAATCCAGTCCTCGTAGGAGAACCAGGAGTTGGTAAAACCGCAATAGTTGAAGGTCTTGCCCAGAGGATTGTTCAGGGGAAAGTTCCCAAAGCACTATGTAAAAAACACATCCTTTCACTGGATCTTGCATCTGTGATCGCCGGGACCAAATACAGGGGACAATTTGAGAAACGCTTGAAACAAATTCTAAATGCTCTAAAGGTCTCTGAGGATATCCTTTTCATAGATGAACTACATACAATTGTAGGAGCGGGTGCTGCTGAAGGTGCAATTGATGCCTCTAACATGTTAAAACCGGTTCTCTCAAGAGGAGAAATTCAGACCATTGGAGCCACAACTACAGAGGAATACAGAAAACATATAGAAAAGGATGGCTCTCTTGAACGAAGGCTGCAGATGATTCTCATTGATCCTTCAACTGCGGATGAAACTATACAAATACTTAATGGCATCAAGGGAAAATACGAAGATTTTCATAAAGTTTCTTATACCAAGAAAGCAATAGAATCTGCGGCAAAACTTTCCCATCAGTATATACCTGAGAGGAATCTTCCTGACAAGGCAATTGATGTTCTGGATGAGACAGGAGCAAGAGTTAAATTAAGGGAATCAAAGATCCCTAATAGAATCCTCAATTTGGAAGAAGAACTGCGAGAGGTTAAAGGAAAACTGACAAAAACAAGGGAAGAGGGTAAATACGAGATTGCCATTGAACTTCGGGATAGGAGGGATGAAATTGAAGAAAAATTGAAAAATGAGTCAGATGAGTGGGGTAAAAAAGAAACTGTGAAAAAAGTGAAGGTAATGGAGGAAGATATAAGAGAGGTAATTTCTCTATGGACGGGTATCCCACTTAAAAAGTTGAGACATGAAGAAGCGGAAAGACTCCTTTCTATGGAGGATGAAATTAAGAAGAGATTGGTTGGGCAAGATGAGGCAGTCAAGGCGGTGGCAAAGGCAATAAGGAGGAGTAGATCAGGTCTTCGAGACCCAAAAAGACCCCTAGGAGCTTTTCTTTTCCTCGGTCCAACAGGGGTAGGTAAAACCGAACTCGCAAAGCAACTTGCAAAATTCCTCTTCAATACAGAAGATGCCTTAGTCAGGATCGATATGAGTGAATTTATGGAGAGGTTCAATGTTTCAAAACTGATCGGCGCCCCTCCCGGATATGTTGGTTATGAAGAGGGCGGCGTGTTGACAGAAGCGGTCAGGAGAAGACCATATTCTGTAGTCCTTTTAGACGAAATAGAGAAGGCTCATCCCGATGTTTACAATATACTCCTTCAGGTCTTTGACGATGGTATTCTCACGGATGCTTATGGAAGAAAGGTCTATTTCAAGAACGCTGTGATTATAATGACCTCCAACATAGGAACCAAAAATATAATGAGGGGTTCTCAATTAGGTTTCCAGAGAACGGACAAGGAATCTGTCTATATGGAAATAAAGGAATATCTACTTGAGGAGATAAAAAATACATTTAACCCCGAGTTCCTAAATAGACTTGACCAAGCCATCGTATTCCATCCCCTTGATAAGGAAATGATGGGGTTAATAGTTGATATATTCTTTGATGAAGTTCGTGAGAGGGTTGAAGAAAAAGGCTATGAAATTTCCCTTTCAGATGAAGCAAAGGATTTCATTATTGAAAAGGGATTTGATAAGGAGTATGGAGCAAGACCCTTAAAAAGGGTTATGGAGAAATATCTTGAAGATGAACTTGCCGAAGACCTTCTGAAGGGCAGATGGGAAAAAGGTACAAAGATTGTAGTCTCAAGAGAAAACGATCGGTTGATATTCTCATCATCCCGTTCAGTCGCAGAGGTCTTAAAATAGTATGGGGAAAAGCATCTCAATAGTAAACCAGAAGGGAGGTGTGGGAAAGACAACAACCGCAATAAATCTAGCGGTAGCTCTCGACTTTTACCAACAACATTGTCTTATCGTTGATATGGACCCTCAGGCTAATGCAACCAGTGGAATTGGTTTTACAAATGTCTATCCCACTATTTACGATGTCCTTGTCAAAGGGACAGAACCAAAAGATGTTATAAGAAAAACTAATGTTGATAAACTGGATATTTTACCTTCTGATATATCTTTAGTAGGAGCTGAAGTTGAACTCGTGGGAATGAGAGGAAGGGAAATGCAACTCAAAAGGAAGATAATGAGCTTAAAAAGAGAATATGACTTCATCCTTATTGATGCTCCTCCTTCCCTTGGTTTACTCACGCTGAATGCCCTTGTTGCCTCTGACTCTGTCCTCATTCCAATTCAGGTGGAATTCTATGCTATGGAAGGTCTGAGTAAACTTTTGAATACAATTCGAAGTATACAACGTGATTTAAACTCACGACTTACT
Organism: candidate division TA06 bacterium JGI_Cruoil_03_38_101; assembly: GCA_002215665.1. GTDB lineage: Bacteria > Hydrothermota > UBA3072 > UBA3072 > UBA3072 > UBA3072. Next base: position 30,797 of record NGFL01000013.1, on the reverse strand, counting down.
ATTGAAGGCGTTCTACTTACGCTGTTTGATACCAGGTTAAACCTTTCTCATGAGGTCACCCAAGAGGTTAAAAGATACTTTGGTGATAAGGTCTTTGAGGTAATAATTTCCAGGAATGTTAAACTTGCAGAAGCACCCAGTTATGGAAAGGATATATTTGCTTATGATTCTGAATCAAGAGGAGCTCAGGATTATAAGAAACTTGCAGAGGAGGTGATGAGAAAAAATGGGAAGACAGGCTCTTGGCAGGGGATTTGACGCTCTTATCCCCAAGGTAGAAGAAGATAGAATACCTCTTAATAAAATATTTCATTCTCCCCTGCAGCCAAGACAGAAGATTAATGAAGAAGAACTTCAGGGTTTGGTCTCATCAATAAAGCATAATGGTGTGCTCCAGCCTGTCCTTGTTAGAAGGGTGGATGATAGATATGAATTGGTCTATGGTCATCGACGGTTTGAGGCAGCAAAGAGGGCAAACCTTACTGAAATACCAGCAGTTGTTCGAAGACTATCTGATCCAGAAGTCCTTGAGATAGCAATCATTGAGAATGTACAGAGGGAAGATCTAAACCCAATTGAAGAGGCAAATGCTTACTACAGATTAAATACAGAATTCAATCTCACCCAGGAAGAAATTGCAGAAAAGGCTGGAAAGGATCGAGCCACTATAGCCAACAAAATGCGATTACTTTCCCTCCCTAAGGAAGTAAAGCTTGCTTTATTGGAAGGAAAAATAAGCGAAGGCCACGCCAGGGCTCTTCTCTCACTCAAGGATGAAGATAAGATATTGGAAGAGCTGAAAAACATTATCAATGCAAAAAAGACCGTTCGCCAAGTTGAAAAAATCATGGCCAAAAGAAGGAGGAAGAAGGAATTACCTTTAAAATATCAACGACTGAGAGAGGAACTAATACATTTATTTAATACGGATGTCAAAATAATTCTGGGAAGAAAAAGAAATAAGTTAACAATAGAATTTTATTCAGATGAGGATCTGGAAAGGATCTATAATATTATAAAGAAAAATGATAAGGGGATTGAGTAAGGTTCCAACCTCAATAAATTATAAAAGGGGTAGACTTTAATGAGGCGATACACTATTCAGATTATCCCGCAAGATGGAAAGGTAAGAGAGATAAGGACAACGCAGAGGGCTCTTACCCTCCTAATTATATTAATTGCTGTAATAATAGGCGCTCTCATATATCTCTCAGTTAATATCGGAAAAATTTATGTAAAAAACATCGAATATAACCTCTTGAAACACAGGGTTGTTCGTCTCGAGAACCGGGATCGTGAGATCGAGCAACTTAACCAGGAAATAAGAAAATTTTATGTTCTATCAGATAAGTTAAATAAGGCTCTTGGCCTTGGTATCACACCCACGAATTTCTCCAGGGAAGAGAACGATAAACCTTCTTCAAGGGATGAAGAAAATTTAGAAGGAAAGGAAATGCAAGAAGAAGCAACGAGGTTGAGGGCTTTTATCCCCGATATTATGCCTGCAATGGGTGGTTGGATAAGCAGGGGGTATTCATCGGATCATAAAGCTATTGATATATCTCTTAAGGAAGGCACTTCTGTCTTTACTACAATAGAGGGAGAAATTATCTTCGCAGGTAATCAAGAATACCTTGGTAAGACAATCCAAGTCCAGAATGATGAAGGCTTTATGACCCTTTACGGCCATCTCAGTAGAATTTTAGTTCGAAAAGGAAGCAAGATCAAAAAAGGCGAGATAATAGGACTTTCAGGTAATACAGGGAGAAGTGACGCTCCTCACCTTCACTATGCAATAAAGATGCAGGGTAGGTGGGTTAACCCAATTAACTATTTGCCAATCAGGAGGTAATTATGGTTAAAGATGCTATAATGAATGTTCTTCATAAGGGTTCTACCACTGAAGGTACAATTCAGATAAATGGAACAATCAGGATTGATGGTAAACTTAAAGGCAGAGTTGAAACAACAGAGAAGATTGTGATAGGAGAAACCGGAGTGATTGATGGAGACTTAAAAGCAAAAGAGGTAAACCTTTCAGGGAAATGTAAAGGAACAATTACAGCAGAGAATCTTGTCGTTCTTCATTCCTCCGCTATTTTTGATGGGGATATCAAATGTAAAAAACTGGTGGTTGAAGAGGGAGTAATCTTAGACGGAAATATTAATATGAAAGAAAAGGATAAAAATGCTCAGGAGCTCCAGAAAAAAGAACGAAATCAGGCCCATCAATATCCAGACCAACTATCTTGATCTTATCCCTGCTTCTACTCTTATAAAGCAGGGCAGGACGATAGTTCTTACCTCAGCCTCTGTAGATAACTCCGTTCCTTTTTTTCTTCAGGGGTCGGGTCAAGGTTGGATAACTGCAGAATATGCTATGTTGCCAAAAAGCACCCCTTCCAGAGTAAGCAGGGAAAGAAATTATATTTCTGGTAGAACTTATGAGATTCAGAGATTAATTGGACGATCAATCAGGCAGGCTTTTGATCTTAAAGGATTCGGTGAAAAGACAATCCTTATCGATTGTGATGTCATCCAGGCTGATGGGGGAACGAGGACAGCATCGATAACAGGGGGTTTTGTATCAGTTTATGAGATCTTCCGCCAGATGACCGAAATGAATGAAATTAAAAAAATTCCTCTTAAAAGATGGATAGCGGCTATATCAGCTGGAATAATTGATGGAGAGATCTATCTTGACCTTGATTATGAGGAAGATTCCAGAGCGGATGTGGATGTTAATCTTGCAATGGATGAAGAGGGAAAAATAGTTGAAATTCAAGGTACAGGAGAAAAAGCACCTTTTCAGATAGAAGAACTCCAGGAGTTAGTTTCCATTTGCTATAATGGAATAAAAGATTTGATTTCTGCCCAGAAGAAGGCTCTGGGGATTGAATGAAGAATAGAGGTAACTGCCTGGATGGTGCCAAAATTCCATAAATTTGCAAGGAGGAGTAAACTAAAAACCTGGTGCACGGAGGTTCGAACTAAAGGCATAAGGCTTGATTTCTATCTATCTCGAACGAATTTACCCTGGAGTAGAAGCAGAATAAAAAAGAAGATAAATAACCATGAAATTCTTGTAAATGGCAAGATTTCAAAGCCTTCTTATAAAGTCAAGAAGGGAGACATAATCCAGACAACCTATTCACCACCTCAACCTTTAAGGATTGAACCAGAACCAATACCTCTTTCCATCATTTATGAAGATGATGATATAATCGTCATCAACAAACAAGCGGGGATAGTTGTACATCCTGCAAAAGGGCATCCTAATGGAACTCTTGTAAATGCTCTGCTTTACCATTGTCAAGAACTCGCAAATGGATTTGGATTGGATAGGCCAGGTGTTGTGCATCGTCTTGATGGGGATACAACAGGGGTTATAATTTTTGCTAAGAGCGAACGCGCACATTCCAAACTCTCAATCCAATTTCAGGAAAGAGAAGTAGCCAAGATCTATCTCGCAGTTGTATGGGGCATTCCTCCAATAAAGGAAGGCAAAATTAATGCTCCCTTAGGAAGAAATCCCATAAAGAGAAAATTAATGGCTGTTACACCCTTGAAATCAAAAGTTTCCCTTACCCGTTTTGAGGTTCTCCATTCCTATCCCTTTGCCTCTTTCCTTAAAGTAATGCCTGAGACCGGAAGAACTCATCAGATAAGGGTTCATCTATCCCACTTTGGTTATCCCATAATTGGAGATCCTCAGTATGGAGGGAGAGATCAGAAGATCCTAAGGAAAGTTGGGTTGGAATACAGAGAAGAGTTTAATAAGATAATGCAAATTATCAATAGACAGGCTCTACATGCAGCATCTCTTGAAATAACCCACCCGGTTAAAAATAAAAGAATGTGTTTCAAAGCACCCCTTTATAGTGATATGGAGAGCTTGATTGGATTTTTAAATGAAGTTGATAATCGTTGAATCCCCAACAAAGGCTCGAACCATAACCCATTATCTGAAATCAATGAAGGTCATGGCAACTATAGGCCATATAAAGGATTTACCGAAAAACGAATTGGGAGTGGATATCCAGAAAAGTTTTATCCCAAATTATCAATTCATAAAAGGAAAAGACAAAAGGGTCTCAAAGATTGTGAAAGAGAGTAAAAAAAGTGAGGAGATTTTTCTTGCAACCGATCCTGACAGGGAAGGTGAGGCTATTGCTTATCACTTACAGGAAGAACTTCCAGTAAAGGCAAAAAGGGTTCTATTCTATGAGATGACAAAAGATGGGATAAAAAAGGGCCTATCAGATCCTGGAGAAATTAATATGAATAAGGTCCTATCCCAGAGAACAAGAAGGATTCTGGATCGGCTGGTGGGTTACAAGATAAGTCCTCTTCTCTGGAAAATAGTTAGAAGGGGTCTGTCTGCCGGTAGAGTTCAGAGTGTTATCCTTCGTTTAATTTGTGAACGAGAGGAAGAGATCAGGAAATTTATACCAGAAGACTATTGGATCTTTAATGGAGTATTTGAACATCAAAACGGAGATTTTGAAGCAGAACTATGGAAAATTAAAGGGAAAAAGGAAAGGGTTGGTAAAAAGGAACAGGTCCAGAAAATAAAGAAAGAATTAGAAAAACTCGAATTCAGGATCCAGAAATTCAATATGGAAGACAGGAAAAAATCTCCTCCTCCCCCTCTTATAACAAGCGGCCTTCAAAGAGTGGCTTCGAGTAATCTCCATTTTCCTACAAAGAAGACAATGTTTATAGCGCAGAGACTCTTTGAAGGAATCCAGTTGCCTGAAGGACAAACCGGTCTGATCACTTATATGAGAACAGATTCGTTTAGAATCTCAAAGGAGGCTTTAGAGAGCATAAGAGAGTTTATAAAAGACGAATACAGTAAAGAATTCCTGCCAAAGGAACCAAATAGGTTTAAATCAAAAAAAACCGCCCAGGAGGCTCATGAAGCCATTCGTCCAACAGATATAAAAAGAACTCCTGAATCCATAAAAGAATACCTGAAAAAAGACGAATTCAAACTGTATAAAATTATCTGGGAAAGAGCCCTTGCTTCTCAATTCAAACCGGCAATATTTGAATCAAGAAACGTAATCGTTGAAGGTGATGAATATGAATTCAAAGGTTCTTCAAGGAATTTAAAATTTTCAGGGTTTTATAAGATTCTACATCCGCCAAAACCCGAAAAGGAATTACCGATAATGGAGGTAGGTGACTCTGTCAAATTAAAGGATCTTAAGATTGACAAAAAAACCACTCAGCCTCCCCCGAGATATTCAGAGGCAACAATGGTAAAGGAAATGGAAGAAAGGGGAATCGGGCGTCCTAGCACCTATTCACCAACGCTATCAAAGTTGTTCGAGAGAAATTATATAAAGAAAGTAAAAGAATTCCTCGTCCCAAATGAGATAGGTGAAATCGTAAATAAAATACTAACTTCCTATTTTGATTCAATAATAAACTGTAAATTTACTTCATCAATGGAGGAAACCCTTGATGAAATTGAAGAAGGAGGAAAGAGCTGGCAGAAATCTCTTGAGGAATTCTATACCCCATTCATTAAGAACGTGGAATCAGTGGAAAAGAAAGTTTCTAAAATCAAAAATAGCATCTTTGAAAAAAGTGATAAAAAATGCCCTAAGTGTGGAAGGACCTTAGTTGTAAAGTGGGGTAGATACGGTAAATTTCTTGCCTGCCCGGGATATCCAGAAAACTGTGAAGGTTGGACTGAACCTCATCCAGATGACATCCTCGATGAAGAATGTCCTAAATGTGGAGCGAAAGTAATTGTGAGAGAAGGAAAGTACGGAAGATTCAAGTCTTGTTCCAACTATCCTAACTGCGATTGGACAGCTCCTATTTCTACAGGTGTAAAATGTCCTAAATGTGGGGAGGGTGAATTTATCCAGAGAAAATCAAAGAAGGGCAAGAGCTATTATCCCTGTTCTAACAAGGATTGCAATAATGTTCTCTGGGACCAACCGATTCCCGAGAAATGCCCTGAGTGTGGAGCTCCGTTTATGGTGGAGAAGAAAGGAAGAGGGGGAAACTATCTATTCTGTGTCACCTGCAAACATAAAGAATCAATCAAATAACAATTCGACCATATAAAAATTAATAAATTTTCTCGACATTCTCTATATCCTCAAACCACCTTGACTACATAAATATAGAGATTATACTTACAAAAAAGGAGGTATTATGCGGCTCAATCTATTATTCCTCGCTTTGATACTCCTAATAGGTTGTGGAAGTAGTAGAACAGTAAAGAGGTTGCCAACCAATGAGGTAATTGATCTTTCNGGAAAATGGAATGATACCGACTCAAGAGAGGTTTCTACTAAAATGGTATCAGATATGCTATCCCGCCTCTGGCTTCCTAACTTTGTAAAGGAAAAAAATAAGAAACCAGTTGTTATCGTAGGAACAATAAGGAATATGAGCATAGAACACGTCAATATGGATGTATTTATCAAAGACATTGAAAGAGAACTTATAAACTCAGGGGAGGTTCAGTTCGTAGCATCAAAACAAGAACGAAAACAGATCAGAGAGGAAAGGACAGATCAGCAACTCCATGCATCCTTAGAAACTGCAAAGAGATTGGGACAGGAAGAGGGAGCTGATTTTGTCCTTATTGGAACTTTTAAATCAGTTGAAGATATTATCCAAGGGAAAAGAACTATCCTCTATTCAGTTGATCTTGAACTTGTGGATGTTGAAAAAAACCTCAAGGTATGGATTGGGAATAAGAAGATAAAGAAACTTATTGAACAAGCTGGTTACAAGTGGTAGGAGATTCTTGCAAAAACTTTTTCCTTTCCTCCTTATCTTTTTAGCCTTTAACTCCTGCGCCTACCTGACAACCAGAGTAGGTCATTACGATTATATAAATGAGGAATTCCTCAGCCGTAGATATGAAAAGGCAGTCCAGGAAATCCAAAAGGCAAGAATAGATAACAAATATCAGGAGAAAGATAGGGTCCTATTCTATCTTGATTTAGGCACTGCCCTTCATTATGCTGGAAGATACGGAGAGAGCAACAAATATCTATCAGAGGCGGAGGAGGCAATTGAGGAGAACTTCACAAAGGATATCTCGAAGTTGGCAACTTCAATGCTTTTAAACGACAATGCCCTTGACTATCCAGGGGAAGATTATGAGGATATCTTTACCAATATATTAAAAGCATTGAACTATATCTACCTCATCAATCTTGAGGATGCAATGGTCGAGGTCCGAAGGATCAATATGAAATTAAGAAAACTCCAGAATAAATACCAGGAAATGGCAGAAGAACTAAGTAAGAATGAAAAAAAAGTAAAATTTAAACCAGGAAAGACAGAACTTCGATATTCTGCTCTGGGGAGTTCTCTCTCTATGCTCAGCTATTTTCATCTTGGAAAACTGGATGACGCAAGGATTGATAGAAGGAGGGTTAAGGAAGCCACATCTGGTAGTTTGGAAAGTTTTTGGGATAAAGCTCTAATCCTTTCTGAACCAGAAAGGGCCCCTATCTATTCAATCTGTTTCACAGGGAAAAGCCCGATAAAGATACCTTTGATCTTATCCCTCGATTTTGACCCTGACCTTGACCTCGCAATGATAACAATACCTGGAGGAGAAAATGATAATATTATCTTCAAATATAAAGGTTCCAGAGAATTCCACCTCAAGTTTGCAGTGCCAATTATAAAAGAGAGACATTCAAGAATTAGGAGTGTAAGGCTCTTTGTAGATGGAAACCTTAAAGGAGAAATGCCACTTCTTGAAGATTTCTCAGATGTTGCAAAAGAAACCTTTAAAGCCAAGAAGCCAATTATATATCTAAAGGCTGGTCTTAGAACTCTTCTTAAAGCAATAATAGACAGTAAAGCTAAAGAGGAAATCGACAAAAAGACAAAGGAAAATGTAAGCCTTGGAGCCATTCTTAAATTTGCTGTGGATAAGGCAACGGATCTAACAGAAAATGCTGACCTACGATGCTGGAGAACAATGCCAGGGAATGCTTATATTAAAAGGACCGATTTAACACCGGGAACCCATGATATCACTTTTGAATATATTGACGATCGAGGTAAAGTTGTCGATAGAGAGATAAAAAAAAATGTAATTGTAAGGAAGAAAGAATTAAATATAATTGAGGGGGTTTTATATCAATGATTAATAAAAGAACCAGAAAGAACTTTTACAGGGCATTACTTGGATTACTCATTTTTGGTTGTGCTTCAAGACCTGCTGTGAGAAAACTTCCACAATGGGTTGGAGATCCTACATCGATCTATCCAGAAGCACTCTATCTCTCCGAAGTTGGAAGTGGTAGTTCAATAGAAGAAGCAAAAAAGAATGCTATATATGCACTTTCCAATATCTTCTCTGTGGATGTTTCTGTAGATAGAACAATCCTTGAAGCTTATACAGAAAAAAGAGCAGGAGATAAAATTAATGTTGACCATTCCATAAATCTTCTTACCAGAAGTGCTCTAATAAGTGAGAACAGGCTAATAAATGTTAGGACTCCTAAGAGTTTTTTCGATAAAAAAACAGGGACATTTTATGTTATTGCCTTTATAAATCGACAGGAGACAGAACCTATCTACTTAGAAGAGATAAAAAAGAACGATAGGATACTAATAAATTTGTACCGCTCAGTCCAGTCTACAAACAATAAGTTAGAAAAGTTTACCTATCTTAAAAACTCCATACAGATCGCCCTAATAGGCGAAGGATTGCGTTCGGTCCACAGAATAATTTCTGGAATGAATGATACTCCACTCCTTGCAATCTCAAAGAAAAACCTGGAAATAGAGCTTCAAGACCTATCCAGAAAGATTGTAACGAGGATAAGAGCAAGTGGAGAACATTCAAGAGAACTATCATCATTTCTGAGGGAGGTTGTTCAAAAAACTGGCTTTAGTATCGGTGAAGAAAACTCTGATTTAACAATAAAGGCTCAATTAAATATAAAAGCTTTAGATCTCCCAAGAAATGAGAAATTCGTTCGATGGGAACTGCGGGTAGATGTTCAAAATTCAATAACTGGAAACACAATGAAGACATTCACAAGGTTTGGCCGCGAGGGACATTTCACTCTTGAGGCTGCAACCAGCAGGGTTCTATTGCAGGTGAAAAAGATTTTGATGGATAAATTCTACATTGAATTCAATAAATTCTTGATTTGGTAAGCATAAAATGTTAAATAGATGCTAAAGATAAACGATACCTGGATGAAAGATGGTTTCATTACATCTAAAGGGAAAAAAAAATTCTCTTTTCCTGATAAGGAAATTTACCCGGGATTTACAGATTCTCATACCCATTTAATCCAACTCGGATTAAAAAAAAGCAATCTTGGTCTATCCGGGGTTAAATCAAAGAAAGAACTCTTTAAAAAACTATCCATATGGATTAAAAATAAGAGTTCAAAGGATATAGTCATAGCAGAGGATTGGGATGAAAGTAATTGGATTGAAAAGGAATTCCCAACCAAGGAGGAATTGAATAGGATATCCCGGAATAAGCCAATAATCCTTAGGAGGGTATGCGGTCATATAGCTATTGCTAATGATGCTGCTCTTTCAAGAATACCGAGAGGCTGGGAGCAGATCAACTATAGCACTGGAATACTAAAAGAGGTCGTAGTCTTAAAATTAAACGAGATTTTTCCTCCTTCAAATCAAAAGTTAAGGGAAGCAATACTTCTTGCGCAGGATGAACTAATAGAACTTGGCATCGTTTCAGTTCATGACATGATGATCCCAGATTATTTTAGGGCTTATCAATCCCTTGAGAGGGAAGGCAAATTAAAACTATTCATTTATGCCTTTATTACAGAGGATTATTTAGATGAAATAAAGGAACTTATCTCCAGCAAAAAGGTTAAACTCGCTGGAATAAAAATCTTCATGGACGGATCAATAGGAGCAAGAACCGCTGCCTTACAAGATTATTCTTATAATTCAAATGGTAAGGGCTTGTTACTCAAGAGTAAAGAACAGGTCCAGAAACTAATTGAGTTTGCAAATAAAAATGGCTATCAATTGGCATTCCATGCCATTGGTGATCTTGCAATTCAGACTGTCCTTTCTGGAATGGAAAAAAATCCAAAGGAAAATCCAAGAAGACATAGAATAGAACATTTCGAATTGGCAAGGGATGACCAAATAAAAGAAGCGGTCCAAAAGAGAATTATCCTGTCGATGCAACCAAACTTCCTTAAATGGTCAAAACCCGGCGGTTTATATGAACAAGCTCTTGGTCGGAATTATAAGAGGAACAATCGATTTGCCTCTATATTAGATGAAGGTGGAATAATTACCTTTGGATCCGATGGAATGCCCTATGGTCCACTTAACGGGCTTGAACACTCTACCTCTGCCCCATTCCCTTCTCAAAAGATTGACAGGAAGCAAGCAATCAAGCTATACACCGAAGGAGGGGCTTTTGCTTCATTCAGGGAGAAAGAACTCAGAAGGTTAGAAAAAGGAGGAAAGGGAGATCTCGTCGTCGTAGATAAGGATAGCATTTATATAACTGTTATCAACAACAAGATAGAGTATCTAAGGAGTTAAAAAATCCACCCTTGAATTATCCACAAAAAATCATATTATATTTTTATAAGACTTATAAATTAAAATTTTAAAATTTAATAACAGGAGGAAGAATGTTTAAAACGGTAAAAAAAAGAGATGGAAGAGTAGCTCCTTACGAAAAGGAAAAAATAACTCAAGCAATTTTCAATGCTGCCAAATCAGTTGGAGGCTCAGACTTGGAACTGGCAAAAAAATTGGCGGATCGTGTCCAAAAATACCTCTCAGAACAATTTGGAGATGAGACTCCAGAGGTTGAACAGATACAAGATGTAGTTGAAAAAGTCCTGATAGAAGGAGGGCATGCTGCTACAGCAAAGGCTTATATTCTTTACCGCCAGAAGAGAACAGAGCTTCGTGAAGCAAAAACTCTTTTAGCAGGGGTGAGGGATGATGTCAAACTTAATCTTAATGCAGTTAAGGTACTTGAGCGACGTTATCTTTTAAAGGATCCTGAAGGTAGAGTTATGGAATCTCCCAGTGAAATGCTTCAGAGGGTTGCAAGTAATGTGGCTCAGGCAGAGGGTAATTACGGAACTGAGGAAGACATTAAAAAATGGTCAAAAGAATTCTATGAACTTATGCGCTCACTTATCTTCCTTCCTAATTCTCCCACCCTAATGAATGCAGGAACCTTCCTCCAACAACTTTCAGCTTGCTTTGTCTTGCCTGTTCCTGATTCAATGGAAGATATATTTAACGCTGTGAAATACACAGCGCTTATCCATAAGAGTGGTGGTGGTACAGGTTTCTCTTTTTCCAGAATACGACCTTCCGATGATATTGTGAAATCAACTGGAGGTATTGCTTCAGGACCTATCTCTTTTATGCGGGTTTTTGATGTGGCAACGGATGTGATCAAGCAGGGTGGAAGAAGAAGAGGTGCTAATATGGGAATTCTCCGATATGACCACCCTGATATCTTTGACTTTATTACTGCAAAGGATAGGGAATCAAATAATTTCAGCAATTTCAATATTTCAGTAGGTATAGATGAAAAATTTATGAGAGCCGTCGAGAAAAATGATACCATTCCATTGGTAAATCCAAGGAATAAGAAAGAGGTCAGAACTGTTAAAGCACGAGCGATATTTGATCTTCTTGTGTATAATGCCTGGAAAACAGGCGACCCCGGTATTATTTTCTTAGATAGAATAAACGAAGCTAACCCAACTCCACAAATAGGGGAAATTGAGAGCACCAACCCATGCGGCGAACAACCTCTTTTACCCTACGAAGCCTGTAATTTAGGTTCGATCAATCTCTCAAAAATGGTAGATGATAATTCAATAAACTACGATAGACTAAAAGAGGTTGTTCATATAGCAGTTCGTTTTCTTGATAATGCCATAGATCAATCTAAATATCCTATCCCGGAGATAACAAAAATGGTCCATGGAAATAGGAAGATTGGATTGGGTATTATGGGTTTCGCCGATCTACTAATACAACTCAGTATCCCCTACGACAGTGAAGAGGCTTTATCCATTGCTGATGAGTTGATAAAGTTTATAGCAAGAGAAGCAAAAAAAGCTTCTCAAAAACTCGCAAGGGAACGAGGACCTTTCCCGAATTTCAAAGGTTCAAAGTACGATAAAAGAGGAGAACCAGAGATAAGAAATGCCTCAAGGTTAACTATAGCACCCACAGGGACAATCTCAATCCTTGCCGGTTGCTCAAGCGGAATAGAACCTCTCTTTGCCGTGTCATTTATAAGAAACGTGATGGAAGGCACTGAACTAATGGAGACAAATAAGTATTTTGAGAAGATAGTAAAGGAAAGAGGTTTCTACTCCAACCAACTCATGCGGAAAGTCGCCTCAAAAGGCAGTGTTAAGGAGATAGAAGGGATACCAGATGATGTGAAGAGGATCTTTGTAACAGCCCATGATATTGCCCCAAAATGGCATGTTAAAATGCAGGCAGCCTTCCAGAAATGGGTAGACAATGCGGTTTCCAAAACTGTTAACCTTTCTTATTATGCAACGCCTCAAGATGTTGAGGAGATATATTTTCTTGGATATAAACTTGGAGTAAAAGGAATCACTATATATCGAGATAGGAGTAGGGATAAACAGGTCCTGTACAAAGGGAGAAAGAAAAGAGAACATGAAGATCTAAGAGAAAGCATTATAATAGAACACCCAAAAGTAGATCTTAGTGAAGGAATGCTAAAAGTTGATTCAGACTACTCCGGAGGTTGTGAAATCTGTGATTTCTAAGAGGTATAGTGAGAATAGGAGTTATCGCCGATTCCCATGATAGACTGGATTACCTGAAGAAGGCTATTAATATCTTGAAAGATAGAGATATTTCAACTCTTATTCATCTTGGGGATTATATTTCTCCTTTTACAATACCCCTCCTTGAAATCAACAAAGTCTACGGAGTCTTTGGAAACAACGACGGAGATCGTCTTCTCCTCAGGGAGGAAGCAAAAAAATTGGGTTTCAGTATACTTCGAGGTCCACAATCTATGGAGATTGAAGGGAGGAGGATTGTAATTATGCATGAACCTAGAGGTTTAGAATCCTTCCGAAAAAGTGGTTTATACGATGTTGTACTCTACGGACATACGCATAAATTGGATAAGAAAAATGATCCTCTCACAGTAAATCCTGGTGAACTCTGTGGATACCTTACTGGGAATGGAACTTTTGTTATAATCGATCTAACTACCTTAACCTGTGAATTTATTTCAATTTAGTTAAAAGGGCCTTATAGAAAACCTCAATTTTCTTTGCTATCTTTTTCCAATCATATTTCCTTGCAGTTTCAAGACCAATTTTTATAATTTTTTCTCTGATAGAATCGTTTTTAATTATTGAAATCGCGCTCTCTGCAAGTGATTTTGGATCTCCTCTCTTAAATAGCATCTTATCGGTTGGTATTACCTCGCGATAACCTTCTATATTAGAAGCAATCGTTGGAGTTCCAGAAGCCATTGCCTCCAAGAGAACTATTCCAAAGGACTCACCAGAAAGAGCAGGAGAACAGTATAGATCAGCTGAACGATAATATACAGGCACCATTTCTCGAGAAACTTTCCCCTTAAATATGATTGAATCCCTAACCTGAGAAGGAATATCTTTAGGGGGTTTGCCCTTTCCCACAACTACCAGGATAGCGTCTGGAATTTCTTTTTTTATCAAAGGAAAAGCCTCTATCAAAATAGGAAGCCCCTTTCTGGAATCGAGCCTGCCGAGAAATAGGATCGTTGTGTGCGAGGAGAATTCTTCGATTCTCTCACCCTCTGGTCTAAAACGACTTGTATCAACACCATTTGGAATAATTTTGTAGTTGCAATTTGGAAAGTGCGGATATATATCACGAAAGGCCTTTTTAGAGATGCATATTGAACCATCGAGTTTTTTAGAAATCCTGGAAAATGCAAACTTTGCTAATTTATAATAATTAAAATTAGAGAAAGCGGTGTGAAAGGTGGCAACATTCACAGCATTGGAATAGAGAAGAGCAAGAAATGGAAGATTTGGAGCAAAAGGCCCATGGGTATGAATTATATCAAAAGAATTGTTCTGGATAAAATTACGAACTTCGAGGGGAAGAAAGGGTGAAAATGTCCAGTTAATTTCGCTTTGATTACCCTGAAAACTTATATGCCATCCAACCCTCTTTACAGTTTCATCTTCTTTTTCATCTGGGTGTCTGGAAGTCAAGATTAAAACTTTGTTTCCTAACTCTCTTAAAGCTTTGGAGAGGTGATAGAGAACCTCGCTAACTCCTCCTGGATCAGGATAATATGAATCAGAGACTTGCAGTATCCTCACTGGATCCCAACGCAGCGATGATAGAGCCAGGGTCAAAATCTACCTCATCGGGAGAAAGAGCCCTTTCTATAACTACTTCCTCTTCTATATTCTCCAATGAACGATCCTTTCCGACAACTGCAACCTGATTCTCCGAAATCAAAACGCCCTTCATTCCCCCTTTAAGACTAACTATGGTTCCGGGTGGATATATACCCATAATATCCAGAAATATCTTGACCAATGATGGATCATACGTGTNCTTATCATCTTCCAC
>NGFL01000013.1:0-16176 GCA_002215665.1 candidate division TA06 bacterium JGI_Cruoil_03_38_101 | reverse complement strand
GGGCATCTNAGGGTGTCTTAATTGAGTGGTAAATCCTCGGTGATGTCATAGCATCGTAGGAATCGACCAACCTGATAATGCGGGCAAAAAGCCCTGGTTCTTTTTTATTGAGATCAGGATAGCCTTTACCCGAGTAATCAATGTGGTGTTCAAGAACCCCTTCAAGAGCAAAAACTGGCAATTCATCCATTCCTTTCAAGAACAATATCCTCTCAGCAGAGAGATAAGGATGCTGTTTTATTTCATCATATTCGAGATCGGACAGTGTATCGGGTTTATTCACGATATCTCCTGGAATATCAATCTTTCCAAGGTCATGAAATAGTGCAGCGATGCCAAGATCAAGCAAATCTCTCCGGGAAAGACCCAACTCCATACCCATAGCAATAGAAAGAATACACACATTAACTGAATGATTAAATGTATATGACCCTATATCCTTAATAGCCGTTAAAGCGATAAGATAATCTCTATCCTCCACCACCAAGTCTGTAAACTTTCTTACCAACCGCCTTGCTTCATAGATATCTCCTTTCCCTTCCTGGGTCGCAATCCTAAGGTAGTTAATTGAATCAAGGAGATTCCTAATAGCTTCTTTTCTAACAGAACGAACCATCCCCTCCTTAGTTTGTGAATCTTCAAGCATTTTTATCTGGATGGATTGGACTTTCATTTCCTCAAGATAATCACTTATCTCATAAAATGAAGAAGAGACATTAGAAAGACCCCAACCTAAAACATACAGAAAAGAAGTTACTTCGTCAATGGAAGGCATCTTTGTAAAAATGATAGAACCAATCGAGAGACTCTCCAGATCGTGAATCAATGCTCTGTATATTCCCATAATATCTATTCCAACTCTGATTCTTTCATTGTTCAAAAAAAGATGATCCTCAGATATAGAAAGCTCAATATACTGAAACTCTTTAAAAAGTTCTTCTAAAATTTTATATGTCCTTTCAGAGTGCAGGTGAAGTGTTGTACTTTTGCTCTGAAAGATCCGAGCAATATGAATGGAGGAGGAAATATATATGATAAAATTTTTAGTGTCAGTATCCTTCATAATTCCCTAAAGCCTCTTTCACTGTTTCTTTTAAATATCTGGACCTTTTATATCGCAAAATAAGGAAAATCGCATCCTCACTCTTAATATTTGATAAAGCTTTTATTGCCATCTTCTTGGTTTTATAGACATCCTTATTAAAAAAGCACCTCTTCTTAAGGACGTATTTAAATATTCCCAATGTTTCATCTGCCTTCAAGGTAGAAAGCAAGCGGAGAAGAGCTTTTCTCTCATCTTCCGGCAGATGCCAGAAATCCCTTGATTTTATTCTATTCGAGATGATATTAAATTCATTTTCTCCCCAGATCTCTTTAATACCTTTCAGAGCCAAAAGCCTGATTGAAGGATCTGAATTATTTACATACTCTATCATATCCTCCCTTGAAAATAGGGAGAACATAATATCTCTTATCTTATCAGAGCCCCATTTCTTAAAAATAGATTTTAAATGAGGTATAAAGTAGGGGTCCCCTAACCTTTTTACTATTGTAAGAAGAATGGATAACACATTTCCTGAAGCAGATTTTAGGCGAATTGCAAGAGCTTCTTTATGAGATGCAAAGATTCCCTCCAGTAAGGAGATTATTGAGTCTCTTATATCACCATTAGTTGTAATTTCCAATCCATTGATCAGATCATCAACAGCCTCAACACCCATAAACCCCAAAAGATTAAGAGCCTCTTTTCTCATTTTATCAGATTTAGATCTATTCAGTGCATAGACGTAAAACTGTATGGCATCTTTTGAAGAAATTAGATCATAGATCTCATATAGTATTTTACGAAGGCTTCTTGATTTTTCACTCTCCAATAAGCTCTCTAACAACTTCTTTGATTCAAAGAGTGAAGAAAACTCACCCTGTGATAAAAAATTGCTCACAGAGGTTTTGAATATTGACAAAAGCTTCCTTCTTCTTCCTGGATTCTGTTCATAGGCAAGTAGTTCACGAATACTTCTCATGAGTATAGAAGAGGTACTCCTCCGGTCCAATTGAATCTTTGGAGTATAGATAGGCGAAGATTGCCTGCGTTTGGGGAGAGAAGATTTTTCTGAAGGCCTCTTCACAGTTAAAATAGATATGTCTCCTGCCTTTAATCCACCAGGAGGCTTTATATCCTCAGTGTATTTACCCATTTCTTCTCTTTTTTCTATGGCAAGGTAGATTATATGATTGAAACTTCCCTCCCACAAATCCTCTACCAAACCTGAATTCAATGTATATTCTTTTCTCGAGACCGCACTCATAAATGTCTCAAGTTCTTTCTGTGTAATTCCTTCAAGAAAAGTAATGGATCTTATTCCATTCCTGTACAGAAAAAGAGGAAGAGATGTAATCCGCCTTGGATTCTCATAAAGTATTTTAGAATCAGACACAATTTTATCTTCATTAACAACGAGAGCAACGGCTCCTGAATCCTTTAGTGCTTCAACTAATGAATTGTATGCTTTAGCTATGAATTCCCGAGTTATATCAGATATTTTTTGGTATAATTTACGGTTTTCAATTGCTTTTATAAAATTGCCCAGAAATAATTTTAAATCTTGCATCAATTTTAACTTAATATAAAAAGCTAAAATTTCAACCCCTGAATTTGAATTTTTCAATACCAAAGAATTTTTTATTTTGATTGATTTCGATATGGATTACAATAACAAATATGCTAAAATGCCTGCAACAATAAGAGCGGGTAACATATTTATGACCCTCAATTTTTTAATATCGAGAATATTTATACCCAAACCTATTAGCATTAAACCCCCAACAGCTGTTATTTCATTTATCACCGAGCTAGATAATACATTCTGAAATAAACCTGCAAATAGTGTCAAGCCTCCTTGATAAATCAGGAGGGGTATTGCAGAAAACATAACACCGATTCCCAGTGCAGAAGAAAGGGCAATAGAAGAGAATCCATCCAGGATGGATTTTGCAAATAACAGGTGAGGAAAACCCCCTAATCCTTCCTCAATTGCACCAAGGATTGTCATTGAACCCATACAAAACAGTAAAAAAGCCGTAACCAAACCCTCTGAAAAATTTTCATCCTTTGTTTTTATCTTACTTCTTAGTTTTTCACCAAAGCGATTAATAAATTTTTCGATATTAATACTTCCACCAATTATCGAGCCTATAAGAATGCTGAATATCATAATCAAAAAATTATTTGTTTTCAATGCCATATAAAAACCAAGAAATAGAGTGAATAAACCTATCCCTTGAAAAGCAACTTTTGTAATCCTCTCTGGTATGTTTGATTTTACCAATAAGCCTATACTACTACCTACAATTATTGAACCTGCGTTAACTAAAGTTCCATTTATACTCATTTAATATCTTGTTAAATTAATTATTGTAGTAATTCATCCATCTGTAAGCTCATTATCATAATTATATAAAAAGTGGCTAGTAAATGCCACTTTTTATTTCTCTTTAACAATTGAATAGATAATAGTATAATTTAATTTTGGACAAGCTTCTCGGTTTATTAGTACGACTTAGCTGAACGCATTACTGCGCTTACACCTGTCGCCTATCAACCTCATAATCTCTGAGGAACCTTAGTTTCCCACCCGAAGGCAGGAAACGAGAGACCTAATCTTGGGGGGGGCTTCCCGCTTAGATGCTTTCAGCGGTTATCCCTTCCGGACATAGCTACCCTGCTGTGCCACTGGCGTGACAACAGGTACACCAGAGGTCCGTCCATCCTGGTCCTCTCGTACAAAGGACAGCTCTCCTCAAGTCTCTAAACGCCCACGGAGGATGAAGTCCGAACTGTCTCACGACGTTCTGAACCCAGCTCGCGTGCCACTTTAATGGGCGAACAGCCCAACCCTTGGGACCTGCTTCAGCCCCAGGATGTGACGAGCCGACATCGAGGTGCCAAACCCCGCCGTCGATGGGAACTCTCGGGCGGGATTAGCCTGTTATCCCCGGAGTACCTTTTATCCGTTAATCTGCGGCCCTTCCACACGGTACCGCAGGTTCACTAGGCCCGTCTTTCGACTCTGCTCGGCCTGTCGGCCTCACAGTTAAGCTCCCTTTTGCCCTTATACTCTTCACGCGATTGCCGACCGCGCTGAGGGAACCTTTGGACGCCTCCGTTACATTTTAGGAGGCTACCGCCCCAGTAAAACTGCCTGCCTAGCAATGTCCCCCACCTTGCACAGGAAGGGTTAGAATTTCGACATGAAAAGGGTGGTATTTCACTGATGGCTCCACCGAAGCTGACGCCCCGGCTTCAAAGCCTCCCACCTATACTACACAGACCATACCAAAACCCAATACCAAGTTACAGTAAAGGTTCCGGGGTCTTTTCGTCCTTCCGCGGGTATGCGGTATCTTCACCGCAACTACAATTTCGCCGGGACCCTCGTTGAGACAATGCCCAAGTCGTTACACCATTCGTGCAGGTCGGAACTTACCCGACAAGGAATTTCGCTACCTTAGGACCGTTATAGTTACGGCCGCCGTTTACTGGGGCTTCGGTCGGGAGCTTCTCTGCCAGAGGCAGATAACAACCTTCCTTAACCTTCCAGCACCGGGCAGGTGTCAGGCCCTATACATTGTCTTTTCGACTTAGCAGAGCCCTGTGTTTTTGGTAAACAGTCGCTCAGGCCTGGTTACTGCAACCCAACATTGCAACAAATATAAACCTGTCACAACGTTGGGCACCCCATCTCCCGAAGTTACGGGGCTAATTTGTAGAGTTCCTTAACGAGGGTTATCCCGCGCACCTTAGAATTTTCTTCCCGTCTGCCTGTGTCGGTTTGCGGTACGGTCACTCCTATAACTATCTGCGAGGCTATTTCTAGTTAGCCTGGGATCAGCCACTTCGCCTAAAATGGCTCCTTATCGCCTTTCAGAGTTTATAAGGTTCCGGATTTACCTGGAACCTCCTCCTACAGACTTAAACCTGGACAACCAACGCCAGGCATGGCTTACCCTTCTACGTCACCCCTCAGATAATAACATTATAGAAGTAGTACAGGAATATTAACCTGTTACCCATCAGCTACGCCTTTCGGCCTCGCCTAAGGGACCGACTAACCCTGAGCGGACGAACCTTCCTCAGGAAACCTTAGACTTTCGGTGAAAGGGATTCTCACCCTTTTTATCGCTACTCATGCCGGCATTCTCGCTTCTGTATCCTCCACCATACCTCACGGTATGACTTCAGCGAGTACAGAACGCTCTTCTACCACCAACGAATAAATCGTTAATCTATGGCTTCGGCGGCAGGCTTAAGCCCCGTAAATTTTCGGCGCAAAGTCTCTTGACCAGTGAGCTTTTACGCACTCTTTAAATGATTGCTGCTTCTAAGCCAACATCCTGGTTGTCTTAGCGACTCCACTTCCTTTACCACTTAGCCTGCTCTTAGGGACCTTAGCCGATAGTCTAGGTTGTTTCCTTCTCGGCTATGGAGCTTATCCCCCACAGCCTGACTCCCGAACTTTGAGTAATGGCATTTGAAGTTTGATTAGATGCCAGACGGGTTAGGTCTGGAACCCATTCAGAGCTCTACCACCAAAACTGATCATTCGAGGCTAGCCCTAAAGCTATTTCGAAGAGAACCAGCTATTGCCGAGTTTGATTAGCCTTTCACTCCTACCCACAGTTCATCCTATAGCATTTTCCCGCTAACAGGTTCGGGCCTCCACGAGATTTTACCCTCGCTTCACCCTGACCATGGGTAGATCACCCGGTTTCGGGTCTACTACATCTGACTGAACGCCCTTTTAGGACTTGCTTTCGCTACGGCTTCCCAAAAGATTTGGTTAACCTTGCCAGATAAAGTAACTCGCCGGCCCATTATACAAAAGGTACACAGTCACCCATAGTTGGATAAATCTAACTATGGACTCCTATAGCTTGTAGGCATATGGTTTCAGGTTCTTTTCACTCCCCTCACCGGGGTCCTTTTCACCTTTCCCTCACGGTACTAGTTCACTATCGGTCAGAAGTGAGTATTTAGCCTTAGGAGGTGGTCCTCCCGGATTCCCTCGGGATTTCTCGTGTCCCGGAGTACTTGGGATGACAGAAAGAGAGATTGATAATTTTCATCTACAGGATTGTCACCTTCTATGATTGACCTTTCCAGATCGCTTCGACTAACCATCAATTTTGTAACTCTCTTGCCTCTCCGTATAAGGCAAATCTATCTCCCTCAACCCTCTTTTTGCAACGCATACGGGCTTTAACACAAAAAGAGTTTAGGCTATTCCCCGTTCGCTCGCCGCTACTTGGAGAATCGTTGTTACTTTCTCTTCCTTCAGGTACTAAGATGTTTCAATTCCCTGAGTTTGCTTCCCTTTCGGGATAGGTTTGGTTTACCAAACCTGGGTTACCCCATTCGGAAATCCCCGGATCTATGCCCGCTTGACGGCTCCCCGAGGCTTATCGCAGCCAGCCACGTCCTTCATCGCCTACTTCTGCCAAGGCATCCACCATATGCCCTTAATGCTTGTCCAAAAGTCTAACACTATTATCTATTCAATTGTCAAAGAGCTATTCTAATTATAATAATAATCCCATTAGTACTTTTGTCAAGGGGTTGGAATAAAAATAATCTCTCCAGCCAACTTTAATTGGAATCACTTGACAATAAGCTCCCTTTCCATAGAATTTATTATATGCAAAGGATAAAAACTATTATAGAGTATGATGGGACAGAATTCAATGGTTGGCAAGTCCAGCCTTACTACCGAACTGTTCAAGGTGAAATAGAAAATGCCCTAAAGAAAATCTATAAGAAGGATATTCGTATTGAGGGAGGAGGAAGGACAGACAGAGGTGTCCATGCCCTGGGACAGGTTGCATCCTTTACGGTGCCTTCAAGATTAATGACGGATGAATTAAAAAGGGCCCTAAACGGAAATATTGCTAAAGATATTTTAATTAAGGGTTGCGAGGAGGTATCCAGCAGTTTTCATGCTCGTTTTTCTGCAAAAACCAGAATATATAGATATCAAATATACACTAGAGAATCTGTTTTTTGCCAACGGTACTTTTATCAGATTAAAGAAAAATTACAAATCCCTTTAATAAGAAAATCTGCAAAGCATCTTATTGGAGAAAAAGATTTCTCCAATCTTGCAACCAAGGATAAGGGCGTCTGTGATTTAAAAAAAATTGATATCTCAACTGATGTGGATAAAATATATATAACTGTTGAAGCAAATCATTTCCTCAGAAGATTGGTTAGAGGAATTGTAGGTTTACTCATTGATGTCGGTAGAGGAAAAATCCATCCGAATGATGTAGAGAAAATTATTTCTGGAAGCAGTAGGAGATTTTTAGTTGCTCCACCCCAAGGTCTTTTTCTTATAACTATCAATTATTAAAGAGGACCCAAACATTATAATCTGCTAGCCACCTTCTTTACAACCTCTTCACCAACTCTATTTTTAGCTTCTACAGCCTGCGCACCCAGATGAGGTGTGCAGATGAAATTATCCAGTTCCATAAGTTTTGAATCCTTTGGTGGTTCTTCTTCAAATACATCCAGAGCAGCCCCTCTTATTTCACCTCCCTTTAAAGCTTCATAGAGAGCATCCTCATCTATCAGACCACCCCTTGCACAGTTTACAAGATAGGCACTATTCTTCATCTTCGCCAGTTCCTCTTTTCCTATTAGATGGTGGGTTTCCTCATTGTGGGGAGTGTGAAGGGAGATAATATCAGAACGTTTGAGCAGGTCGTCAAGTTCGGTCATCTCTACATCCAAACCCAGCTCTACCTTAACATAAGGGTCATAGCCCAGTATGGTAGCACCAAAACAATGAGCCAATTTTGCAGACCTTCTACCAATTCTTCCCAGGCCAATTATACCAACAACACAAGAACCAAGTTCGTTTCCAATAAGTTGTTTCTTTATCCACTGTCCTTTCTTCATGCTTGCTGTACCCTGCGGGATTTTTCTAAGAAGAGCAAGCATATGGCCAATTGTTAGTTCTGCAACGCCATTAGTAGAGGCTTCCGGGGTGTTTATAACTTCGATTCCCTTTCTCTTTGCATATTCCACATCGACATTGTCCAGACCAACCCCTGCTCTTATGACGAACTTAAGATGCCCTGCTGTTTTATCTATAAGATCACTACGAACTTTCGTTCTACTCCTTACGATAATACCATCATAATTTGCTATCTCATCCGCTAATTCATCCTTTTCGATGGAAGTCTTCTCAGTAACCTCTACACCAAGATCTTTAATCCCCTTAACCGCATCCTTTGAGATTGAATCACAAACCAATATTTTCATTGAACCTCCTTTTTTATATTTTTATAACTCTACTTCTGAATGTCAAGGCAGAAAAAGAAATCTCATCCCTTCCTATAAATTCTTTACTAAAAAATTATCAAAAATCATTTCCCTTTCATCCAGAGATACCAGTCAAAGAATAGAATGCCAAATAGAATACCCAGGAAGAACCAGTTGTGTCTCAGGTTTACCCAGATTTCCCTTTCTTTAAACCCAAATCGGGATTTATCAAAATTTTCTTTCCACTTCCCTCCATTACTAACTTCCCCTATTGCATAGAGCATACCAGTATCAATCCCAACTCTATCTTCCAAACCCCTTACGACTTCAACAGAGCCTTTCAGGGTAGAAGAGGGAAAAACCACCTGAAAATGGTGAAGGTTCGCCTCCGGAGTTGGGATCATAATTGTATCCCCAAGAACTGGAAGGTTTTTACCATCCCAGATAAAGGAATCCGGCTCTTTTGGTTCACAATAGATATAAAGGTCTTCCCCCTCGAGTAATCTATCAGGATAGGAGATATTTAGTTCGCTCGAGATGAGTGTTGTTAAAAATTCTTCCATTACTTCTCCAAAAAGATCTCTGTTATATATCCCTTCCCCAGAAAGAGCCAGTTTCCAGAGGTCAAGATAGGTAAACTGAACAACATAACCTTTCCCATACTGCATAAGATAACCTACATTTTCTCCCATAAGATTAAGACTCTTTGCTTTACTTCTAACCCCCCCTGATTTTAGGTAGCGGGATGGGGGAAGTTCCCCGGATATAGTTATAAGATGGGGGGCAACAATTGGCAGGTAATCCAGAGACTCTGGAAAAGGATCAATGATTATAACCTTCCCACCCTTCTTTACATATTCTCGAATTCTTGCCTCGATCTTTTTTGGAATCCCTGAAAAATACACAATGTCATATTGAGAAAGAGATGGCAGAGAACCATCGGTTTTCCAGAAACCTTTAACATTCCAATTCAAATCTTCGAGGTAACGCTTAAAGAATTTATAATTCCAATCTAAGCTCTCGGCAAGAACGAGTGCTTTATGTTTTCTCCTGACATATAGGGAACGATTAACTCTCCTGATTGTATCCTCCTTTACTTCGAGAGTAAACTCAATGTTGTGTTTTCCAGGATTCAGCCCCAGAGTAAACTCTTCGATCCCCTCACCTTTAATTCTCTTTTTTTCACTAATTCCCTCGCACAACATTCTAATAGTGGCAGATTGTGGAGATCTATAATGGACTGTGAAAACCACAGAGTCCCCTTCATCAATTGATTCCGGAGCAAATACAGAAAGAAAACCAAAAACCTTCGCATTTATTTCAGGATAGATGCAGCAAATGGGAATTCCAATCCGCTTGGCCACCTCAATAGGATTTTCTCCTCTGGTGTTGGTGCCATCTGAGTAGAGCAAAATAAAACTGGCATCCTCAAAGCTTTCCTTTGCTTGAAGTAACGCCTCGCCTATAGCGGTTCCTGGCTTACCCCCTCCAAATTCCATCGTTTTTAGTGGGAAAGCAGAATTCACTTCTTTAATTTTCGACCCTTCCATAGATCTGCTCCGGTCTATAAGAAGTACCCCATATGGCGAGACCTTTTTTTTGAAATGAAACTCTGGATGGAAGATTAGAAGAAGAAGAAAAGCCCCTATTAACAACTGAGTAACTCGAACCCTCATCTTATAACTTCAGCCTCAGGGAAAAGACTAGTAAGTTCGCTAGATAACTCAGGAGATGCAGATGATACGAAACCATCGAGTAAGTATCTCACCAGGACTCTCTGGATTTGTTCGATTTCTATATTTTGTAACTCTTTTAACCAACCATTGAATTTATCCATATCTATTCCTATTCCAGCTGTTATCACCAAAAGCTTGGTTCCATTCTCCTCTTGCAGGAGACCCTTCATCCATCTATAAACTTTATGAACCGCCCTCTTTATCTCCTCTGTCTCTGGAGAAATAATAAGGGGAAAAACACTTTCTCTACCTGGATAGATGAGGAATGGGGAAGGTGCAGTTTCTGGAGAAAATTTAACTCTAAAACCCCTATCCTGAATCACCTGGAGGCAAACTAAGAATGGTAAGAAATCATCCTCAAAAGGAGAAGGCGAAATATTTGCAATAAAATCTTCATCTCCCGGGTAGATGTGTTTACCCTGTATGGGCTTTAAAGTATAATAACTGTTAGAGATTATAGAACCGGGAATTGAATTGAATAAAACAGTGATAAAATTCTCATCCACAATTCTACTAATCCCAACAGTAATGTTAACAACTGGGGAAGCATTACCACTGTATTCTTTTAGTACAAGCCGTAGTAAATTCGCATGAGACCTCACCTCCTTTAAATAAAAAAGACTGTCCTTCGAGAGGAGGTCGACGAATCTCGAAAGGACAACCAGAGAATCAGCATCTTTAAGATAAAGATAATTATAGCCTCTTTTTATGAACAGGCCTCTGCCTTTCTCAGAAATAAGAGTATTTGGATTGATCTCCAGACCCACGGTTATTTGACATGTTTTTATGTTTTCATTCTTCAGGATACGAACTCCGGAAGAAAGCAGTGTTTCAGAAAGCGATAAAAAAAGAAGGATTACTCCCATTCAATAGTTGCAGGAGGTTTGGAGCTCACATCATAAACTACTCTGTTCACCCCAGAAACTTCATTCATTATCCGCCTTGCTATTAGATCCAGATCCTTCTTTTTGAAAGGAAACCAATCTGCGGTCATTCCGTCTTTACTCTTGACGGCCCGAAGTCCAATTAGGTTCCCGTAGGTGCGCTGATCTCCCATAACCCCAACGGTTCTGACAGGGATAAATACTGCAAATGCCTGCCAGATTGAACCATAGAGTTCAAGTTCTTTTAGCGTTTCAATAAAAATCCAATCAGCCTCTCTCAATATCTCCAATCTCTCTTTTGTTACCTCTCCTGTAATCCTCACTGCAAGACCCGGGCCTGGGAAGGGATGTCTTCTATAGACCTTCTCAGGAATATTGAGAATTTTTGCGATCTTACGAACTTCATCCTTAAAGAAATCTTTAAGAGGCTCCACCAAAATCAGTTTAAGGTCTTTTGGCATTGCCCCAACATTATGGTGAGTCTTTATTGTATGGGAAGGGCCAATATCAGAGACACTTTCTATCCTATCAGGATAGAGAGTGCCCTGGATCAGATACTCAGCTGACTGTCGAGTTGCTTCTTCTTCAAAAAGAGACGCAAATTCTTTACCTATTATCATCCTTTTCTCTTCTGGATCAACTACACCTTGTAAGGCTTTAAGAAAACGCCCCTCTGCATTAATTATTCTTACCCTAAGATTCAATTCTTCACTTGTCCTTTTTATCTCCTGGACCTCTCCCTTTCTCATTAGGCCGGTATCTACAAAGATTGGGGTAAACTTATCTCCAAGGATCTCTCTTGCAAGAACAGAGCAAACTGTAGAATCCACACCTCCACTGTATGCAAGCACAGCTCTTCCTCCTTTACAGGATGAGGCTATTTCTTCTCGGGCAATTTCTACAAAAGAGGAGGGTGTCCAATCCCCCCTGATTTTACAGATAGAATAAAGGAAATTCTGGAGAATCTTTTTACCTTCCCTGGTATGGGTTACCTCGGGATGAAATTGAAGCCCATATACTTTGCCAAACCTAACGCTTGCAAACTTGGAATTTTTTGTTCGACCTATCACCTTGAATCCAAGAGGCAATTCAGTTAGCCTATCTCCATGGCTCATCCATACTATTGTCTTTGGTGAAAGACCTGTAAATAGAGGATCTTCTTTTGGTTCAAATTCCATACTTCCAAACTCCTTCTCAGGGGATCGGACTACCGAACCACCAAACATCTTTCCAATTACCTGTAAACCATAACATACCCCAAGGATTGGTACATCCAGATCAAATATACCTGGATCAGGCATTGGAGCGTGGTTTTCATACACACTCCAGGGTCCTCCCGATAAGACAACACCCTTTGAACCCGATATCTCATCTACTTGAGTATTATAGGGAAGCACTACAGAGTAAACTTTTAATTCCCTCAACCTCCTCGCTATGAGTTGGGTATACTGGGAACCAAAATCAAGGATTGTTATTCGCTCATCCATTCTTTCCTCTTAGACGTTGAATGGCCTTTTTTCTATCTGATGCATCAAAGATATATGTGGCAGAAATCAATATGTTTGCTCCAGCCTGGATTACAGAGTCAACAGTCTTTTCATTTATACCTCCATCAACAGCAATATCAAGTTCTGGAGCAATATTTCTGAGCCTTTCAATCTTTGGGATTACATCTGGAATAAACTCCTGGGCTGCAAAACCCGGAAAAACACTCATAACAAGGACAAAATCAATCTTATCGATGTATGGTTCAATCTTACTGACAGGGACATCTGGATTGATAACCAAACCTGCATCAACTCCATTATTGTGTAATTTTTTAATCATCTTGAGTGGTTCTCCTTCGGATTCGAGATAGAAACTAACCTGCGAACATCCCGAACGAATAAACTCATCGATGAACCTTTCCGGTTGGCAAATCATTAGATGAGCAGAAAGGGGAAGGTTAGTAACTTTTCTTATAGCCCTTATAAGAGCCGGCCCAAAGCTTATATTGGGAGCGAAATGACCGTCCATAATATCCAGATGCAGACTATCTGCACCAGCTTCTTCTACACTTTTTATATCTTCGCGAAGGCATGAGAAATCGGCTGAAAGAATTGAGGGAGAAACGAGAATTTTTTTATTCATCTCTCCTGTAAACTGCAAATGTCACTGTTCCACCGCCAGTCCAGCCCTCTGGGTCAAGACATTGAAGATATGCCTTCTTCCCCTTACCCAGACCCAGAACTTCTGGTTCTACACCTTGAGATAGAGCATTGTAATAAGGCATTATAGAAGCAAGGGAGTGCATACAGATGGGTCCTTTACTTTCAAGTTTATAACCATCTATAAGAAAAATTTTATCTCCTACCTTATAAACAGGACATTCTCCTTTTATATGGATTACTTCAACGACAAGAACCATAAATAGATATTAAAATCGAGATAAGAATTGTCAAGGTAAAGATTTTTACCTCCATTATCGTCCCTATACCCATTGTAATAGCATACTTCGGAATATCCTTTTTTTTCTTGAAAAATCTTGCATTGCATAAAACGATGATAACTATGGGGATGTGTAGAAGAAATTGATTCAAAAAATTAAAAATCCAAATAACTTATATTTTAAAATATTCTTTTTTAATTAATTGTCAAGAACGACAACTATGAAAAGGATTTTTAACAAAAGTTTCTAAATTAGAGAAAGAACAAAATATGTTATTTGGTGGATAAAAGGTGATTTCTCAAATAGGTAGACACACTGTTCATTACCGATCCCCAAAAAATACAAATCTTTTATCAAGAACCTTCAATATTTTTCTTTAACTCAATAGATCGTTCATAGAACTCTTGCAATGACATCTTCCGCAGATAAACCATACCATGAGTAGCTCTTAATCGGGGATGTGGATTTTGGACAAAATAATCTTTACCTAAACAAATCTCGATTTGCTGATGCTGTTCCACCATAATTTTTTGAGCCAATTGGCAAAAAGGGCCATCATATTCATAAGATGGAAAAGCGGCTTTTCTTTGAGAACCAAAACAGTTCATAAAAGCATTATTTAAAATTGCTAATGAGTTGAGAGACACTGGTACAAGAGTATTTACTTGGGAGGGATGAAAACGACACCATACATTTCGATATCCCCACACTTGAACGTCCGAACGATTAGCTTCTTTCTCGTATTCCTGCAAAGCTTCTGACATTGCCTGAAGAACTTTATAATGGGTATCCGGGCCGCTTGCCTCAGGGTCCAGTGCAACCGTCACCACTGTTGGCTTTACCCTTTTTAAAAGTTCAATAATCGGTTTGACATCACGATGGAACTCTGGCGATTCGGTAAAGATTTCTCCCTTGTAAAATCCCAGCCGCAAATGATGAACAAATTGAGAATTAAAACCCACAAATCCCCATAAAAGGTCCGCCTCCCATTCCCGAATCGTACCTTTTAGTCTCTGAATGAATACTAAATCCTTCTTCCCAGGATATTGAGTTTCAAAATAATCGATAATTTCGTGAATTCGATTTTTAAGATGAAGGATACTTCCCTCTTCAAAAAGTGCAATCATATTTCGGAGTAATCTACGACTTTCTCCCTCATCCTTCATTGCTTGATTGCGTTCACCAATACCGTCAAGATATTGATAAACATCCTGATTCCGCCCAGCCTCATTGGTAGGCTCGAAATATCCTTCTTCCATCATTGAAAGAAACGAGCGCTTTTCAAGGTAATATAGAAGTTTCTTCAATAAACTTAGAACATATCCGTTTGTAACCGATGTGAATCCACTGGTCATATAGGCAAAGTGGTGAGTGTTTTTAGGTGTACGAATAAGATGCAAAATGTAGGGTAGGTATCCTAGCATAATATCATCATGATGGGGAGCTGTATGCAGAAAAATTTCATTTACCGGTTCTTTTAGTCCATCTTGGAGGAAGGTTAGCAATTTTTCTTCTACCCATTTCCTAATGGTCTTGTGCTCTTTAGAGGTTTTCCTTAGAATTTCCAGTGTAAATCGATTTTTTTTAAAATCTTCCTGGTTTAAATCCCGTATTATTTTTCTCGTCTTAAGAGCCAGGTCAATCACTACCCTTTCGATATCTTCATAAGATAGAACTTTGGTAGAAATAAGTTTTTGATAATGTCGTTCTACTAACCTAGAAGCTGCTCCTTGAGTAAGGTAAAACCTTGCATTTGGCAAAGATTGCAGAACTGTTGCCGGATAAAGATTGCTCTTTTCGTTCTGAATTGCATCCGCCACTACTTTAGCCTTCGTCTCCCCAGCAGCAATAATAATCACAACTGCATTCTTATTATAAATGATTGTAGACAAGCCGATGGTAATTGCAAGCCGTTTTTTAGCCACTTCAATTCCACCAAGATCAACTGCTGCCGCGGCTTGAGTCTCATAATTTGTAGGTGTCAAACGAGTTGTAGAGTGAAAATCCGAACCTTCAACATTAAATCCAATATGACCGTCCGGCCCAATTCCACCTAGAAAGAATCCAAGCCCTCCTAACTCTCTAACAGAGTTCTCATAGTCAGTACAAAACTGATCAACTCCCTGAAGAACATGTTTTTGCAATTGTTCTAATTGGCCCCTTACCTTTCTTACGCGAAGAGTTAAATCAACAACGTCATCTGGAAATACCTCCTTGAGATTTACCTTCTCTGGAACACCAATTCGAGAAGTGTCAATAAGCAATGCTTTGGACTTATCCAAGCCAAATCCTTTTATATAATATTTGTTAATATAGTAGTAGAAGCTATTCTGTTCTTTAGGATTCATCGGATAGAATTCATCAATCTGAACAAACCGAAGACTTTTCATCTCTGGTTGAATTTTGGAATCAATGCCATAATTTTCTAGTTCTCTCTTTACTTCTAATTTATTCCAATTGCTGAGATAATAAGTTGTCCACTTAATAAAATACTCCGGAGTTTTACCAGTTGGAAGTGATATAACTCCACCAGGATTGTGCTGTACCCACTCAATGAATCTTAAGGCAGTGAGTTTACCCAATAAAGGGAAATTATCTACAATGATGCAAGGAATTTTCTCTGTTGGAGGATAAATAAACCTCCTTCCAGTTCGCCTAAGAATATTTTGCTCAACCCTTGAGAATTTCATATCCTTTTCTTAACCACGGTTTAACAAAAGAGATACCTTTTTGTTTCATTTATCGCTAATCACAGCCCATTTTTGTCGGGATAAGTCCCACCATATTATAAAAAATAATGCTCCA
>NGFL01000008.1 GCA_002215665.1 candidate division TA06 bacterium JGI_Cruoil_03_38_101 | reverse complement strand
TTTAAAAAAACCCTTGACATTTTATATTTTTCCTTTATTGTCTTGGGAAAAGGAGGTAAAATGACTATCGATTATGTCTGGAAGGATGTTTTCCAAGCAGCTCGATTAGGATTTTCACCAAAGAAAATTTGGGTTTCGGTAAAAGGTATCCTCTACGGTCTCGCAGGATACAGTGTTTTATCTTATCTTTCCCTAATGGCCTCAGGATGGCAGATCAAAAATATATGGCAGGAATTCAGGTATATCCCATTCCCTATCTTCCAGGGAAACCTGAACTGGTATGGATGGATAATATGGGTTTTAGCTGGATTATTGGCTCTATTTTATTATTTTGTAACAATGACTGCCGTATCCAAGATAACCTACGAACAATTAAAGGGTGATGAATTCTACGAATCCAAAGAGGCCTGGCGTTTTGCATATAAGAACTGGAAGGGAACATTTCTCTCCCCTATATATTTAGCCCTATTTATAGGAGCTCTATTACTTGTAGGTCTAATTTTGGGGCTTGTTGGAAGAATCCCTTCAGTGGGTCAGATTCTCATCGGTCTGTTGGGAGTTCCAATATTGGCTGGTG
Organism: candidate division TA06 bacterium JGI_Cruoil_03_38_101; assembly: GCA_002215665.1. Lineage (GTDB taxonomy): Bacteria > Hydrothermota > UBA3072 > UBA3072 > UBA3072 > UBA3072. The sequence goes on along the minus strand of NGFL01000008.1, from coordinate 45,661 downwards.
CGTTATTTATTGTATATTTAACAATTGTTATGGGCGTTGTTCTCCTGACTGCCCCTGCAATTGCAGGAACCTCTGAGAGTGACACCTTTGATACACTCTTTGAGGGTTTTTCCCTCATTAACGATCAGACCTGGCGATATGTTGTCTGGGAAATTATCCTTCTGATTACAACCTTCCTTGGTATATTTATTTTTGCCTATCTTGCTAAATATGCCCTCTCCTTAATGAACAATATTCTCGGTGTATGGCAGGGTCCTCGCGGATGGTTGAATATAATGTGGAAGAATGCTCACTGGTATTTATATATGCCCTTCCTACCCACATGGATTGCAAAGTGGGTTCCAACATTCTTTATCCATGGTGAGTTCATTCATGCAGGTTCTGGGGCTCTTGCTCAGTATCCAGGAGCGGCTACAACTTTTGGCAGTTTCCTGCTTGGGCTTTCTTTCTATCTAATAGTCTTCATTATCTTAGGTTACGGCATTTCTATTCAAGGCGCGGGTCAGACCCTAATCTACACCATTCTCGTAAAGATTAAAGATAAAAAAGACCTGCTGGAGAAAGAAGAAGAAGAACTGTTCGAACCAGAAGAGGAACCCAAAGAAGAACTCGAAGAAACTGAAGAGAAGAAAGAAGAGGAAGAAAGCAAAGAAGAATAAAATTAATGAATTGTCTAACTCGAGAATAAAGCGCCCTTTAAAAGGGCGCTTTATTCTTTTCCTCTTGACAAACAGAGATAGTTCATATAATCTACAGTTGATTATAGATGGTAGAAGTTCGAAACGTTAGTAAATCATTTAAAAAGGGTTGGTATGCCCTTAAAAATATAAGTTTATCTGTGGATAAGGGTGATTTTGTCTTTTTGACAGGACCTACTGGTTCAGGTAAAACAACTCTCCTTCGTCTTATCTATATGGATATTTTTCCCGATGAAGGAGAGGTTGCCGTTGCTGGTTTTCTTTCATCCAAGATAAAGAGCTATGAAATTCCCCTTCTTCGTAGGAGAATTGGTATTATATTCCAGGATTTTAGACTGCTCGAAGATAAAACTGTCTATGAGAATGTTGCTTTTGCCCTTGAGGTAACAGGGGGTTCCGGGAGAAAGATGAGAGAAAAGGTAATGAAGACCCTTACTCTTCTTGGGTTATCCCATAAAAGAAATGAGTTTCCCTATCGATTATCAGGAGGAGAGCAACAAAAGGCTGCCATCGCAAGAGCGCTGGTTCGAGAGCCTTTTATTCTTTTGGCAGACGAGCCAACCGGTAATATAGACCTTGAAGGTTCCGAGGAGATCATTCAAATTCTCAAGGAGGTAAATACTTCTGGAACCGCAGTCCTAATGGCAACTCACGATGTTTATCTTGCTAAGAAAATGGGGGGAGGGATTATCAACCTTGAAGAAGGAGAGATGGTGAAGAATTAAGATGTTTACGATAAGAGAAGCTCTAATAGGTCTTCGTCGAAACGGAGCGATGACTTTTATAGCAATAGGAATTATGTTCTTTTCTCTCTTTCTCTTTGGGATTTTTCTGATAGGAACATTTAATATCTTTGGGGTTATCAGGATGGCGAGGGGAAAAGTGGAGATAAATGCTTTTCTAAAGGAAGACATAGCTCCTGATAAGAGAGAAGAACTGGAAAAGAAAATCAAGGCTATGGTAGGGGTAAAATCGGTTGAATATGTAAGTAAAGGGGAAGCTTTGGAAAGATTTGAAAAGGAAATAACAAATGCTCCGAGTCTTCTTGAAGCAGTAAAGACAAATCCCCTTCCACCTTCACTGAGTATAAAATTAAAGGATGAATTTACCACTCCAGAAAAAGTGAAAGAGGTAGCAGAAAAGGTAGGGGTGTTTAGTGAGATTGAAACGGTCGAGTACGGAAAATCCTGGGTTAAGAGACTTGATCGGGTAGTAAGGATTCTCTTTTTATTTGATATTCTTCTTGGTATAGTAATCGGAATTTCTTCAGTATTTGTGGTCTCCAATACGGTTCGTCTTACGGTTCTTGCAAGAAAAAAGACAATCGAGGTTATGAAACTGGTAGGGGCAACGGAACGAACCATTCAGTCTCCTTTTGTCCTTGCTGGCATGATTGAAGGCGGTATTGCAGGAGCCCTGAGCGCAGGGGTTCTCTATCTAATTTATCAGCTCACTTCAAGATTTTTTGTGCAATTTTATTTCCCTCGTAATTCGATATTAATTGGGATGGTACTCTTTGGACTTCTTCTGGGAATAATTGGGAGTAAGTCATCTGTTAAATCAACATCAAAGGGTGTAAGTCTTGAAACTCCTAACGTTTAGAGGAGGTGTTTATTTAAAGGGGAGAAAAGGTCTTTCAAAATCTTCTCCAATCCAGCCAATTGAACTTCCAGAGTTTGTTTATCTCCCTTTATCTCAACATACCGGCTCTCCTTCGAAACCGATTATAAAGAAGAAAGATGAGGTTAAAGTTGGGGAAAAGATTGCAGAATCAGGGGGTAAACTCTCAGTCCCCTTGCATTCTCCAGTGAATGGTGTTTATAAAGGGACCCAGTTGTATCCGCACCCCCTGGGTGGAATGTCTATAGCGATGAAGATTCATGTCGATCCCGAAAAAACTGAGCCCTGGGAAAGAGTGAAGAGAGAAGTTGATTCACTTTCTACTGATGAAATTGTAGAAATTATTAAAGAGTGTGGTATAGTTGGGATGGGAGGGGCAGCTTTTCCAACTTTTTTCAAATTACGAATCCCTCCTGATAAAAAGATTAAAGACTTGATAATAAATGGGGTAGAATGCGAACCCTATCTAACTTCGGATTACCGATTGATGATGGAGAAGTCTGATGATATTTTTAAGGGCATTGATATTATAAGGAGAGTTCTAAAGCCAGATAGGGTATGGATTGCTACCGAATCCAATAAAATGGATGCAGCGGATAATATGAGAGAATCTTGCGCTTCTTATCCCTGGGCTTCTATTGTGGTCCTTCCAACAAAGTATCCCCAAGGCTCTGAGAAGCAACTTATTAGCGCTATAACAGGAAGAGAAGTTCCAGAAGGAGGTCTTCCCTTTGATGCAGGAGCCTATGTTCAAAATGTTGGGACAGCTCTTGCAATTTACGAAGCGGTTAATTTTGGCAAACCTCTGTATGAGAGAGTTGTAACTGTTACAGGTTCTGTCAGAAACCCTTCTAATTTTCTCGTTCCCATTGGGACTCCCTTTGATTATCTGATTGAGAAAGCTGGTGGCGTTGTAGGAAAGGAGGGAAAGATAATAAACGGAGGTCCAATGATGGGTATAGCTCAGGTTAGAAGGGAAGCTCCTGTTATAAAAGGGTCTACCGGTATTCTGATTCAGAATGAGAAGGAGGTTCTGAAAGGAGAAGTTGGTCCTTGCATAAGGTGTGCATCCTGTGTTGATGTCTGTCCCATTAATCTTCTACCAACAGAGATATACAAAGTAGTTGAACTTAATGACTATGAGAGGGCAGAAAAAATGGGCGTTCTCTCTTGCATCGAGTGTGGAAATTGTTCCTATGTTTGTCCTGCTGGTATCCCTCTAACCCAACAATTCAAGGTTGCCAAGAACGAGATTCAGAAAAGGAGAAAGTAATGTTACAACTAACCCCAGCACCCCATATCAGTTCTGGCACCAATACAAAGAAGATAATGTACTCTGTAATTCTTGCCCTTACGCCCGCTCTTATTGGTTCTGTCTATTTCTTTGGATGGAGAGCTTTATTTCTTACTATCCTTTCAGTTTTATCAGCAGAGGTTACAGAATACCTTTTCCAGAAGGTGACTGGGAGAGAGAGCCGAATTTCCAATGGGAGCGCAGTAATCACTGGCATCCTCCTTGCTTTTAACATATCGGTTAATTCTCCCTGGTGGTTGCCTGTTGCGGGTTCAATTTTTGCCATATTTGTGGCAAAACAGGTTTTTGGAGGTCTCGGCTATAATATATTCAATCCGGCTCTTGCAGGCAGAGCCTTTCTTATGGCTTCCTGGCCTTCCCTTATGACAGGTAGATGGATTGCTCCTAATTCGGGAACTCTTTCGGGTCTCTCATCCATAACTCTGGATGGAGTCACTCAGGCGACCCCTCTTTCATTGCTAAAACTACACCAGGGGGAATCTGTAATCCAATCATTAAATTCTCCAGGAATGCTTAAAGCTCTATTTTTTGGCAATGTTGGAGGTTGTATTGGAGAAACCTCTGCACTTCTTTTGCTTATCGGAGCTCTCTACCTATTTATAAAAGGGTATGCGGATTGGAGGATTTCTGTTGGTTATATTGGTTCAATCTTTATTTTTTCCGGTATTCTATACCTTTTTAGAGTCAGTCCTGTGAATCCTCTATTCCATATTCTTGCAGGTGGAGTGATGCTTGGAGGACTCTTCATGGCGACTGATTTAGTAACTTCTCCTGTAACAAGAAAGGGAAGATGGATATTTGGGTTTGGAGGGGGGATCATTTGTGTCCTCATAAGGCTCTGGGGAGGATACCCTGAAGGTGTCTCCTATTCTATACTTCTGATGAATATGTTTGTCCCTCTTCTTGATAGAATGGCGCCAAAAGTTTATGGAGGATTAAAATGAAAAAGAGAGTCAGACAGGTTTTGGTTCTCTTTCTTGTTGGAATCATTTCTCCCTTTCTTCTTTCCTTTGTATATAGGGAGACAAAGCCTGTTATTGAGAGGACAAAGAAAGAACAATTGAATAAATCCCTTCAAGAGGTTTTTCCTGATTCTTTAATTCGTTTTGAGACTGTTAAAAATGACACCCTCTGGAGGATTTATAAGAACGATAGTTGTGTGGGGATAATTTATCGATCCAGTAAAAAGGGTTATACAAGTGTGATAAGACCAATTGTTAGTGTGGATTCAAGAGGAAAAATTATAAGGTTAAAGATACAAAAAGAGGGGCTCTCTGAAACACCCGGTCTTGGGATGAATGTTACAGAGGATTGGTTCCAGGAACAATTTAGGGGTCTAAGTGAGGATGAATTATGGTTAAAAAAGGATAGAGAAGAGGGTAAACTTGATGCCATAACCTCTGCAACCATCTCTTCAAGAGCTGTGGTTTCGGCAGTTAGGGAAGGACTCAAAAATTTCAAAAAATACATCCCCAGTAGTTCAAGCACCCATAATGAATGGTTCAGGAATGCCCTGGAATCTCTTCTAGGAAATTCCAGGATGGAGGTCATCATTCAAGGAAAACTCTGGAAAGGAGGAGATAGATATATCTATCTCTCCCAGGGGGAGGGGTTTGCCTCTATGATTGGTGTTCTCGTTTCAATTAGAAATGACACAATTCAGGAGGTTCATATTCAATTTCCAGAGGAGGGTTTTTGTGAGACACCTGGCTATGGAAGTAGAGTTATAGATGAAGAATTTGATAAGAGATTTAAAGGGAAAGCGATCCAGGATATAGATGGGATTGATGCTATTAGTGGTGCGACGATAACTTCCAATGCTGTAAAAAATGCGATAAAAACTGGTTATAAAGAGTTTATCCAGGGAAGAAATAGATGAGCCGCACTTTTATAGATGGAATAATAAAGAACAATTTAATTCTTGTCCTTGCAATAGGCCTCTGCCCAACTCTTGCCGTTACAACCTCAGCATACAATGGTCTTGGTATGGGGCTTGCGGCTACTTTCGTTCTTATTTTTTCAAATCTCATTATCTCTGCATTCAGGAATATCATCCCGGATAATCTCAGGATACCTATATTTATCGTAATTATAGCCACCTTTGTTACCGTAGTTGATTACACCCTCAAAGCGTATGTTCCTTTCCTTTCAGTTCAGTTAGGTGTCTTTGTTCCCCTGATCGTAGTAAACTGTGGGATTCTTGGTAGGGCAGAGGGTTTTGCCTATGATCATTCTCCTGGTTATGCTCTTATGGATGGCCTGGGTATTGGCCTTGGTTTTACTATTATCCTTTTTGTAATGGGGACAATAAGAGAGATTCTTGGACAGGGGATCTGGCTAAAAATTCCCGGGATGTTCAGTGGTTTTAAGGTTTTTGGAGAGGCATTTACCAATTCTTCAGTGATCCTTATGATTCTTCCCCCGGGAGGATTTCTAACGATTGCTCTTCTTATGGGGATTTTCAACCTCTTCAGGAGGAAATAAATGGATAATTTATTTTTGATATTTCTTTCAGCTTTTCTTGTAAATAACATCATCCTTATGAGATTCCTTGGGCTGTGTCCTTTTTTCGGGGTTTCCTCCAGGATGGAAACAGCTGTCCCTATGGGTATGAGTGTAATATTTGTTATGACCCTATCCACAATCATTACATGGTTTTTGTATCAGTTCGTTCTCGTTCCTCTGGATCTTATTTATCTCAGGACTGTTGTTTTTATTCTGGTGATAGCTTCTCTGGTCCAATTTCTTGAGTTGTTTTTCAAGAAACAGATTCCCGCTCTCTATTCTGCCATGGGTATCTTTCTTCCTCTGATCACAACAAACTGTGCAATACTTGGTGTAGCTTTTTTGAATATAGATAATAACTTTGGTTTGTTATCCAGCCTTGTATTTGCAATAAGCAGTGGTTTGGGATTTCTCCTTGCAATTACCCTTATTGGATCAATTCGTGAAAGATTGGAAAACGCTCCCATTCCAGATTCCTTAAAGGGTTTACCGATTTCATTTATTGCGGCAGCTCTTATGGGACTTGCATTTCTTGGTTTTTCAGGCTTCATGGGCCTCTCTCTGTGAACCTGAAGCAAGAATTATATAAGTTTCTCAAGGAAGAAATAGGAGATAGGAGGGTGTTTATTCACCCTCTTTATCCAGGTGAACTTCTTATAGCCTATGGATTAAAAGAGTACGGACCTCTTGTTCTCTTAACAGAAGAGAATCCCCTTAAAGTGGCACAGGATGGAAACTTTCTCTTTGATCGACTTTACTTACTTTCTTCTGAAACATTGCCCCAAGCAGCCTCTGCTATAGCCTCAGGGGATTTTGATCTCCTTGTTTTAGACGAGAAGTCCTTAGGGCTAGAAATACCAAAGCAGGATTTAATTAAACTTAAGGTTGGAAGTGACCTCTCTCGTGATGAGTTTCTCTATTGTCTGGATGAAGGAGGAATCCAGCAGAGGTATTGTGTTTATGAAAAAGGTGAGTATGTAAAGCGAGGAGGAATCATTGATGTCTGGTCGGTGAATTCTCCAAAGCCTCTAAGAATCGAATTGGAGGGCGATAAGATAGCTTCCCTTCGATTCTTTGAACCTTCTTCCCAATTGTCTACAGAGAAAATAAGAGAGGTGAATCTTTTGATTAAAAGGCAGGATTTTGAACCTTTAGAAGAGGCAATTAAGGGATTCTTTAAGATTGGGCCGGAAATCCCGGGTTATAAGGCTGATTTAAAGTTCCATCCAATGGGAAACTCAATTCCCTTTATCCCAGCTTCCTCTTTCCATAGAAATCTGGATCAATTCAAAGAGGAGATAAGGTCTTTTTCCGGTTACCGTGTGTTTATTGTAGTCGATACCCCTGGAGAAATCCAACGCTTAAGGGATCTCTTCGAAGATGAATTTCCCGAAATCGAGTATATCAATGCCTTTTTATCAAAAGGCTTTGTTATTGATAAATCAAAAATAGTTCTCTACACAGAATCTGATATATTTGGTCTCCTAAGGGCAAGACGTGAAGAGGTTCGCAAAAGGATTCAAAGAGAGGAAAAAGGGGTTTTCAATCAGGGGGACTTTGTAGTCCATGAGGATTTTGGGATTGGACGTTTTCAAGGTCTGGAGAGGGTAGAGATAGACAGAAGGGAAATGGATTGCCTGGCGATAGAGTATAAAAATAATAGCAGGGTTCTCATTCCAGTTAAGAAAGCAAACCTCCTTACACAATATATTGCGGGTGGAGAAAAAGAACCAGAAATTTCAGAGCTTTCTCAGAAAAAGTGGGAGAGGAAAAAAGGAAGGATAATGAAGGGCTTAAAGGAATATGCTGAATCACTGCTTTCCTTATATGCCAGGCGGACAGCCAGTGAAGGTTATCCTTTCTCTATGAATGATTCACTTCAGAGAGATCTTGAACTTTCCTTTCCCTTCAGGGAGACCAGAGATCAAATAGAGTCCATAAGGAAGGTCTATCAGGAGATGGAAGACACGAAGGTTATGGATCGCCTTCTCTGCGGGGAAGTAGGATTTGGGAAAACAGAGGTTGCCCTTCGTGCTGCATTCAAGGCGGTTCGGGATTCAAAACAGGTGGCAATCCTTGCCCCTACAACAATTCTTGCAGAACAGCATTATAGGACTTTCACCAACAGGTTGGAGAGATTACCCGTTAATGTGGAGTTGTTATCGAGATTTACAAAGGTTAGGGGAAAAGAGATAAAGCAAAGGATGAAAACAGGAGAATGCGATATTGTCATTGGAACGCATAAGTTATTGGACAAATCAATCCTATTTAAGGACCTTGGCCTTGTAATAATTGATGAGGAACAGCGCTTTGGTGTAAAACAGAAAGAAAAATTAAAGGAACTAAGGGTTAATGTTGATACCCTTTCTATGAGCGCCACTCCCATTCCTCGAACACTTCAGTTTTCTCTCCTTGGAATTCGCGACCTTTCAGTTATCCAGACTCCACCGGAAGGAAGAAAAGGTGTGATAACAACCTTAATACATTGGGATAGTGATGTGATCAGGGATGCTATATTAAAGGAGATCGAAAGAGGAGGACAGGTCTTTTTTGTTCACAATCGGATAAGGGATATAGAATTGATTAGAATGAGGTTAGAAAAGATAGTTCCAGAAGTTAGTATAGTGATAGGGCATGGACAGTTACCAACACAGGTTTTGGAAAAAAGGATGACAGACTTCCTTGAATGTAAATACGACCTTCTCCTATGCACATCCATTATAGAGTCGGGGCTTGATCTACCGAATGTGAATACAATAATAATAGATAGAGCAGAGGATTTTGGCCTTGCTGATCTACATCAACTCAGGGGAAGGGTTGGTAGATCAATACGTCAGGGTTTTTGTTATCTGATCATTCCACGCGGATTGAAGGGGAAAGCAAGGGATAGGATTTCTGCTATAAGAACCTATTCAGAGTTGGGATCGGGTTTTAAGATCTCTCTGAGAGACCTTGAAATTCGAGGTGCCGGTGAAATTCTTGGGTCAAAACAGCATGGGCATATAGCAGCTGTTGGCTATGAACTCTATCTAAAGATGTTGAGTAATACAATAAAAGAGATAAAAGGCGAAGAGGTCAAAAAAAGACCGCAGGTCGAGGTATCTCTTCATGGTTCCTTTTATATCCCTCATGACTATGTGCCCCAAGAGGAGGAGAGAATTGGATTATACCGAAAGATTTCATCTGCTGAAAGTTTAGGAGATGTTGATAATATCCGGGATGAAATACAGGATCGTTTCGGCAAATTACCTCTCAATTTGAAAGGGATACTTAGATGGGCCCGCATCAGGATAATGGCTGGGAGAGCTGGCATCATCAAAGTAGAAGAAGGGATAAAGAATTATAGATGCGAATTTGAACGCAAACTTTCAGGGGATAAAATAAGAAAGCTTGTTTCCCAAGTGGAGGGTCTTAAATTCTCATACAATGGTAACTTAACCGTATTTGTGCCGAGAAATTCTATATTTACTTTTCTTAAAGCTCTTAACCAATAAGTTTACACCACCTTCCTTTTCCATACTCCGAGTTCCATAAATAAAAGCCCGAGGAGGGCAGTAAAGATAGTGCTTAAGGTCATTATCCAGTAGAAAGAATATATCAAGTTGTATCTTCCTTGACTAATGTGAGTTTTTTTATAAAATAAGGCGATGAGATTAAAGGAAATTGTATTATCGGGTTTTAAATCTTTCCCAAAGAAAACCTGCATTAAGCTAAGAGAGGGGATTACCACCTTTGTGGGTCCAAACGGGTGCGGTAAGAGTAATATTATAGATGCTATAAAATGGGGTTTGGGAGAAACGAGCACAAAGAGACTTCGTGCCGACTATATGGAAGACCTAATTTTCTCTGGAACAGAAAATCGCTCATCCGTTGGCATGGCAGAAGTTGCTTTACTGTTTGAAAATAACGGAGGAATACCCATCGATTATGACGAAGTAGAGGTAAAAAGGCGTTTCTTCCGGTCAGGTGAGGCAGAGTTTCTAATAAACAATACACACTGCCGACTTCGGGACATACAAAGCCTCTTTGCAAATACTGGATTAAAAACTGCTATACTCGATCAAGGAATTATCGAAGATTTCCTGATTGCCGATTCTGATCTTCGTAGAGAAATATTTGAATCAGTTGCGGGAATAAAAAAATACGAGGTGGACAGGAGGGAGACCTGGAATAAACTTAACTCGGTATCAAGAGCTCTTGAAAAGATTGAAATAATTCTAAAGGAGAAAAAGAAAGTCCTGAGGTCTCTAAAAAGAGAAGCAAATAGGGCAAAAAGGTTTCATCATCTTCAGGATGAATTAAAAGAGGGTTCCATCCTTTCTGCGAAATCCAGATTATTTTTACTCGAAAGAGAGTTAGAAGAAGATAGGAGACTCATAAAAACACTCGATAGAAAACTCGATAAAATCTTCTCAAATATCAGGAAATCTGAAACTGAGATCAAGTTAGGAGAGGAGGAAATAAAAGAAAAAAGGAAGGAATCCAGAAAGAATGAGGAGAAGCTTCAAGAACTTCAAGATGAGATTTCAAAACACCGTGAAGAAAAAGCCCTCTCTGAAGGCGAATTAAAACGCATCGGAAATTTCATCCAGGGTCTCCCTTCAAATATAAAAGATTCCATTAATCAGTTAGAGGAGGAAAAGAGGGAATTAAGAGATAAAGAGGAGAAAATAAACTCCAAGGCACCAGAATACGAAGAAGAAATAAAGAAGATTGAACAAGAGTTTTTGAATTTATCATCCGAGATTGAATTCCTTAAAGAAAGAGAACTTTCCTTAAAGATAAAAACACAGGAACAAAGCTCCAGGGTTTTTTCTCTGGAAGAAAACTTAAAAGAAAGAGGCAAAGACCTGGAGAGCGAAAAGAAAAGATTGGAAGAACTAAACTCTAAGATTGTAGAGATAGGAAAAGAACTAAAAGAAAATGCTGGGAAAATAAACAAATTAACTATAGAGATTGAGAATGGTGATAGCAAGAAAGCTTCTCTACTACGAGAGTTGCAGAACAGTAGAACAGAGTACGGAAGGATTAAGAAAGAGATCGACTTCTATCAGAGTAGAGAAATTGAACTCTCAGAGGGAATGAAGTTGATCAGGGATAAAATAGGTCTGCCTCTTCTTTCGAATAATATTGAGGTAAAAAAAGGTTATGAGGCAGCGGTAGAGGCTATATTTGGAGAATTTCTTAAAAGTGTAGTGGGGGGAATAGATGAAATAAAAGAGGCAATAAAAATACTAAAAAAAGAATCTGCGAAAGGAGGATTGTTTATACTTGATGATGAAGATAACGAGAAAGGTGAGGGTGAGATGAAAGAAGTTGTCTTCGGAAAATATTCACATCTTTTGAAAAAGGAGTTATCCAAATATCATGTGGCCCGGGATCTCTCTCAGGCTCTGGGGGAATTGGCAGAGAATAGAGGTTTCTGGGTTACTCCAAATGGAGATATCATAAATGATAAATTTATAGCTCTATCGCAGGATAAGGAGGGCATACTCGTCCGGAGGGCAAAAGAACGAGAACTTCTGAAAGAAGAAGAGAGGCAAAAGGAAGAGTTGAAAAAACTTGAATTAGAAAAAGATCGAATAATAAATTATGTTAATAAATTAAGGAATAAATTAACCGGGGTAGAGAAGAGAAGAGAGGTTCTTGCTAATAAGAAATCAAGTATTGAATTTGATATAAGCCGAATTGATTACGAAATCCAATCAATCAAGGATGATCTATCCTCCGACGCCAGGGAAATTAACGAACTTAATGAGTCAATATTAAAGAAAAATGAGGAAAGGAAGGAAACCGGGAAGAAACGAGAAAGCCTACAGGCAAAAATTTCTCAGCTGGAAACAAACAAAAGAAAAATAGAGGAAGAAATTTCTAAGATCCAGAGAAGAAGAGAAGCTCTTAGAAATAGAGAGAACACTAATAGAGAGGCTTTGAGTAGATTAAGGGAAGGCTTAAGGCTTTCCCGGGAAAAAGAAGAACTGGGACGAGGAATAGAAAGATTAAAAGAGGAGATAGAAAAAGAAACAAGAAAATTTATCTCTCTAAAAGAAAAAAACAGGGAATTATATAAAGGGATTCAGAAAAAAGAGGAGATAATCGATAAAAAAAAGAAGGAATATTCGAATCAAGAAGAGGATAAGGATAATATAGAGAAAGAAATTTCAGAGTTAAAGATGAAAGTTTTCGAAAAGGAATACGAGGAAAAAAATTTCACCAATGAGATATATAAGGAATTTGGTGTAGAAATTCAAGGAGAAGATGTAGAAACAGAGCCCAACTTAGATGAAAGGTTAAAAGAACTAAGAGAAAAAATTGAATCTCTTAAGCCTATAAATCCGTTGGCTACCAGCCAGTACCAAGAAAAAAAATCTGAATTGGATGAGTTGACAGAGGAACAGGTCGATTTGCTTCAATCGAAGAAAGACATTGAAAACTCTATAAGGGAGATTGATAAAAAGGCTAAAAAAGAGTTTCAAGAAATAATTGCTGATATAAGGAAGGATTTCCAATTAATCTACGATAAACTAATTGTTGGAGGAAAGGCTGATATAAAGTTGAGCGAGGATAATATACTGGAATCCGATATAGAAGTTTGGGTTCAACCAAAGGGTAAAACTTTAAAGAGGATGGAACTCTTCTCAACGGGGGAAAAGACCCTTGCTGCTATTGCTCTTCTCCTCGCTATAATGCGAAAGAGACAATCCCCTATCTATATTATGGATGAGATTGATGCTCCTCTGGATGAAAACAATATAGAAAGGTTTATTAACATCCTTCAGGAATTTTCCGAGAGTGCACAGATTCTAATTGTAACCCATAATAGAAAAACAATGGAAGCAGCAAACTCCATTTATGGGGTCACAATGGAGGAAGAAGGAATTTCAACTGCGCTATCCATAGATATTAATGATATTTAGAAGAGTTTATCTCTTTCTTTTTCTTCTTCTCCCAAATTGTAAAAAGAATGGAAATGTTAAAACAATTGAAATTAATGGAAATAAGGTTAAGGTAGAAATCGCGGATACTCCTGGAGAAAGGTTGTTGGGACTCCAAGGTAGAGATACATTGCCTCCAAACTATGGAATGCTCTTTGTTTTCCCTGATGAAAAAAGAAGAGAATTCTGGATGTTTAGATGTAAATTTGATATTGATCTTGCCTACATTGATGCATCAGGAATCATTAGAGAAATAATAACAATGAAAAAAGAGCCTCCTATTAGACCGATAGATTCCCTGAAGAGCTATCCTTCTCATTCTTCTCGGATAAAATTTGCTCTTGAGACGATGGGTGGCTGGTTTCTGGCAAATGGTGTTCGGGTTGGGACGCAAATTGACCTGCGCAGGTTTTATGCGTTATATTAGTTATCGGGGTTGACTTTGGACCTGTATGGATTATAGATACGCGATGGACTGGGTATATATAGAAGATATATCAAAATTTATAGATAAAGAAGTGGAAATCAGGGGATGGCTTTTTAATAAGAGATCCGGGGGTGGTATTAAGTTTTTACTTATTCGTGATGGGACGGGAATCATCCAGGGTGTTGCAACAGAAAATGGCACTGAACCTGAGAGTTTCTCCCTGATTGACGAATTGAACCAGGAAGGTTCTATAATAGTGAAAGGAAAGGTAAGGGAAGACTCAAGAGCTCCCGCCGGTTATGAACTCGCTATCCATTCGATTCAAGTTGTTCATAATCAAGAGGGTTATCCTCTTACACCAAAACACCATGGAGTGGATTTCCTGCTTCAGAATAGACACCTTTGGATTCGTTCAAAAAAGCAGTGGACAGTCCTTAGGATAAGGGCAGAGATCATAAAGGGGGCTGAAGATTATCTCTGGGAAAGAGGTTTCCTGAAGATGGATGCTCCAATCTTTACCCCTTCTGCCTGCGAAGGAACAACTACCCTTTTTGAAGTGGATTATTTTGGAGAGCCGGTTTATCTCTCACAGAGTGGGCAGCTATACAATGAGGCAACATGCATGGCTTTCGGGAAAGTTTATTGTTTTGGTCCTACATTTAGAGCTGAAAAATCGAAAACTCGTCGTCACCTCACTGAGTTCTGGATGCTCGAACCAGAAATGGCTTATGCACACCTGGATGATGCTATAAAACTTGCTGAAGGTATGGTGGACTACGTTGTCCATAGAGTTTTGGATAAAAGAAAGAGGGAGTTTGAGACTCTGGAAAGGGATACAACCCACCTTGAATCTATAAGAGCGCCTTTTCCTTGTATAAGATATGAAGAAGCAGTAAAGCGGGTTAATGAGTTGGGAAAATCTATGGAATTTGGAGAAGATTTTGGTGCTCCAGAGGAAACGGCCCTTGCAGAGAGTTTCGATTCTCCCTTTATGGTGACTCATTTTCCCCAAGGTGTCAAGGCCTTCTATATGAGGAAGGAGCCTGGGGATACTGGTGCAACTCTTTCATTCGATCTTCTTGCTCCTGAGGGGTATGGGGAGATTATCGGGGGTGGAGAGAGGGAGTTCAGTGTGGAGAAATTGAAGGATGAAATTAAAAAAAGAGACCTGCCAAAGGATGCGTTTGGTTGGTATCTTGATCTACGAAAATACGGTTCTGTCCCCCATTCTGGGTTTGGTCTCGGAATCGAAAGGATGGTTGCCTGGATTTGTGGAATAAAACATATCAGGCAAACAATACCCTTCCCGAGAATGCTGGGCAGGGTTTATCCTTAAAGGAGGTTAGATGTTGATTTTTTTATTGCTCTCATCCATTAACGCTGAAGGTGATTATAATATCCAGTTGTACCATGCATCAACTGAGATAAATTCATTTTTTCTTGATCAGGGTTTCTTGAATCCAGCTGCGGGTTCCGGGATAATTGGAGCAAATATTAATCCTGCTACCCTTGGATCTTCCCAGGGTGTTGACTTCTATTCTGGATTTTCTTTCTCTGGAGAAAGCAATTTTGCTTTTGAAGAATCCCTTGAGGTTGGTGGAATGCAGGACACCCTGGTAATTCCATTCAGCACTCTTTATAACGCAATGGGTGGATTAAATTTTATAGGTCTCTCAAAGAAGATAGGGATTTTTGGGGTTGGAATCTCCTACGGTGGGGGTTATAAATGGGGCCTGGAGGCCAACTTAAATGGCAGTATCAGCGGTGAGTTTCGCCCGGAGGAACCCTTTGAGCTTACTCATTCCGACCATCCAGACATACCGGAGGGTGATACAATCTCTGTGGATATGCCTCTGAACGGAAAAATCTCTGTTGGGACTCAAACCCCAATAAGAGTTGAATATTCTAAAACTCCCTTCTTCATTGGTGGGGGTGTAGACCTCGGTCTTTTTAATCTTGGTGCAGGTTTTAAATTCTTCAGTAATAGACTCTTTGGAGAAGGCAGTTTTAATGTGCTACCTGAAAACTTTTCTGTTCTTGTGGACACAACGGTTACAAGCCAAGGTGAAGAATGGACAATTGATAGCGTTAACGGATATGCAGTTATCAACGATACCCTTCTATCCGGGAAGATCGCATCAAGTGGCTTCTCTGCTACCCAAACCGCCTTCGACATCGGAATGCTCCTTGATGCAAAATTGATAAAGTTTTCCCTCGCTTATGAATACGCACCAGATTTCAGTCTTTCAGGGGGATACGAGTGGAACTTCTCTCTTATCTCTGATCTGCCCGATAGTGTAGAGATTAATACTGATAATCTCAATGTTGATACGGCGTCAAATACAATCAGTGGTAATGTAGGAGTTGTTATAAACGACTTACCAAAAGATGTAAACTCGGAAAGGGATGATAATATGAATCTATTCTTCTCGAGTTATCATTCTCTGAAGGCTGGCCTTCAATTTAATCTTTCATTGTTAAAAATTGGGATAAATGGGACAATAGATTTTCCTTCTTCTGGTGATTACAGTTTAAGCAAATGGAGTGGAGGTTTATCTCTTGGGCTTCCCATTCCAGTGGTGGATGTTGATATGGGTCTGGCTGGTAGTTTACTCTGTCTTAGTGGTTCAAAGGTAGAGGAAAATATCTACATCCCTTCCGCTATCATTGGAATGTCCTTAAGTTATGGACATGATCACCTCCGGATAGACATACCTATTAAGTATGATATCACACAACTTGCGCTTTCCAGTGTAGAAGAATTAAAAGGGAAAGGGACTTCCAATCTATGGGATAATCTTTCCTTTGGTTTTGGTCTTAGAGTAAGGTTGTAAAAAGGAGGTTTAAATGGCAGTTTGTGTTGGTTTAAATGGTTTTGGTAGAATAGGAAGATGCNTTCTTCGTGGAGCGATGAAACGCAATGACATCGATATTGTAGGAATAAATGATATTGCAGATGTTGATATTATGGCGCATCTCCTTAAGTTTGATTCTGTTTATAGAAAATTTGATGGAGAGGTTTCTGCAGGTGATAATTCCCTGGTGGTTAATAATGTAAAAATCCCATTCTTCCACAAAAGAGATCCTGAAACCCTACCCTGGAAGGATCTTAATGTAGATGTTGTAATGGAAGCAACCGGGATATTCAGAAAAAGAGNCGATGCTGCAAAACANCTAAAAGCCGGGGCAAAAAAGGTTATAATTACTGCACCTTCTAAAGGGGATAAAAAAG
This sequence comes from candidate division TA06 bacterium JGI_Cruoil_03_38_101, assembly GCA_002215665.1. GTDB lineage: Bacteria > Hydrothermota > UBA3072 > UBA3072 > UBA3072 > UBA3072. The sequence continues at coordinate 28,929 of NGFL01000008.1, read as the reverse complement.
TTCCCACTATTGTCTACGGTGTAAACCATAAGGAATATGATCCGAAGAAGGATAATATTGTTTCCAATGCTTCCTGCACAACCAATTGTTTTGCTCCTGTTGTCAAAGTCCTTCACGAGTCATTTGGGATAAAACATGGTCTTATGACAACATCCCACGCTTACACAACATCACAAAGAATTCTGGATTTACCCCACAAGGATTGGAGAAGAGCAAGGGCTGCTGCTCTCTCTATTATTCCAACCACGACTGGAGCAGCCATTGCAACCACTGAAGTTATTCCAGAACTAAAAGGGAAACTCAATGCAATAGCTCTCAGAGTTCCAGTTCCTGACGGAGCTGTTGTGGACTTTGTTTGCGAGGTTGAAAGGGAAACAACCGAAGAAGAAGTCAACAAAGCCTTTAAGGAATACGCAGAGGGTGAATTATCAGGAGTCCTTGAATATAATGAGGATCCAATCGTTTCTATGGATATCATTGGTAATCCTCACTCTTCAATTTTTGATTCAGGCTTTACAACAGTGATCGATCACACTCTTGTCAAGGTTCTATCCTGGTATGATAATGAATGGGGCTTCTCGATGAGGCTGATCGATGTTGCTGTAATGATGGGAGAGACTCTATGAGGGACCTCCCTTCAATTCGCGATCTTGATGTTAAAGGGAAGAGAGTCCTATGCCGTTTTGATTTCAATGTCCCTCTTAAACAGGGGTTTATAGAAGATGATAGGAGGTTAAAAGAAAGCCTCCCAACAATTCGCTATCTCAAGAGGGAGGGGGCAAAGATAATTATGATGTCCCACCTTGGGAGACCAGGTGGGACCAAAGTTCGGGAACTTTCTCTTGCTCCGGTAGCAAAAAGACTCTCTGAACTTTTGGATTCGGAGGTGAAATTTGTAGGGGAAATAGTTGGGGATGAGATCCAGAAGATAAGTGAGGAACTAAAAGAAGGAGAATTATTGCTCCTTGAAAATACACGATTCCATCCCGGTGAAAAGGGAAATGACATCGGTTTTTCTGAAAATCTGGCAAAACTCGGAAGCATTTATGTCAACGATGCTTTCGCTACTGCTCATAGGAAACATGCATCTACCTATGGAGTTGCTACTTTAATAAAAGAGAAGGCGGCCGGTTTTTTGATGTTGAAAGAAATAGAGAACCTCTCAAAGCTTTTAAAAGGACCCCCTCCACCTTTTTCCATTGTTCTCGGAGGAGCAAAGATGAAAACCAAAATACCCGTTATAAAGAATCTTGCTCCTTTGATGGACAATCTCCTCATTGGGGGTGCAATGACTTATAACTTCTTGAATAAAAAAGGCATAGATGTTGGGGATTCTTTACTTGAAGAAAGCCTCCTCCCCGAGATTGAGGAAGTATTCCCGATTTTAAGGGATAACAATGTGAATCTTTATCTCCCAATGGATTTGGTCATCACCGATAGAATTGAAGAAAGAGCTAAATGGAAGGTTATCCCAGTTGGAGATATCCCTTGTGGGTGGAAGGGTGTTGATATAGGTCCCAAAACTATCCAGAAGTTTAGAGAGATCATTCTGGAGTCAAAGACCATCTTCTGGAACGGACCTATGGGAGTCTTTGAAATTTCTCCTTTTGATAAAGGGACCCTTGAGATTGCCACCGCAATGGGAGAGGCTACGAAGGAAGGGGCTCTAACCCTAGTGGGTGGAGGAGATACAGACAAAGTATTTACTGGATCGGATATTGAGCTTAGTCACCTTTCAACAGGTGGGGGAGCAGCTCTTCTGTTCCTTTCAGGAGAGGAACTGCCAGCGATATCCATACTAAAAGAGGAGGTTAGATGAGAAAACTACTTATCGGTGGGAACTGGAAGATGCATAAAGGGATTAAAGAAACAGAGGAATTCAGTAAGGTCTTATTGAATAAAGAGATAAAAACTGAAGGGATTGACGTATTTATTGCACCTCCTTTTACCTCAATTCCAACTGCTGTAGAAATTTTCAAGGATACAGGAATCTCTATTGGAGCTCAAAATCTCTTTTGGGAAGAGGAAGGAGCCTATACAGGTGAAGTCTCATCCCTTTTTTTGAAGGAACTCGGAGTCAAGTGGGTTATAATAGGACATTCTGAAAGAAGAAACAACTTTTTTGAAACAAACGAGAAAGTTCGAAAAAAAGTAAAAAAAGCCTTGCAAAAAGACCTGAATGTTGTTATATGTATAGGTGAAAAAGAGGAGGAAAGGGAAGAAGGTAGGGCGAAAGAAGTGGTCGAAAAGCAATTGCAGGAAGGTCTTTTAGGGCTGGAATATAATCCTGAGAAACTTTCTATTGCTTATGAACCTGTATGGGCAATTGGAACTGGTAGGACACCGCACCCAGAAGATGCCCAAAGGATGCATTCAATTATAAGAGAAATATTAGGTAAAAAGGGAGAAGAGGTTAGAATAATGTATGGAGGTTCGGTAAAAACAAATAACGTGGGTGATTTCTTAAAACAGGGTGACATCGATGGAGCACTCATCGGTGGAGCATCCCTGGACCCCGATAGTTTTGCTGAAATAATAAAGATAGCGAGAGGGATATAGTGTTAGGTTTTGCAGTAGGATTGCATGTATTCCTTGCAATTCTTTTAATTATTGTTATTCTAATGCAACAATCTCACGGTTCTGGAATGAGTTCTGTTTTTGGTGGTGGAGGGAGTGGTTCCTTCTTTGGGGGAAGGGGAGCTTCACCATTGCTTAGGAAGATTACAATAGCTCTTGCTGCACTTTTTTTCATCACTTCTTCATCCATAGCCATTATGGTTCCAAGAAGGGTTAAAGGGACAGAACCCGAGATCCAGAAAAAATTGATGCAAACACTTCCATCAGACAGGGGTATTCCCAGAGAAGAGACGCCTTTCGCTACTGTTCCAGAGAAAGAAAAGGGAATTCCAGTAGAACAGGGAGAAAGCCAGGAGAAAGTTTCGCCTCCAAAAGGTGTGTTACCTATCCCACCAGAAGGAGGGGATTGATGTTCATGGTATTTGAAGCGAAAGGTTTTCAATGGATTGCAAGACCTGGTGAGAAACTGAAGATGCCCAGGATAAATAAAGAAGTTGGGGATATTGTTAACTTCAATAAAGTCCTTCTTGTTAAGAACGATAAAGTTGAAGTTGGGCACCCTTATATTGAGGGTGCTTCTGTGGCTGGAAAGATCCTTGGGCATTGCCGAGACAAAAAGATTGTCGTCTTTAAATACAAAAGGCGCAAGCGTTACAGAAAGAAAAAGGGACACCTACAAACATATACCGAGGTGGAAATAAAAGATTTAATAATGGGAACAAAAAAGAAGAAAATCAAAAAGTCCACTAAAAAACCTCCAAGAATAGAACTTGAAGAGATCCAGGGGATTGGGAAGATGAGGGCTGAAAAACTGAGAAAATCAGGGATTAAAGACTTAAATTCTTTCTTGAAAACAGATGATGAGAAGTTAAAAGCCATCCTCGGGAATCTGCAAATTAGCAAGATGAAAAAAGAAGGTGCCTCATTGATTAAAAAGAGAAAAGGAGTGAAAAATGGCTCATAAAAAAGGTGTAGGTTCTTCGCGTAACGGCCGTGATTCAAATCCAAATTATCTTGGGATCAAAAGATTCGCAGGAGAGGAAGTTTTAAGCGGTGCAATACTCGTTCGCCAAAGAGGAACCAAATATCACCCCGGCTGGAATGTTAGAAGGGGTGGCGATGACACCCTTTATGCCTTGAGGGAGGGGAGAGTGGAGTTTGGAACAAAACGTGGGAAAAAGGTCATAAATATCATCCCTGAATGAAATTTGCCCTCTGTGGAGCTGGGAGGGTTGGAACCTCACTTGCATATTCACTCAAAGCTGCCGGGTGGGGATTTTATGGTTATTATTCTACCAGTTTCCCGGATTGGGTAAAAAAAGAAGAACGTATTGATAAGCTTGATGAACTTAAAGAAAGAAATTTACTTGTTCTCATTGCTCTTCCAGATAGAGAGATCAAGAGAGTTTCAAAGAAACTTCCTTCTTTCCTCATCGTAGGCCATACAAGTGGTTCCCTGGATCACACTGCAATCCATGCACCTTCACCAAGGGGAATATTCTCCCTCCATCCCTTAAGAAGCGTTCCAAAATACAGAATGAACCTATCCCATGGATTCTGGGGAATTGAGGGAGACAGAGTAGGAATAGAGACAGCAAAGAAAATAGTCAGGGTTCTTAAAGGCAGATATTTAGTGGTAGATACCGATAAAAAACCCTTATACCATCTTGCAGCTGTTTTATCCACAAACTTAACTACAAGCCTGCTTTTTCTTGCCCATAAATTGTTTGAGAAGTGTGGGATACAAAAAGGAATAGATTTATATCTCGGAGAAACAACGATTAAAAACATAAAGGATATGGGTTATCTCGGAAGCCTCACTGGACCTGTTGAAAGGGGAGATTATTTGACCATTAAAAGAGATTTACAGTCTCTTAAAGATTTTGCTCCAGAGTCCTTAGCCACTGTAGTTAAACTGCTGGATGTGAACCTTGAACTGGCAAAGGAAAAAGGTTTAGAAGAAGAATATGCTGATCGTATCCATTCTATTATTTCAGATTATTCAAAGTTCTGAAATCATTCCTCCCTCTGATGTTCATAAAGGAATGGAGGGAATCGGGTTAAGCACATTTGAGGGTTCAAAGATAGACACTTTTCAGGTAAAGATTATCGGGAAACTTCCACCCTCTCCAACAGGAAGCGAGGTGATTCTTGCGAAACTGAAAGGAGATGTTATTGATAAAAGTGGAATTCTTGCTGGGATGAGTGGGAGTCCTGTCTATATTAATGGTAAACTCCTTGGAGCTGTAGCTTACGCCTGGGGATTCTCAAAGGAGCCTATTTGTGGTATAATGCCCTTTACAGAGATGAAAAGGGGGGGGAGTCTTTCCTTATCCGGTTCTTCCGGGCTTACCCTAATAAAACCCATCCTTAATGTTTCCGGTTTTCCATCCTCTTCTATTCCATTCCTTGATTCCCTGCCTGGAGACTTTTTCATTTCCCAGAGTAATCTGGGAGGAATGACTGATGAAACAACTCCTTTCCTACCAGGAGGCGTTTGTGGAGTGACCCTTCTCACGGGAGATGGGAACATTTCCATAATGGGGATAATATCTGAGGTTATTGGTGATACAGTTTATGCTTTTGGCCATCCTGCTTATGGAACAGGTGGTTCAAACCTACCTCTGTGCGGGGGTAAAGTATGCGCATATCTTCCTTCTTACTATCAATCCTTTGAATTCATAAACCCGGGAAAGATAGTTGGGACGATTACCTCTGATAGAACCTCGGGTTTAAAGGGGATAATAGGTAAAGACCCTCCAATGGTAAATTGCAGGATAAGGGTCGGGAGTCTGGAGAAAAAATACAGGATTACAGCTCAAGAGAGTCTTCTTCCAGCTCTCACTTCTCTTCTGGTATTCTCAAACTGGGTGGAAGAAATGGGGTTGTATAAACCCTCAACACTGAGAGGAAAACTTACTCTCTGGACCAACCATGGTCCTTTGTCCGTTTTCCCTGTTATGAGTGGGGAAGCTCTCCAGGACGGACTTTACAGGCGGACAAGAGAAATTCTTGCAGAGATTCAAGACAATCGTTACAAGGGTGTCACGGTGGATTCAATTCATATTTTTGTTTCCAGTGAACCGCAGATAAGAAGATACAGAATCAAAGATTTAAAACTTGAAAAGAGGAAGTTTAAATTGGGGGAGAAGATAACTGCAAGAATTACAATTGATCAGTATAGGAAGTCTGATACCTCTCTATGCTTCACATTCCAGGCTCCTACCAAGCCCTGTGAATTACTTATCAGGGTTTCTGGGAGGGAAGAATTTATTTATTTTGAGCAAGGAAGGGCTCCCTTGAATTTCCAATTTAATGATTTTTCAGAATGGAAAAAATTCATAAACACTCTACCAGTAGGGGATCAATTCATTTTTTCGGTGTACAAAAAGGGCTCTTCACTCAGCACTGAAGTTGGGGAACTCAAGAACTTACCCTCAAGCATTCAATTGGTTCTCGGTAAAAAGGATGGTTGGGTTTCTAATAATTTATTCCTTATCGAAAAAAAGAAAATTATCACTGACGGTCCTGTTGTGGGGGAAGTTAGAAAATCGATAGAAATCAGGAGGTAGGATGCTGCTTTTTATGATATCATTGTCATACCTATGGACCTATCATGGGGATTCACTTTATAAGGGAAAGATCGATGGAACCATTATTTCCCAGGATTCAGTATTCCTTGGAAATAAGATTGAAAGTGTAAGATGGGAAAGTGATGGGTTTATATCAGATATAGTTAAAAGTGGAAGAGAACTCTATTTTGGGATATCCGATCTTGGGCTTATTATTCGAGATCACGGGAGCGGCTCACCCGATACCATAATCAATCGTAAAGGAGGTTTAATATCTCTTTTTGGGAAAGGGGATCTAATTGTTGGCGGTCTTTCTCCATCCGGAAAGTTATTATTCATTAAGGGTACCTCAATTGTAGACTCAATAACAATTCCAGCAGATAACATATATTCCATCCTTGAATGGAATGGCAAGTTTCTTATCGGAACCGGACCAGAAGGAAAGATATATCAACTGGGGGATAATAAAGAAATAAAGGAGTTCTATAACACCCAGGCAAATTCTGTGACGGAGATGGTTATCCATAATAACAAGTTGTTTATTGGGACTGCTAATCCTGGTCTCGTATATGAGTTCAAGAAGGATAGTTCAGGAAGAATATATTATGATCCCGATCTTGAGGAAGTGAACGGTTTGGGATTTGTTGGAGACACTCTCTGTGTGACAGGGATTAAAGCTGGAAACTTAGAACCTAAAGGGCAGATAAAATTCCTGATTCATAATAGGGAGTTCGAAGTTTACAAGGGGACTCCGATTCTGAATGGGATTGAAGTTGGAGGTAGATTTTATGCTGGAGAAGGGGAGGATGGTCAACTTGGAGAGTTCCACAGAAATGGTTTCCTGATAGTCTCAGATTTTGATGAACCAAAGATAACCGTTCTAAAGAATATTAATGGAGAACTCTATATAGGAACGGGCTATCCTGCAAAGATTTACTCAATAAAAAATGAGAAGAGAAGGGAAGGTATGTATACATCCTCTGTTTTTAAAGGAGGTATTGGTATAATCTGGGGCAATCTCTTTTACAATGGAAGGGGAGATTTAACATTCCTTATAAGGAGCGGAAGAAAAGAGGAGGTGGATTCTTCCTGGACTAAATGGCAAACCCTTGGGAGGAGAATTGATACAGAAGATCCATTCGTTCAGTGGAGAGTGGTTTTAAAGGGGGGTAACCCATATCTGAAGGAAGTTCGCATTTCTTACAGGAAAAGAAATTCCCCACCGGAAATCCAGAAATTCGCAGTCCTTCCTCCTACAATTGGAATAGTTGGAAGAAATACCCAAACCCAGATTCACCATCCCCTTTCTCAAGAAGAAAAAGAAAAGCTGAGAAAGATGGGATTCTTTATTCCTGATAATTCCTGTATAATCCAGAAAGGAGTCCGTTGTATTTATTGGGAAGCTCATGATCCAGATGGGGATCGGTTGAGCTTTGACCTCTTTCTCAAGAGGAAAGATGAAGAATTCAGGAGTTTGATTTTCTCTCTGCAAGAGAAAGCCTATTTCCTTAATACCTCTCCATATCCCGATGGGTCATATATTGTTAAGATTGTAGCAAAGGACCTGCTGGATCAACCCTCTCCTCTCTCTTCGGAAAAGACGACTTCTTTTTTGATCGATCACACCCCTCCCGGGATAGAGAATATAAAAAAGAGAGTAATCGGGGATAGCGTTTTTGTTTCGGGAACTTGCATTGATAAACTTTCCTCCATTTCAGGAANATTCTATAGAACTTCCAAGGATGAAGAANTTCAATGGAGAAGAGCAAGGCCTCTGGACGGTCTTTTTGATGAAAAACAGGAATCGTTTTCTTGTAAGGTGGATAGAGAATCTAAATATATCGCAATAAGAGTTTTTGATAGAAGTAACAATGACAGAGTAATAAGGATTGAGTTATGAGGGTAGGTGTCCTGTATGGGGGTTGGTCTTCTGAAAGAGAGATATCCCTTATTTCAGGCAAGAAAGTTGCCTCTGCCTTAAAAAATCGTGGATATGATGTTATCCAGATTGATGTTGCAAAAGACATAGCCGAAGTTTTATCAAAAGCTCATTTAGATATTGCATTTATAATGTTACACGGAAAGCCAGGGGAGGATGGAACGATACAGGGGATTTTAGAAACTCTGGATATTCCCTATACAGGTTCAGGAGTTCTATCTTCTGCTCTTGCAATGAACAAGGTCATGACAAAGAAGGTTCTTATCTCATCCGGCATCCCGACGCCAGAGTTTCAGTATCCTCTGAATAAAACCCCTCCCTCCCTCAGGCCTTCTTATCTTATAAAGCCAGTTTCAGAGGGTTCTTCTGTAGGAATAAGCATAGTAAGGGGCGATGATGATTATCAACTTGCGATTCGTAAAGCAGAGAAATATGGAGAATTCTTTGCAGAGGAATACATTCGTGGAAAGGAAATAACTGTTGGAATTCTTGGAGATAAGCCCTTGCCAACTCTTGAACTAATCCCAAAGAACGAATTCTATGATTATGAAGCAAAATATACAAAGGGTTTGACAGAATTTATTATACCTGCAAGGTTGAGCGAGGAGATGAAGAAAAAGAGTAAAGAGATAGCTCTTGCCACCCACAGGACTCTTGGCTGCAGGGATTTCTCCAGAGTTGATCTCATGGTCCATGGTGAGAATGCCTATGTCCTTGAGATTAATACAATCCCGGGTATGACAGAGCTTTCCGACCTCCCGGCAGAGGCAAAGGAGATTGGTATCGAGTATGATGAATTGGTGACGAGAATTCTGAAACTCGCTCTAAAGAGAATATAGTAAAAATTCGGGTATTTAGTTGAAGATAGGAAAGTTTCTTTTTAGGTATAGATCATTTTTTCCTGTTCCCTATTTTTCATTCCTCCTTATTGTAATTAAATTTTCATGGGGTATCTATTTGTTGGGTTCAAGTATTATAATTGTTGGTCTTTTTATTCGTTTTCTCTCCCAGGGGTATGCAGGGGTCTGGATGAGGGGGAATAAGATTTCTGGAGATTATATTCTCGATAAGGGGTCTTTCAGCATTATGAGGCATCCTTTATACTTTGGAAATTTTCTTATTGGTTTTGGATTCACCTTGTGTGCAAATTTTTATGAAAATTTTTTGCTCCCTATCTATTCTTTTATCTTTTTCCTCTATTATCTTGCGATCATTCTGGAAGAAGAGAGATATTTAGAGAGAAAATTTAGAGAAGAATTCCTGGAATATAAGAAAAGAGTCCCCGCTTTTTTCCCAGAGGTATGGAAATGGAGAAGTGGGAAATTTTCAAAAGAACAAGGGTTAAAAATGGAAAAGAGCACACATCTAACAATTTTACTAACCTATCTGATATTTCTCCTGAGAGGCTTTCTAATATAAAACCTTATAATTAGAAGACCTGTGATGTAAATAACCCTATCATTATTAAGGATAGGACGATTTTACAGAGGGTCCCTCCAAGGATTCCAAGGATTGCTCCAGCACTTGCCTTTGATGCCTCTAAAGCATTCTTTCCGGAAAAGAGTTCACAAATAAAAGCTCCGAGAGGGGGTCCGATGATTATACCAAAGGGGGCAAAGAAGAACCCTGCTATTGCTCCAAAGAAGGCCCCAATCACTCCAAATTTCGAAGCTTTCATCTTTTTTGACCCAATTCCCCCTGCAATAAAATCGAGAAGAACAGAGATGACTGTTATAATGAGGAATATGAGAATAAGATTCCAGGAAATAATTGTAAAATGGGTCTTCCAGGCATAGATAAATATCCCGAGGAAAACAAGGGGTGTCCCCGGGAGAAGCGGAAGGATGCATCCAACTAAACCTATTAACATTAGTATATAACAGAAGATAAGCACTACTGGATTCATCTAAAGAACTTATTTTTAATAAAGGGGCTTCTACCCTTCATTTGCTTCATCATTCTCCTTACAGTCTTGTATTCCTTTAATAATTGATTGATGTCCTGGACTGAGGACCCACTCCCTTTTGCAATTCTTCTTTTTCTTGAAGCATTTAGTATCTCAGGATTTATCCTTTCCCCGGGGGTCATTGACTGAATGATAGCTTCAGTGCGAACCACCTCCCTTTCATCCAACATCTTTTTTAAATCCTGCCCCCCTGGCAAGAGTTCAACAAGTTCTTCAATAGGGCCCATTCTCTTCAATTGTTTTATCTGTTGAAGGAAATCCTCTAAATTCAGCTTGCCTTCTTTTAACTTTTTCTGGAATCTTTGTGCCTGTTCTTTTTCAATTGCCTTCTCGGCTTTTTCTTGCAAGGCTCCTATATCTCCCATTCCAAGTATTCTGGAAGCAAGCCTCTCTGGATGTAAAACCTCTATGTCGGCTGGTTTTTCTCCTGTGCCTATGAATTTTATAGGCCTACCAGAGACTTTCCTCATTGAAAGGGCAGCTCCTCCTCTTGCATCGCCATCCATTTTAGTTAGTATGATCCCCGTGATTCCTACTTTTCTATCAAATTCTCCTGCGATATTTACAGCATCTTGGCCTGTCATTGAATCTGCAACGAGGAAAGCCTCTGAAGGTTTTACAGCGTTTTTTATTCTTTTAATCTGATCGATCATTTCAGAATCTATATGCAACCTCCCCGCTGTATCAAAAATAAGAGTATCATATCTCTTTAGGACTGATTGGGTTAGAGCTTGCTTGCAGAGTTTTACCTCATCATTGAGGCGGCTTGAGAAATAGGGTAGTTCTTCCCTCTCTGCCAGATCTCTAAGTTGCTGGAAGGCTGCGGGTCTCTTTACATCGGCTGGTATAAGGTAGGGCTTTCGGCCCTTTTTCTTAAGAAGATTCGCAAGCTTTATCGCCGTAGTGGTTTTACCCGAACCTTGAAGGCCAACAAGCAGGATTGAAGCAGGTTGTCCTTCAAGGATTAAAGGTTCTGCTTTTCCGAGAAGCTCGATTAATTTTTCTCCCACAATCTGGGTTATCATTTCAGTTGGGGTAAAACTTTCGTATATTTTTCTGTTAATTGCTTCTTTTTTTACATCGGAAATAAATTCCTTTACCACTTCGAGGTTAACATCCGCTTCAAGAAGAGCGCGGCGGATGTCCCTCATTCCTCTCTCCACCTCAGGAGGCGAAAGTCTTCCTCTTCCTGATAGGCTTTTTAATATACTTTTTATTCTTTCAGTTAGATTCTCAAACACAATAATAAAATATAGAATTATTTTTCCTCCGGGCAAGGGGCAAGGAAATCAAAAGAGACCTTGACTTGTCTTTTTTAATATGTATATATATAGAAAACTATGGATAAAAATAAAAATTCCATTAGAGTTCGTATAGCGCCTTCCCCAACAGGGTATCTTCATATTGGGACGGCAAGAACTGCCCTTTTTAATTACCTCTTTGCCCGGGCAAATAATGGTTCTTTCCTCCTTCGGATAGAGGATACAGATCTGGAGCGCTCCAGAGATATTATGACAGAATCGATAAAAAGCGGTCTTAATTGGTTGAATCTTGGATGGGATGAGGATGTTGTATACCAGTCAGATCATTTTGATAATTACAGGGAAAGAGCTTTTGAGTTACTTAAGAGAGGCAATGCCTATTGGTGTTACTGTACCCCGAAGGAGATCGAAGAGAGGAAGAAGAAGGCTTTAAATTCTCATAAGAGATGGATGTATGATAGAAGATGCTATAATTTAAAAGAGAAAGAGCGAAAAGATTTTGAAAGGGAAGGTAGACCAAAGGCTTTGCGCTTCCATATTCCTCCCGGTGTTACTGAGTATAAAGACCTTATCCATGGAGGGATAAAGAGAGATAATTCAGAGATAGAGGATTTTGTCATTTTAAAGTCTGATGGTTCACCAACATACAATATGGCTGTTGTGGTAGACGATCACAGGATGGAGATAACCCATGTAATGCGAGGCGATGATCATATTCCAAATACACCAAAACAGATATTGTTGTACAAGGCTTTTGGATGGAAGCCTCCGGAATTTGCTCATTTTCCCCTAATTCTTGGGAAAGATCGCTCAAAACTCTCTAAGAGGAAAAATGCAGTGGCTATTTCTGAGTACAGAGACAAAGGTTTTCTCCCTGAAGCAATGGTGAATTATCTTGCTTTTCTTGGCTGGTCTCCAAAGACAAAAGAGGAGATATTTTCCCTTTCAGAATTGGTTGAGCGTTTTACCCTAAAGAGCATTAATCAAAAGCCCGCTGTCTTCGATTTAGAACGTCTGGAATGGGTAAATAGAAAATGGATGAACAGATTAAAAGAGGAGGAGATTGCAAAAAGACTGCAACATTATCTGAAAGAGAAGGGTATTGATGTTCAAAACAGGGAATACATAATTAAAATTATTGGGGCTATGGGGAACAGGGTGAAGAAATTTCAGGACTTCATCCAACTTGGGTACTATTTCTTTTCTGATAATTTCTCATTGGATGAAAAAGGAGCCAGCGAGCATTTCTACCCCGGTCTTTCCAGGAGAATGAGGAAATTAGTCGATAGATTGGAGGAACTAGAACCATTCAATCGAGAAGGAATAGAAGAGGTTCTCCGTGGTCTTTCCCAAGAATTGGGTTGCAGGTCTGCAGAACTTATTCATCCTGTTAGGCTTGGGATAAGCGGTATGACATTTGGTCCAGGCATCTTTATATTGATGGAGGTTTTGGGGAAAAAGAGGGTAATAAATAGACTACAGTCTCTTATAGAATATCTAAAAGGAGAAGAAAAATGATAATGCAGAAGCTAAGATCAGTAACAAAATATTTTATGTGGTTTGTCGCAGCCGCTTTTATCCTCTTTATATTCTTTGGTTTTGGTTCGAATATACTAAGCAGTAAGAGAGGGGATGAGAACCTCATTGCAGAGGTGAATGGTGAACCCATAACTTACAGAGAATATGGAGATTTATTAAATAACCAAACAAGAATTATAAGTGGCTCAATGGGTGTGAATCCCGTGGAAGAAAGGAAACTATCTGACCAGATAATTAATGGATTAATAATGGACAGATTATTGAATGAGCAGTTGAATAAGAGAGATATTTCTATTTCAGATGAACAGATAATCGATATAATAAAGAATTCTCCACCAAGTATGATAGCCCAGGACACAACCTTCTGGGTTGGAGGTAAATTCGATTATAACAGATACCTTGAACTGTTGAAAGACCCTCGTGCTTCCCGATTTATTTCGGATTATGCCGCTCAAATCAAAGGGACTCTTCCAAAAAGAATCCTTCAGGGAGAAATTTCTTCCCTTGTTGGACTAACCAATAATGGAGTTGCTGAGAATCTGATGGAGGATTCTGTTCGAATGAAGCTTGAGTATATTCGCCTACCTCTGGATGAATGGATGGGAGAGAGGCCCTCCACTTCTCCAGAAGAGTTCTATTTAACCCACAAGGATATATTCACAAGGGAAGAAGATGTTAGATTGGATTATGTCTCTTTTCCAATCCGGGTAGATAAAGAAAGGATCCAATCAGCAAAAGACCTCGCTGAATCAATCATAAAGAGGGCAGAGAATGTTCCTTTTGATACCCTTGTTAGCATCTATTCATATCTTCCATCTAATAGGCGACTCTTTAATGGATGGGTCAATGTAAAAAACTTGTCTTCTGATTTTATAACTGCTCTTGTTGGTAGGAAAACTGGAGGAATCACTTACCCTATTGGATTGGACGATGGCTACCATATTTTAAAACTTCTGGATAGACAAAGGGATAGTTTGAACCTGAAGGAAATTTTCCTGGCTGTTTTTCCTTCTGAGGATGGCTACAAAACCGCTCTTGGGAAATCATGGGAGCTGGTAAAGCAATTACGATCCGATTCCACCACAGGGGGACCCGAGGGATACGATGTGAAACATACCGAATGCAGAATAGGCTATGTTCCAGATATTCCCATAGATTTTGGAACATTCCTTGACGAACCAAAAAAGGGAGCCATTTCTTACCCGCTTATAGGGAATGATTCCCTCTATGTATGCTGGGTAGAAGATATAGAAGAAGGAACCCCTTCCTTTTCTGAGATTAAGGCAGAAGTTAGAGATTCGCTTGAGTTATACGAAGCTGCCTCTCGTGCAAAGGAGTACTTAGAAAAGAAACTAACCGGAGATGAACTCCCAAGGCATCCTGAAAAAGGAAAATGGTCAAGAACACCCTATTTCACTTTAAATAACTATCAACAGAAGGGTATCCGACTTCCAGAGAAGATTGTGCTTCTTTCTTTTAATCTAAAAGTTGGTAAGGTTTCTCCAGCTATAAGAGGTGGAGTATCTGTATTTGTTATTAAAGTGCTGGATAGAAAAACACCCTCAAAGGACAAGATCAAAGAGTTTGTTCCTGAATTTGCGAGAAACCTTCAGCTTGAAAAGCAAATGATTTTCTATCAAGAGTGGCTGTATGAACTGAGGAAGAGAAGTGAGATAAAAGACTTAAGAGAAAAATTGTATGAATATGAATAATATTCGAAGACTCCTGGTCTTACCTGCAGTATCTCTTTTTTTCTCCTGTGTTTATTCCTTCCAGAGTGGTAGTTTTAAGGGGGCAGTTTCAATACCCCCTTTAGAGAATAAAACCAATAATGCCGATATTGAAAGAATCCTCACAGAGGATTTGATAGATGCATTTATCAAAGATGGAAGAGTCAAAATCAAACCCGATGGTGATTACATCCTCAATGGGGTAATCACCGATTATAACAGAAAAGTGGAATCGTACACTTCCGAAGGGGAGATTAAAGAGTACAGGCTTATGGTAAAGGTCAAATTTTCTCTGGCGAAGATAAGTGAAGAGGAACCTGAGTGGGAAAAGGATATCCAGGAGTCAGTTGTCTATCCTATTTCATCGGACGAAACGGAAGGTGTGGAATCGGTTGCCTCGGAGATAAAAGATTCTCTTTTGCGTTTAATGCTTGAATCTTGGTAAAGATTAACCTTGACAGAGATAAAGTATTTGGTTATATAGGACAAAGATAAAAAATTAGGAGGCCGTATGAATAGGACAAGAGCAGATATTTCGGAGAGTATTTCTAAAGGAACAGGAATTCCCATTAAAGAAGTCAGGGTGGTGCTGGAATCTTTTATAGAAGAAGTGAAAGATGTATTTTACAAAAATGACAGGATCGAATTGCGAGGATTCGGAGTCTTTGAAAACAACTTTCGTAAGGGTAAGATAGGAAGAAATCCAAGGACTATGGAAGAAGTAAAGATTCCGGATAGATGGGTGCCAACTTATAAACCATCCAGGAGACTCAGAAAGGAGATAGAAAATAAAAATTTTTAATGTAGATAAGCACCCGTAGCTCAATGGAAAGAGCGTCCCGCTCCGGCCGGGGAGGTTGAAGGTTCGAGTCCTTTCGGGTGTAGTAGGGGTTAAATGGCTCATAAAATCGATTATTACTTACAAAAAGTGGTTGAAAAAGGTGGATCAGACTTTCATCTTAAGGTTGGAGAACCCCCCGTCATAAGAGCTCAGGGGAAACTGATAAGGTTAAAAGAGTATGAAAGATTCACCCCGGAAGAGGTAAGAGAACTCATTTTTTCTATAATGACTGAAGAGCAAAAAAATCGTTTTAAAAAGGAACTTGAACTTGATATTTCCTACGAGCTACCAGGTCTTGCTCGATTCAGAATGAACCTATTCCTTCAGAGAAGGAAAATTGGTGTAGCGGTCAGGGTAATTCCACTAAAAGTGAAGACCATAGATGAATGGAGGCTTCCGAAGATATTAAAGGAAATAGCCCTGTATTCCCATGGTTTTGTCCTTGTGACCGGGCCAACTGGTGTGGGAAAATCTACCACCCTTGCCGCTATGATTGAAGAGATAAACGGAAGAAAAAAATCCCATATCATTACAATAGAAGACCCGATTGAATATGTTTTCGAGGACAAAAAGAGCGTGATTGAACAACGAGCAATAGGTATAGATACAAATTCTTTTAAGGAAGCGTTAAAGAGAGTAGTGAGACAAAACCCTGATGTAATAATGGTGGGGGAGATGAGAGATAGGGAGACGATTGCTCTGGCTCTCAATGCAGCAGAGATGGGTTCATTAGTTTTTGCAACCCTTCATACCCCTGATGCTCCTCAAACTGTGGATAGAATTGTTGATGTCTTTGAACCTGAGCATCAACACCAGATTCGTCTCCAGTTTGCTTCAACGATTCGGGCTGTAATCTCTCAAACACTCCTTAAGCGGTCTGATGACAATAGCAGAATTGCCGCTTTTGAGATTCTTATTGGGACCAAAAGTACTTCCAATGCTATTAGAGAAGGGAAAGTAGAACAGATTTATAATATAATAAAATCAGGTGGAAAATATGGGATGAGACTCCTCGATGATTCACTTAAAGAACTCTACCTCCGTGGTTATGTTGATTATGAAGAGGCTCTCTCAAAGGTATCCAACCTTGGTGCTTTTGAGTCATCTTTAGCAAGAAGTTAAGATGGGTGTAAATATTGGTGCTCTACTTAATGAGATGAAGCAAGAGGGCGCCTCTGATTTAATCCTTAAAGCTGCCTCAGTCCCGATTATGAGGATAAATCGGGAGTTGGTAAAGTTTAATAGGTATGAACCGTTAAAAGAGTATGAAATCGAAGGAATAGCAGAGAATGTTATGAGACCCAGGGAGATGGAAAAATTTAAGAAGAATAAAGAGAAGGATCTTGCAGTAAACGTTCCTGGTCTATCTCGCTTCAGAGTAAATGTTTTTGTGCAGAAAAGGAGTATTGGGATTGTGTTTCGCCTCATTCCTTCAGAGATACCCAGTATAGACGACTTGAATCTTCCACCAATATTAAAGGAATTTGCAATAAAACCCAGAGGTCTGGTTCTTGTAACAGGCCCATCGGGATGCGGGAAATCCACAACCATTGCTACAATAGTAGAATACAGGAATAAGATGGATACCTGTCATATTATCACTGTAGAGGATCCAATTGAATTTATCTATAAGGATAAGAAAGCCATTATTGATCAAAGAGCGGTTGGAAGTGATACTCGTTCTTTTGCTTCTGCAATAAAATATTCTCTTCGTCAGGACCCCGATGTCATCGTTGTTGGTGAAATGAGGGATAGAGAGTCAATTCAGATGACGATTACTGCTGCAGAGACAGGGCACTTAGTCTTTTCCACACTCCACACGAAGAGTGCAATTCAGACTATTGACAGAATAATAAATATCTTTCCACTTCATCAGAGGCATCAGGTGAGACTTCAACTCTCAGCCAACTTACTCGGAGTCTTTTCACAAGATCTAATAAAGAGCATGGGAGGGAATGGTCTTATTCCTGTGACAGAAACTCTTATTTCAATAGCAGCGGTAAGAAAGTTAATCAGAGAGGGGAAAACATATCAGTTGTACTCTATTATGCAGACGAGGTCTAAAGAGGGGATGAAGACCCTGAATGAATCTTTGATAGAACTCATTGGAAAGAGACTCATTACTCATAAAGATGCAATTGCAATGTCCACGAATCCTGAAGAGTTAAATGAACTTCTCGTTGCAAGAAAAATTGAAAGGACCCCTTGACAAATATAAAAAAGAGATTATACTTTTAAAATAATAGGAGGCTTAATCAGAAAGTGAGGGTTTTACCCAAGCAAAAATTCCCAATTCAGACTTTCCAGGGAAAAGATGGTCTAAAAGGGAATTAATATATAATTATAAAAACTTTAAAAAGGGGGTTTTTATGCGTAAGTTTTCACTGCTTTTATTATGCGTTCTTGCAGTACCCCTTTTTGCTGGAATAACGGGTAAGATAGTTGGTAGGGTTTACGATTCCAATACAGGTGAACCCTTACCAGGTGTCAATGTCATCATAGAAGGGACGACCATGGGTGCTGCAACGGATCCAGACGGTTACTTTGTCATTCTAAATGTTCCACCAGCAACCTATGAAGTGACCGCCAGGATGATGGGCTATCGATTTATGACGATAACGGATACAAAGATTGAAGCGGATCTAACTCAGACTCTTGAATTTCCACTCAAATCCACGGCTATTGCGGTTAAAGGGGTTGTCGTTAAGGCAAAAAGGCCGATAATTAAAAAGGATGTAACAACATCCGTTGCTATCATCTCTTCAGAAGATATGGAATTTACTCCTGTTAATACAGTTCAAGGTGTTGTGGCAAGACAGGCTGGTGTAATTGATGCGGGAGGTCTCCATGTTCGTGGAGGGAGAAACACAGAGATTATTTATGTTGTGAACGGTGTCCAGATGACGGATCCACTGTCAGGAGGTTTTGATTCTCACATCCCTCAGGAGGCTGTTGAGCAGACCTCTGTCTATACGGGTGGTTTCGGAGCTGAATACGGTAGTGCACAGTCAGGTGTGATCAATGTTATAACAAAGAGTGGGGGTCCAAAATTCCATTTTACTCTTCGAGTCAGGGATAACGATGCTTTTGGTTTAGAAGGGATTCAGAGTTTTCTTGATGAAAACGAAGCCTATGATACCACATATCTTGCTGCTATAACTTCCGATTCTGTAACACCCTATATTTATATATCCCCAGATTGGAAAGACACCTCTTATTATGAAAAGCCTTTTGATATAGTTCCAATAACTCAAGTTAGTGGTAAAGTGGATAGTATTGCCGTTAAAGATACCCTTACCGGTCAGGCCTGGCGTCCTGAAAAGATGAAGAGGATTGATTTTACCTTAAGTGGACCTCTTGTAGGAGAGAAATTGAGATTCTTTCTTGGTGGTGAGTTTAACACGGATGAGGGTCATCAGCCACATGCCGATAATACCCTGCAGAGTTACACAGGAAAACTCACATTCAAACCATTCAAGGCTTTCAAGATTGTAGCTCACGGTCTTTACAGCACGAATAGTTCTAAGACCGGCGGGTATAATAATTGGCTTTCTACAGATATGCAATGGAAATTCTTCCCCCAGGGTCATAGAGATCATTACGAGTACAGTTACGAGTATGGTCTGAATATTACCCATGCTATCACTCCGGAGATCATCCAGGAGTTTAGGTTCAATAACTATACAACTTCTCTAAAATATGATATTTTTGAAGATGGTTCCTATGATCTGAATGGAGATGGTGTAATTGATGAAAATGATAAAGACGGGATTGATGATTTTACCGATGGGAATAACAATCGTATTGTCGAGATAAATGGGGAAGAGAAAGGTTTCAAATGGCCTGAACTTCAAATCTATCCCTTTAACAGGACGGCTAACTATGACGGTTACTACTATATGGGCTATCCAAGAGTTGGCTATGGTTATGATAAGAAAGAGACATACACAGCAAAGTGGGACTTAACAGCCCAGATTGGCAGAATCCATGGGGTTAAGGCGGGTCTTTCCAGCGAAAAATTTGTTCTTTTTGATTATGGTGCTGATATGGCATCAGGTGGAAATGTTTATATGGATTGGACAGAAGCAGAACCTTACAGAATTGCAGGTTATATTCAGGATAAAATTGAGCAAGAAACCTTTGTTCTTAATGCTGGTCTCCGATTCGATTACTTTAGCGCAAATTCCAATAACGAGCCCTCTGATCGATACAACCCTGTAACAGATATAACCTCAGGTGGAGAGATCAAAGATCCAATTTCTGCAGAACCTCAGTGGTCAATTAGTCCAAGGGTTGGTTTCTCCTTCCCGATCGCCGAATACGATAAATTTCACTTTACCTATGGTCACTACTTCCAGATGCCGCCAATGATGTATATGTACAGGAATCAGAATTATGATTTTTCCGGTGCATTCCCGATGGTGGGTAATCCCTCCATTAGTCCAGAAAAGACGGTTTCTTATGAAGCAGGTGTTGAACACGCATTCAATGATCAGATCCTGCTTGATATAACTGCCTATATGAAGGATATATCAGGTCTCACAGATACCCAGCAGATTTTCTATTCAATGGTGAACTATTACACCAAATATTCGAATAGTGATTATGGTCATTCAAAGGGGGTTGAGATAAACTTTTCAAAAAGGAGAGGTGGAACTCCTGCATGGCTTACCTGGAATATCAACTATACCTTTTGTGTTGCAAGGGGTAAATCCTCTTCAACCCGACAGAATTATGATTATATATGGTCTGGTTGGGTCGTACCTGCAGAGGAACATTACCTTAACTGGGATCAGCGGCACACCGTTACAGCGGATATAGGATTCCATGCACCAGAGGGAGAACGTCTCTTTGGTATTCCCGGGCTTTCTAACACAGGTGTTGACTTTACGACAAACTACGGAAGTGGTCTGCCCTGGACTCCTCCTTCAAGAACGAGAGAACAGTTGATCAATACAGGGAGAAGGCCTCATACAATCCAAACCGATGTTAGATTTTATAAGAACTGGGAAGTGGGACAGTTGGAGGTTGGTCTATTTGGAGATGTCTATCATATCTTTAACGTAAAGAATCTTCTTTATATTGCAGATGTCAGCTGGTATAACGCTTATGGTGACCCAAGAGGTGCTTATAAAGATCCAAACGTCTATAGTGCGCGTAGATTTATGCGAATTGGTCTCTTGATGAAATGGTAAGGAGGGAAAATGAAGAAGACGATGGTGTTTTTTGGTATACTGGCTTTTAGTCTTTCTCTTTTTGGAATGACAAAAAATCCAGGGCCAAAGATTCGAACGAAGGCAGATCCCTATGAGTTTAAGCCTCACACAATAGGAGGGGTATGGTCTGTTGAATCGAATTTTGGCAGTTTCGGTGATCCTAACGCTGATGTTACAGGGAATCCATCCTTTGACTATCCCGGGGGAGCCGGTTTTTATTATCAGTGGGAAGGGCGTTTGTGGTTGGGAGCCTATGTTGGAGGCACCCCTTTTGTTTCTCACTGTGACTATGGAAACTATGAACTTGAGCCAGATGATAATTCATGGAGCAAAGTTGGTCCAGGAGTTTCCCAGTGGGATCTTGTGTCCAAATTTCACGATTGGGGCACATATAACCCTGGTCGCTCTTTGGGTCTTCATGTTACACAGAGAGCTTTTCAATGGTCAGGAGCAGAATATGGAGATTTCATAGCCTATGAGTTTGAAATTGTTTGGGATAAGTCCTTGGGTAAGGCTTCAGGTCTTGGCGATATGAACGAATTGAATCTCTATGTAGCTTGGTGCTGGGATGCAGATGTTTGTGAGGCTGATCCATTAGATGCTAATTTAGATGATATGGTTTCCTTTGATGGTTATACATTTGGTGAATGGGCTACCCTTCCGAATAATCCTTCTCCAAGCGATAACTGGACAATCACTCAGGATGGAGCAACGGAAGGAGCAGATGGGGTTCCTGACCAGTGGCAGGTTTATGGAGATGATGCCAATGAGAAGCTGATCTCATCTGATGGAACTGTCTTAATACCAAGGAATATGTCATACATCTATGATGATGATAACCCGGCAGAACCAGGAGATGATGAAGGAGATAATGGGAAATGTCCTGGTTACATATTTGGTAGATTCATCTATGGACCTCCCAAGGGTTCTGATATTTATGGGATGGATGCCGATGGTAAGCCCACAAGGATACCTACTGTCTCGAGCCATCAATGGTGGAACTGGAATAATGATCCAGGAACGGATCAGGAGAAGCTTAACTATATGACAGGGAAACATCCAATGTCTTTTGGTTATAAATTTTTGCCCACACCTTATGATATTGGAGCCTCAGTTTTTGACTATCGTTTTGTGCAAACTGTTGGCCCTTATAGCTTAAGAAGTGGAGAGACCCTGAGATTAGTCTATGTTTCAGGTGTAGCTTACGGGCTAAATGGCGGAACAGATGATTATTATGGAACGGGTAAACGCTTAGGAGCAAGGCAGGCAGCAGATTATGCTCTTGATGCTTATTACATGGGTTCAGAGGCTTCTGATCCTATTCATCCTTCTGCCCCAAATGAAGATTTTCACTGGGTAATACCTGTTCCCCCTATGGCTCCAGAACTACACTATTCAGCTTCTGGGGGGAAAGTTGATTTGATCTGGTCAAATATAGCAGAGGTAACGCCAGATCCCATATCTGCTGTGATAGATTTTGCTGGTTACAGGATATACAGAAGTGCCTGGAATCCTGGTAACTGGGAGTTGCTTGATTCCTTTACAGTTGCCCAGGGTAACATCCAGAGAAAGTATACTGATGAGAATCCAATACCAGGTATTCCATACTACTATTCAGTGACAACCTTTGACACAGATGGCCTGGAGTCAGGAAGGTCGAATTATATGAAGGATGAGAAAGGTGCAGAGGTTAAATTATATGTTTCATCACCTCTTGGAAGCAGCCTTGATTCTGTTCAAGTGGTTCCAAATCCTTATTATGGTTCAGCTTCCTGGGAAGCTCAGTATGAAGACAGAATCAAGTTTATGAATCTCCCACAGAATTGCAGGATAAAGATATTTACGTTAAGTGGAGATTTAGTAAAAGAAATGACCCATACTGGATCAAGTGGTGATGAGGCCTGGGATCTTCTAACCGAGGCTGAGATTAAGGCATCGAGCGGCCTATATGTTTACAAGATAGAACAATCGAACGCAGAAGGTAGTAAAGTTATCGATTCTAAAATAGGCAAGTTGCTAATAATGAGATGAGGGGGGACAATGAAGAGATCGTTATTAATTATATTGGTGGTTCCTTTAATCCTTTTTGGCCAGTTTGCAAAGAAGGGAATATCAGGGGCTAAGTTCCTTAATGTGGGGATCGGAACAAGAGCTGTGGGTATGGCTGAGGCTTTTTCAGCTGTTGGTGATAATGCAGAGGCTGTCTACTGGAATCCAGCAGGGTCTTCGAACACTCTTGGAACGTCAATCTTTATGGATAGGGTGAATCACTGGGCGGATATAGGAATCAATTCTATATCGATCACTCAATCAGTAGGGTTTGCTGGTGTTTTTGGTTTCTTCTATTCAGGACTCTCAAGTGGAGAGATGGAAAAAACCACTGCACAGCAACCTCAAGGGACAAACTTCTATTTTGATTATAATGCCTTCCAATCAGGTATTTCCTATTCTCGCTTTCTCACAGATCGTTTTTCCTTTGGGGTTAACCTGAAGATGGTAAGGGAGGATTACCCTGACGAGGAGATGAATTCACACGATGCCACATGTTTTGCAATGGATGTTGGAGGTTATTATAAAACCACCTTCCGAGATCTTAGAATAGGTATTGTTATGCAGGACTTTGGTCCTGATGTTACACCCAGTGGCAGACATCCTGACTGGGCAGATGGAAATATCGTCTCCCAGGATGAAGAATTTGCTCCGTATCCTCTACCAATTACATTCCGTGGGGGGGTGGCCTTCTCTATATATACCACAGAACAGATAGAAGCCTTATTGGCTTTTGACTTGATTCATCCGAGTGATAACCTTGAGCGTTATGCAATTGGAACGGAAGTTACTATTCTTGATATACTCAAATTAAGAACTGGCTATCAACTGGGAGGTGGGATAGACGACCATGTTAATGCTTTCAACTTTGGTCTTGGTATCTCCCAGAGCACCACGTCAGGAAAATTTGAATTTGGTTACTCATATACCTATGGAAATAAGATGCCTGCAATACATCGTGTCTCCCTTTTAATGGGTCTGTAGAAGGAGGTTACAGATGAAACTGAAAATATCGATTTTACTTCTTATTCCAATCCTGTTGATATCAACAGAATTGAATCAAGGTAATATTATCCGGACTAAAGATCAGGGAGCCTTTAAACTTTATAGATCGATTGGTATAAGAGCAAGGGAGGTTTCAGGTGATGTTGTGGTTTGGGGGTTAGAAGGGTCTGCTGAAATTAAAGGTCTCGTTGCAAATCCCAGTGCAGGTTTGCTCTATGCAATGTTGCCCGATAGAGACACTGTTTTTTATAAAAGATCTGTTCCGAATAATGCAGCAGAGTTGATATTCATACCTTCTGACCGTAGACCTGTGAATGATCTCTTTACCCACTCTTCGGGCCTTTATATTGCATCGGAGGGTGGTCTTTATCGAAGCGAAGCCTGGACTTACCAGAAGGTTAAAGGCCCTGTATTTAATGTTTGTGTTAGCCCTCCAAATTCTGCAGACTATTTTACCTACGCTGATAATCCAGAAGGGGTTTATAAAGTTTCTAAATCTCCATGGATTCCAAATTCATTGTTACCCTTTATCCTCGGTGTAGAAGATTTTGAGAGCGTTTTTGAGGATACGATAATTCACGATAGTTTGCCAGAGGGTTGGGAGATTGGAGGAATTGAGAGTGAGTATCGCTGGGTTAGTTTGGATAGATCTGAAGCTATAGGGAATTATTCTTTACTGATTCAGGATGAAGGCCTTGGAGGAGCAGCTGTTTGGGCAGTGAAGACCCTACCGAGTCTTAAGAACTTTACAACCTGTTTTGATATTAAAGTTAGCGGTTTTAGCTCTGCAACGACAGGACCTGTTGTTATAAAGAGTGGGCCGGTTTTAGCCGAAGTTAGGATGTCTGAAGGAGTTCTTCAGTTCTACGATGGTACAGAGTGGTCTGAAGTTGAAGGTGGAACATACAAACCTGATACAGCTTGGAATAACCTTGCAGTTGAATTTGTTCCTTCGGAAGATATCTTCATTCTCTCTACCAATGGAGAGGTTGCAGATACTCTCCCTCTTATGAGCAGTTCAGATTCAATAACTTCTTATGCGAAGTTCGAAACCCAATCTGCCCAGATGTCGGGGAATTCCTACTGGATTGATAACTTTGCTCTTAAACCAAAAGTTCTCGACCTTGCACCTCATTATTCAAGCAAAGAAGAGGTGCTGGCTTTGACCTATTCTGGAGTTTATCAATTTGTTGATTCAACCTCAAACTGGGTTAATGTTTTCGATGTCCCTGGTAATTGGAAGAGTTTAAAGACTGCCTTTACAAAGGGTAAGTATTATGTTCTTTTCTCCTGGGATGGAAATTCTTCCCGGGTATATAGAGGGAATAGAAACTGGAATTGGAGTGAGATAACAGGAGATTTAGCAAACCTTAAAATTAATGATGTTTCTATAGATACTCTTGGAACCGTGTTTGCAGCAACAGACAGCAACTATGTTTACCGAAGAGGAATCTCAGAAAGTTCCTGGACCCAACTAACCGAAGGTTTTGATGAATACGGTGTTAGCACCTATGCGAAGAGGGCTACCTCTATTGCGACTTATACCACAGGGGATTCGGTTTTTTCCGCAACTTATAGTGGGCTCTATTTCTCAGAGGACAATGGGAATTCCTGGGTTGAGAAAAACGAAGTCCTTGACCCTGCTTCAGTAGAGCTTACTGATAGTCTAATTGGCATTGTAGATTCTCTCTGGGAAGAGTCAACGCCAAACGACCCTACCGCTGGGTTAGTTGATGCCGTAACAGAAGGTCTTGGTGAACTTCCAGATGTAGATAATAATCATCAAATCAATGTTGTTCTTCTTGATATAGAAGATTTAACAGCCGGTGGGACTGAAGACTGGTGTTATTCATACTTCGATCCTGAGAATGAATATGATATAAGTGAGGACCATCCTAATAGCAATGAAGGTGAATATATCTATGTAGATTATCCGCTCTTTTCAGATGATCCCGAGAAGGCGATTGTTGAGAATGCAAAATCTCTCGCTAAGATGATCTCCTGGAATTATGATCCAAATGAGGAAGAATGGCTTTTGAGTGGTTTTGGTTCTTATGCGAGTTATCTAACAGAATATGGTGAAGGGAATACAATTCCTGATTCTGAGGATTATTATGTATGTTTTCCAAACGGTTTATCGGGTCTATTTTTCAGCCCTGTTGAAGATGAAAATTACCCATACTTTTTGATGATGTATCTCTATAGTGAGTATGGCAGTGGTTTTATCAGGACTCTTGATTCTATTAAAGGGACTTATATTATAAATCTCCAAACTGGCGAGACAGCCACAAGACCAATAAAGGGAATGGAGAGCATAGATTCAACTCTTGTTAGAGTTGGAGAAAGTGGAGATGTGATAGCTCTATTTATCCAATTCATAAAAACTTGCTATAGAAATGAACTAAAATATGGACCTACCATAGGCTATTCTCCTGATCCAGCAACCACGATTAAAGGCTTCAAAAAGATACCTCTTACAGATAACTTGATAGCAACAGATACCACAAATAATATAAGGTATTATGGTGCCTGGGTTTATCGAATGACTCACGATAATGCTGCTTCCCTAAATTGTGATTCGATAATATTCAATGGAGAGAAGGCGTGTGACTTCTATCTCTATCTTGCAAGCTGGAAAGATAATTCTATTGTAAAAGAGGTCTCTATTGATACAGCCGAACTCGGAGAAGATAATCGCTATGTGATTGATGTTTCTGATGTAAAAGATGGAACTTACGATATGACTGATATTGTTCTCATAACCATATCCACAAAAGGTAGCAACCCTATTTATGGCTTCTCTAACTTTATTGTAAAATACACACCACCCAAAATCGATAAAAGTGTCTTCCAGGCTCCTCTTGCTGATAAGTTTATGCGAATCTATCTTTATTCTGATCAGCGACTCTATAAGGATATCAATAAGGAAAATCCTCAGGTGATTTTTGGTGAAGACATAGTGGATATGGTTTATTCAGAGACCCTTGAAAATGGTAATTTTGTTTATCTCTCAGATATTCGATTACAAGAATCTGGGGAACAGGAAATAAATATTGGAGCAAGAGATGTAGCAGGAGCTTTCCATCTAGAAACTTTATCCATTACAGTGAAGAAAATTGGGCAGGAAGGGGGTGTAATCGCGAATAAGGATGCTGAGGTTGAGATTCCCTCTGGCTCAATTGGTTCTATGAAAAGAGTGACTCTTGGTAAGATAGGAGATAGCTGGTATGTTGGTCCGACTATGGGGCTTAAGAAGGAGGCTACAATCCGAATTCCATGCAAAAACTATGGAAAAGATGCTGGCCTTTATCAAAAAGACGGAACGGAATGGAAGGCTGTTGAATCCAGGCTAATTAGCGGTCATCTTGAGGCTAAGATTAAGGCTCTTGGAACATTTAAGATCTTTGATAGACAACCAGAAACTGTGGATGAAGCTCCAAGGAAGTTCTATCTGAAGCAAAACATCCCCAATCCTTTTAATAGAGTGACCCAGATTGAATTTGGTATCCCCAAGGACTCAAAAGTAAGACTCGATATCTTTAATGTAGTGGGTCAGAGGGTTAATACCCTTTTAAACAAGAGTCTCGACCCCGGGTATTACCGGGTAAAATGGAACGGAAAAGATGCCTATGGTGAAGAAGTGAAAAGCGGAATATACTTCTATCGATTGAAGACGGAAGAGAAGACTCTGACAAAGAAAATGGTATTCATCAGGTAGAGGAGGTTAAAGATGAAGAAGTTACTAATTCCCTTATTTGTCTTGGTGCTCATAATTGGCTGTGGAGAGAATTATGATAACCCTGTAGGACCTTATCCAACTGATATTGAAGGAATAGTTGATTCCCTGATTGTGAAAGGATGGAGAGCTTATAAGGATGGAGATTACGATCTGGCATACGCTCGTTTTGACTCCCTTGTGAAGATTCAATCAGATAATACCGAAGGTTATATAGGAAGAGGCTTTGCCCTTTTGCAGGAGGAGAAGTTTGAGGATGCTCTTACTTCCTTTGATTTTGCAACCTATCTTGAGGGCTCCCCAATATCCAAAATGGAAAAGGTGGATCTGAATTGGGAGAATTTGACTTCTGATAGTTTATTCTATAGATGGTCTCCTATGAAAACCCCTCTTCTCGGCCTTCTTGATCCCACAATCGTTGCCTTTGTTCCATCAAGTTGGTGGATCCATGTAAAATTTGACACTGTGGGAAAATCAAGAGATTATGAATACACCACTTCTGATACCTTTGAGTTCAAACTTAGAGTTGATCGCTTTACCCAGAATGGAATCGTTACACCCTCTGTTTTGCTTGCAGATTCTATCTGGATGGACTCCCTCTGGTATCCTGATAGTACAAAAGTCCATGTCGTGTGGGATACAACATCAACTTCCATCTACATACCAGCTCCCGGTGAAGACCCAGAAGTTGAAGCGGACTATGCCTATCTCTCAACAGAGGAAATGAGTACCTTGGCAGCCTTAGCCCTTGTGGGTGAAGCTCAGGCTGATCAACTTCTAAACAGGAGCGAAGGAGCTCCTTTGATGTCAACCATCTATGCGAGAGCGGTTCTATCTGTTTTTCCCGAGGACAATCCAATTGAGGCTGATTCGAGTATTCGATACGTTGACCCCCTGTTAACGAGTGAGAATGTGAGAATACTTTTAGCACAGGATTACTTCTATCTAAAGATGTATTTAAACGCTTTATGGCAGGTTTGGATTCTCGATCCTGAAAGTAAAGAAGACCCAAATTTAGACCCCAGTTTACCTGATTTTGTCTACAATCTTGGGAAGAAGATCGAGGGTCTGTATGTTAAATCTCATTAAAACCTAAAAGGAGGTTGTATTATGCGTAAATTTATTCTGCTCCTTGTGTTGGTTGCTTTTGTTGGAACTCTCTCTGCGACTCCCGCCTACCTGCTTCCTACAAAGGAAGGCCAGCCGAGCGAAATCGTCCCTCTAAGACACTCACCCAGAGATGCTGAAGTAGAAGGAGTGGTCAAGGAACTCTTTAAGGATTATGAAAAAAGAGGAGAAAGAGGAGTTGTAACCTGGATTTTGACTCCAACAGGAGGAGGAGATCCGAACTACGTTCTTACAGGTCTTGGAGGCGCTGGTGGTGTTGACACTTTTATGACCTGGTTTGAGCCTCCTGCTGCCTGTAGCCTTTTAAACTATGAGGTTACAGTCTCCCCTTACGAGGATCCATCTGAGACCGGTCTTATTATGTTCCTT
>NGFL01000040.1 GCA_002215665.1 candidate division TA06 bacterium JGI_Cruoil_03_38_101 | reverse complement strand
CCCTATTGGCATTAGCGGGATATTGAGTTCAACAATGGCTCCAAAGGAAGCCCATCCTTTACTAAGAGAGTCGTTACAGTCGAGGGGGGGTGGTGTTTTAAGTAGATCCTCAAAACTTTGCTTATCAAATCCACCCTTAATTCCGAACGAAGGTCCAAGAGCATGTAAGGGGAGTGAAACAACCAACAAAACAACACCTATTAGCATAAACTTTTTCATAAAACCTCCTTCTTGGTTTTCTACTCATTATAAAAGAAAAATAGAATTAGTCAAGGAGAATAATTTAAAGCCTATTAAATCTTATTCGAAATATTCAACTGCATTTTTGAAGATTAGAAGACCTTCACCCCCGATTTTCCCATCTTGCCAATCAGGAGGAGAATGTGGAAAGAGATTCCTTTCAGGGTGGGGCATAAGCCCTAATATTCTACCAGTCATGTCGCACAACCCTGCAATCTTTCCATCAGAACCAGTGGGATCTTTTCCAATGTAACGGAGGGCTATATAGCCTTTCTCTTTCAGTTTTTTTTGAATGGAGGGTTCTCCAAAAACCAATCTTCCTTCACTGTTTGCCATTGGGATATGAATAGTCTTTATTCCTTTTGTAAAGATGCATTTCTTGCTTTCTACTTTGAGGGTAAGCCATTCATCACGNAACCTTNCCCCCTCTATAAGGGTTAAGGTAATATCCCTGATATCGAGTCCGGGAAGTAATCCCATCTTTAAAAGAATCTGAAANCCATTACAAATACCGATAANTAAATTTCCTTCTTCAACAAAATTTTCGATACTATTCTTGATTGTATTTAATCTTGCAGCCATGACCATTCCAGCACCGAGGTCATCCCCATAGGTAAAACCTCCAGGAATGGAAAGTATCTGGAATTCCAGGAGTTTTTCTGGATTCTTAAGTAGTGAATCAATATAGATATATTCCACATATGCTCCTGCCATCTTAAATGCAAAACCAGTTTCCATATCACAGTTAGTCCCAGGACCCCTAAGAATAAGAACTTTCACCACTGGACTGCTTCCTCCCATTTTTTAAAAAGTCCCTCC
Source organism: candidate division TA06 bacterium JGI_Cruoil_03_38_101 (assembly GCA_002215665.1). Lineage (GTDB taxonomy): Bacteria > Hydrothermota > UBA3072 > UBA3072 > UBA3072 > UBA3072. Next base: position 45,440 of record NGFL01000040.1, on the reverse strand, counting down.
ACTTCTAGATCGATAATCACCTTAGCGTTTGATTGAATAACCAGAGAATCTCCCTGTGTTCTTCCTATCTGATAATGAGGGAGAATTTGAAGTAGATTCTCTACCTCTCTTGCCTTATCTTCTACCACTTCAACTAAAAACCTTGAATTAGATTCACTGAAGAGGAGTATATCATCCCGTAAGTTAGATTTAATTTTAGATAAGTCAATTTTGCAACCAATTTGGTTAGAAAAACACATCTCCGAAAGAGATATACCCAAACCCCCGGAAGATAGGTCATGAACAGAGAGGAAGAGACCCTTTCTTATACCAATATTTATTGTCTTAAAGATTGAGTGGGCAAGAGCTCCGTCAACTGAGGGAACCATTCCTTTAATGCCAATTAAATTTGCAAATTCACTGCCTCCAAGTTCATTCTTGGTTTCTCCAATGAGATAAATAAGGTTACCCTCACCTTTGAAATTTGAAGTCATGGAAAGGTGGTAATCCTCAATCACAGAGATTGTAGATATAAGGAGTGTTGGCGGAATTGATAACCTCCTAACTCCATTGATATTCTCAGTGGTAAAGAAATTATTCAGGCTGTCTTTGCCTGATATGAAAGGTGTTTTAAAGGCAGTTGCATAATCATAACAGCCCCTTGTAACTTCAAGAAGGTCCCCAAGAACTTCCGAATCGGAAACATCTCCGAAACAGAAGTTATCAAGGAGAGCTGTGTTTGAGATATCTCCTCCAGCAGATACTAAATTCCGCAGAGCTTCATCAATAGTAGATGCAGCCATCCTGTATGGATCTATATTCCCAAAAGATGGATTAATGCCAAAACCAAGGACAACTGCCTTTTTAGAGTTAAGGAGTGGACGGATCACAACACCATCTGATGGGCTTTTCTTCCCGGAGAAAGGTCCAACAACACTGCCTGCCTGAACTTCATGATCGTACTGCTGAATAATCCACTTTCTGCTTCCGATATTTTTAGAACCTAAGAGAGAAAAGAGAACTGCACCCAGATCATCCAGTAGATAAAAAGGGAAAGGTTTTCTCATGGGCTCTCTGACCTTTGCAATTTTTAAAGAAAGTGGAACCCGATTAAAAAGAAAATCTGGGTTGAGATTTCCAACGACGTTTCCTTTGTATCGAACGACTAACCTTCCTCCTCCAAATTTTCCTATTGTAGCGTATTCAACGTTTTCCTCTTCAAAATTTTTTTTTATCTCTCTCAGATTTGAAGGAGGCACTGCAAGAACCATCCTTTCCTGTGATTCTGAAACCCATATCTCCCAATATGAGAGCCCCTCATATTTTAAAGGAGCCTTTTCAAGGTCTACAACTGCTCCAATGTTTTTCCCCATTTCTCCAATTGCAGAAGAAAAACCCCCTGCACCACAATCGGTGATTGAACGATAGAGACCTTTTTCTTTTGCACTGAGGAGTACATCAAGCATTTTCTTCTCTTCAATGGGATTACCTATCTGAACAGCACCACCGGAGATTTCCTGAGATTCTTCATCGAGACTTAAAGAAGAAAATGTCGCTCCGTGTATACCATCCCTTCCAGTTTTTCCTCCAACAATCACGATAAGATCACCCTCTTTTACTTCTTTCTTTAGATCTTCTTTCTTTATTATACCAACACTTCCTACGAAGATGAGAGGATTATAGTTGAAATCCTTATCAAAATGAACTCCGCCACCAACTGTGGGAATTCCCATCCTGTTTCCATAGTCACGGACACCCTCGACTACACCGCGAACGACCCTTCTTGGATGAAGGACCCCAGGGGGTAATTCCTCTCTTTCTGTATCTGGATCACCGAAGCAAAAAATGTCCGTTGAAGCAAATGGCTTTGCACCAAGACCGCAACCCATAGTGTCACGAATGACTCCTCCAACCCCTGTCTCTGATCCACCGTAGGGTTCAAGAGCTGAGGGATGATTATGGGTTTCTACTTTGTAGGTTATGGCATAATCATTATTAAACTCTATTGCACCTGCATTATCAGAGAAAGAAAGCAAGACTCTCTCTGCATTGATTTCTGTTGTTGCATCTTTAATAAATTCAAAAAGAGTCTTCCTTTCAGAGGTGAAACTCCCCTCTACTTTAATGGGGGTTTTGAAAGTCTTGTGGAAACAATGTTCACTCCAGGTCTGGGCGATAGATTCGAGTTCCAGATCAGTTGGCTCTCTACCTTCCTTTATGAAATATTCCTGTATTGCTTTCATTTCATTGATATTTAGGGCTAACAAACCTTCTTTTGAGATTCGGATGAGTTCCGCATCAGAAGCTTCCCTTATTGGAATAGACCTCTTTTTGAATCTATATGGCAAGGAAGATGGAAAATTCATCTTCTCTGCTTTAATTTCCATCTGAATAAGGTCATTTAGAAGAAGGCGATTCCGAATTTTCATAAGTTCCTTTCTATCAATCTTGCCTTCAAAAATATAACGCTTCCCAGTTTTCACTTTACGAACGGAATATCCAAGAGCTTCTGCAACTTCTCTTAGGGTTTCACCTTCTCCATCGAAGACTCCTGGTTTATAGGTTATGGTAATGGATTCTCCTTCCCTTTTAAGGAGTTTATCTATTGAATATTCTTCAAGAACCGGATCAATGAGAACCTCTTTTATGAGGTTATTTAATGACGGATGAGTTAAATTTCCCTCAATGTAGAATATTTCGTTGAGACAGATCTTTTTTACAGAAGAAATACCAAGAAGTTCAATATCCTCTTTTAAGGAAACCGCTCTGGGATCTTCTCTTTCCCTTTTTATACCTTTTTCTACAAAAAACATATTCTTTAATATATAATTGAAGGACGGATGTCAATGGGTAATTAAAAAGAATACAAAATTAGAATTTTTGGTTTAGATAATTTCGATCACCTTTTCTATTTCGTCTACTGAATTATAAAAATGTGGAGAAAAGCGGAGGGCATTATTCCTTAAAGAGATTACGATATTCTTGTCTGTAATTTTTTTATAAACCTTTTCTGCTAATCCCCTTTTTGGCCTACCTGTTACAATCCCTGCCATCCTATTTTTCGGAGTTAATATTTCATAGCCCTTATCCATTAGACCTCTAAAAATGAGGGTATTAAGTTTCTGAATTTTTTCCTCTACATTTTTTATCCCGTATTCAAAAAGGATTTCTATACTCTCTGTAAGTCCTGAAATGCCAACTATATTTCTTGTTCCTGTTTCAAACCTTCTTGCATCATTGAAGGGTTGGGGAAGATTGGTAAAATTCTGGAAATTTTTCCATGGAGCACCAAGCCATCCAGTGTGGACTTTTTTCATTTTCCCAAAAGCCCATGGACTTACATAAAGAAAACCCGTTCCTTGAGGTCCATTTAGCCATTTAGAACCTCCACAGGCAAGAATATCTATATCTTCTTTTTTGACATCAAGATAAATAGAACCGAGAGCCTGAATACCGTCTATGATAAGGAATATGTCTCTTTCCCTTAAAAATCTTGAAAGTTCTTTTATTGGCAGCCTTTCACCTGTAAAATATTGAACGTAGTCAAGGATAACCGCCTTAGTTTTATCTTTTATTTCTTTCTTGGCTACCTCGACGGGATCCTTCATTTTTAATTTAACATATCTTGTGTTTATACCTGGAAGGTTATACTCGGCAACATATTTTGCTGCGGGGAAACATTCCTCCATCACCAAAACTTCATCCCCCTCCTTAAAAGGTATGTTTAATAGAGCAATTAGAATCCCCTGGGAGGTATTTGAGGTAAAGGTTATATTCTTAGGGTCGTTTTTGATTAGTTTTGCAATCATCTGCCTGCCTTTACCGAGAATTTCATTTATGTACTCATCACCTAGAGAGCCATGCCTTGCAAAATCATTTAATACATTCTTCATCTTTTCAAGGGAGGGTTCAGGTATTACGCCTGTTGAAGCGTGATTTAAATAAATGGAATTTTTATTAACAAAGAATAAATCCCTTATTTTTTTATTATCAATAATCTTTGCTCCTTTTATACTTGACTATTTTCATTTATCTATTATATAAATATTACACATTAAGATAATAGACCCTACAATGAGTTTTGCAAGTGGTAGAATGGAAAAAAGGAGGAAGAATGAAGGATTTGATAATCATTGGTGGAGGTATAATAGGAGGTTCGTCTCTTTATTATCTTCTTGAAAAGGGTTACAAGGGTAAAATTTTGGTCCTTGAAAAAAATGATGCCCTTGCTCAGGAGTCTACTTCACTTTGTGCAGGTGGAATCCGTAATATATGGTCTACCACGGTTAATATGGAAATGACCTCGTACTCCATAGAGCATTTTAAGGATTTTAAAAACATTTTTGGAGTATCAATTGGTTTTGAGCAAAATGGGTATTTATTTACCTATTATGAGGATGAATGGGAGGACATAGTAAATTTCAAACCAAGGTGGGATGAGGTAGGTGTAAATGTAGAGTTGATACCTCCTGAGGAGATCGAAGCTCTCATACCGGGTATCCGCGCAGGGGTGAACCATCTTGATCCGGATATTCTTGAAATGGTTCCCATATCTCCTATCGTTGGTGGACTTTATGGCAAGGATTGTGCCATCCTGAATTCAACTTCTGCGGCAGAGGCATACTTCAAATATTCAAGGGATAAGTATCCAGATCAGATCGAGATATCTCTGAATACAGAAGTTCATAAGATTATGATAGGGGGTGGGGAAGTTAAGGGTGTTGTAACAAAAAAGGGAGAAAGTATTGAGGCGGGTGCCGTTCTTCTGGCTTCTGGTGCTTGGTCCAAAAAAATATTTGATGATTCGGATATTCCTGAGAATTTATCTATTCCGGTTGAGCCGATTAAACGGATGTTGTTTGTGGTTTCTCCGCCAAAATCTGCAAATTATAGCCACATTCCACTTACCATCATAGATAATGGAATCTATTTTAGACCGGAAGCAGAAAATCTTATTGTTGGAAGGGCGGATGAGAATCAAATACCTGGTTTTGATACCGAACCAGATCGGTCATATTATGAAGAGCTTATTAATCTTTATATGCAGGCAAGGATTGAAGGAGCTGAGTATTCCAGGATACAGAATATGTGGGGAGGGTTATATGCAGTGAATACCCAGGATAATAATGCACTGATTGGTGAACATCCTGATTTTAAAAACTTATATCTATCTACCGGGTTTAGTGGTCACGGCGTAATGGAAGCCCCAGCTGCCGGTCTATCGATAGCGGAGATAATAGAGGGGGGTGGAGTAAAAACAATCCCTGAGGTTAAAAAGTTAAGGATAGAACGAATCAGAGAGAGAGAGTTTGTAAAAGAGACCATAGTGATATAACAATCTCTTGACAATTCCAATATTTTTCATATTATCTCAATATGAAGGATATTTCAATGGAAGGAGATTTAGCTTATTTTAATATAGTAGAAATATTTTATTTGCTTTCAAGGTTTAGAAAAACAGGGAGATTAATTATTAAAGAAAAGGGTAGTATCTATATATCCAACGGAAAAGTGTTACACGCAGAAACGGATAATTCTGAAGGATTGGAAGCATTTTTCTCTTTATCAATGCTAAGGGAGGGAAAATTTAACTTTCAACCGGATGAAATTCCCTCTGTTAACACTATATCTACCTCTCTGTCTGATTTAATGGATGAAATAGAAATAAAAAATGCAGAGTTAGAGGAATTTAAGAAGGACTTACCTCCAATTTCAACCATTCCTGAAAAGTCCAATAAGGCTCCAAAGACTGAAAAAGTAGCCCTTAAGAAAGAGGATTGGAAGCTCCTGATTTTAGCTGATGGGAAGAAGTCTCTTGGGGAGATTATTAAAGCAAGTCCGCTTGAGGAACTTGATACATTAAAAGCCTTATCTTGGTTGTTCAAGGAAGAATTACTATATGATCCGGAGGAAAAAAAACGAATAGTGAAAGAAGGAGTAGAAAAAGCGACCCACTTTTTAGAAATCTTTGGGGAAGGTCCTTGGATGGAGTCAATTAAAGAATTGGTAAAAGATTATGAACTTGAGGATACAATTTCTCTTACAGGTAAGAAAGTGACATTCTTGAGAAAAGATTTTCCCCTGGATTTGGAAAAAACAAAGAGTTTTTTTAATGATGTTATGAACACCCTTGAGGAAAAAGCTACTGAAACTCTTGGTAAACTACTGGTAAAGAGAAAAATAAAGGAGATATATGAATCCGGAAATACCGTTTGAAGACGTTTTGGAGGTTCCAGGAGTACAGGGTTTCGTTCTGGTCTCTTCCGAAGACGGATCGCTTTTAAAAAGGGGTGGTATAACACCTGGCAATATGGATGAGTTAGTTGGTTTTATAGCTTCTGCAGCTGAGATTATAACCGAGTCCTGTGGTCTTAAAGGAATAAAATCAATTAAAGGGGTGGGAAGGGAAAATATAGTTATAATACCATATAATAATGCCTATCTCGGCTTTGCCCTTGAAAGAGGCAAGAGAGATGTAGAAGAAGAAATACTGAAAAGTTTGGAAAAGGCAAAGAAAAGTAGAGAATCGAAGGTATCTAAATTATTAAAGTTAAAAGCAAAACAACTCAACTTGTTACTTGAAGAATTTACCAGGGAATCGGATCCAGATATGTGGCAGACATATGTATCTCAAAAGCTTTCTGAGTTTTCTAAGGGCAGTAAATTCGAAGGTTTAATAACTCTCAAAGATTTGGAATTAAGGGTGTCCAACCCAAAAAATCTCACCGCAGATGAAGTCAATAAATTTATGAAATCATTACTCGATTCCATTGTGAAGAAAGCAATAAGTGAATTCGGAAAGGATGGGGCAAGACAATGCGTTCTACAAGTAATAAAGAAGATTAGCAAAAAGGGAAAAGAATGATTAATTTAAAAGATTTAAAAGATATTCTGGGTGTTGAAGTAGCGTTTAAATTAAGCGAGCCTATGGAATTTGCGGGTAATCTAAAAAATGGAGAGAGTGCTTTGAAGAGAATAAATCTCGTTCTAACTCAGACATTCGATGTCATTGGACCTTTGCGTCAGTTGATTATAAATGTAGGTGAGAGAAGAATTATCATATTGAATTATCGAGAGAATCTTATCGGTGTTGTTGCTTCAAAAGAGAACAATGTTGAAGACATCAAAAGATATATTTATGAGAAAAGAGAGGAAGCAGAAGAAGTGGAAGTGGAAGAAGAAGAAGAAGAGGAAGAAATAGAAATTACTGTAGAACAGAAGATCTTAGAGCCACAGATTGTCGATAAAATCGAAGAAATTGCCAGTCAATATCTGGGGTATTTTTCTCTCGATATTGTATCCAATATTATTGATGATAGCGATATAGATAGGAATAACCCCACAAAGGATCAGGTTCTTGAGGTTACCTATTCTCTGAAGAATGCCGCTTCTTTAATAATTGGACCATCGAAGGCGGAAAAGTTGGAAGAGGAAATTCTAAAAATAATAAAGGAGAAGGGATGAATATATTCATGCCCGTTGTTTTCTCATTGCCTAGAGAGATCACAAAAATGGGTTTTGTGAGTAGCTGGATAATGATTGTAGCTGCTATCTTTCTCTGGGTTACCTTTGTGATCTTTGGAATCATAGCGAAGAGGTTTGAGCGGGTTTTGAGGAAAAGGACAGAGTGGCAATTTATTCTCGTAGCTCCTTCAGGAATTCTTCTCTATGCAGTTCTAAAGTTATACTCATCCGTGATTCAGGGAAATTTAAAGATGGCAGGGAGTATCGAGATTATTGCATATGTTTTATTCTTTGTCTCTGGTTTGTTATCTTTGCTTGGAGCTCTCCGCTTCAGAAAAGTTGTAGAACCCAAAAGGTAGAAATGAGAGTTAATATTCCTTTTGAATTATTGTTTGCAATTGGTATTCTTCTGTTCACTATTTCACTCTATATTTATGGATTGATCATAAAGAGACTTCTTCCACTAATAGAGCGTAAAGGGATCTGGGTTCTGCCAATAGTGGGTGCTGCATTTCTGGTTGGTTCAACATTTATCCATTTTTACCGCATATTCTACTATGGAACTAACCTTTCAAAGGCAGATCCCGCTGATCTTTTTCCACTGATAAAAGGAATGTTAAGAGCCAATTCTTTTGAAGCCTATTCCATACTCGGATCTGCCCTCTTGACACTCATCGGAATCACTATATATTATAGATGGATTTCAAAGTGATATGTTTAACTCACCTAAATTTTAATTTAGGTAAAAGAAGAAGGAGGTTTTATGCACGCTGCGGTCGATTTCTTTACTAGAGGTGGATGGGCAATGTGGTTATTGCTTACTTGCGCAATCATTGGATTTGCCTACGTAATAGAGAGATTAATAACATTTGCCCGTATAGGCGTTGACCCTGAAGATTTTGCAGAGAAACTCATAAAAATCTTCAAGGAATCTGGAGTTGCTTCTGCAATTGGATATTGTAGAAGGGTTCCTTCTCCTGCTGCCAATGTTCTTCGACCTACTCTTGAAAAGTTCAAGCAAGTAGGTAAAGAGAGGGAGGTTCTGGAAGAGACCCTGACAAGGTCGGCAACAAGAGGGTTAGCTTTTCTTGATAGAGGGATGTTGATTCTTGCGTCTCTTTCGAATATTGCTCCTATGATTGGATTCCTTGGAACAGTTTCTGGTATGATTAGGGCTTTTAATGCTATAGCCCTTGCAGGAACAGTTGAACCAACCCTGGTTGCGTCCGGTATCTCTGAAGCTCTGATTACAACTGCTACCGGTTTAGGGCTTGCTATTCCCATTTCAGCAGCTCACGCATTCTTCTCAACGAAAGTAAATGCATTTACCCGCTCTATGGAAGAAGCTGCTTCTGCTCTGATGGATACAATACTGGAGGCGTAAATGAAACTCAGGGAGAGGCAGGAAAGGAAAGCGGAGATTCCCACTGCTTCAATGGCAGATATAGCCTTTCTCCTTTTGATATTCTTTATGGTTACAACAGTCTTTAGCAATGAAATGGGCTTGCAGATTGTGCTCCCCGAGAAGGGTCAAAAGGTAAAGGTTAAATCAGAGAATATACAGAAGGTGTATGTTGAAGAGAGAGGCAAAATAAGGTTAAACGGCGAGCCTGTTGATCAGGATGAATTAACTGATAAAGTAAAAGAGATTCTCATCAGGAATAAAAATGCGATTTTTTCCATAAAGACTCATCCAAAAGCACATTATCAGTATATGGTCAATGCTTTTGATAAATTGAAATTAGGAAGCGCAGAACGTGTTTCTCTTGCGCCATCTTCAGAAGAGAGATAGATTATGAATCTGAGAAAAGAGAGACTTCAGGCAGTAATACCTACATGTTCAATGGCGGATATTGCCTTCCTCCTCTTGATATTCTTTATGGTAACAACAGTCTTTAGAGCAGAAACAGGCCTTAAGGTAATTATACCACTGGCAGAGGCAGCAGAGAAGATACCGACGAAGAATCTCACTCATGTCTGGCTTGCCAAGAATGGTATGATTTCCATTGATGATGCTCTTGTTTCTGTGGATAAGATTACTCCCATTATGAGTGGGAAGAAACAGATCAACCCGGATATCATTGTTTCTGTTAGGTGTGACGAGGCTACCAATTATAAACTGGTTGAAAATGTTTTTGATCGATTCGTGAATGCATCTGTACTCAAAATATCCCTTGCCACAAATAAGAAAAGGGGGTGACGGATGGATGATAATGGTTTCGATCTAATAAAACTTTACCCTCTACATATGAGAATGGGGATTTTTATAAGCCTTGTGATTTTTATTGCGGGATTTATGTTTATCCCAAAGCAAGAAACGAAGGTTTACCAGCCGAAGGTTAAACACAGAGTTGCGGTGAGAAAACTGCCGCCTCAACTTAAAAATATAGTAAAGCCACCTCCACCCCCAAAGCCGAAAATGCCTGTTGCCGCGAAGAGTGATGAAGAAGTGGAGCAAGAGACTATTCAGAAGACAGATTTTACAGGGAGGGAGAAAAAGGAAGCGGAAGTGGAATTTGAGCCTCCGAAATTTGTTCCATATTCAACACCTCCCAGGGCATTAAATCTGCAAGAAGTGAAAGATAGGACTATATATCCAGAGACTGCAAGGAAGTTAGGAATTGAAGGCACAGTTTTTCTTGAGTTATGGATTGATACGAAGGGTAAGGTGAGAAAGGTTATCCTTGTAAAGTCTCTATATCCAGCTCTTGACCAGGTGGCTGTGAAAATGGCAGAGCAGTTAAAGTTTACTCCTGCAATGCAGAGGGATAAACCTGTAGCGGTTCGGCTTAGCTTTCCTTACACTTTTTCTTTGGAGAAATAAAACTTAATAAAGAATTAAAAAGACTTCTATTAGAAGCCTTTTTCTTTTAAATGGTTTCCCTGTGTCTTGACGATTCAATTCAGTGGGTAAAGGGTGTTGGACCTCTGAGATTAAAACTAGTGGCCCGCTTAGGGGTTTTAACAGTGCGGGAATTCCTTTATTTACCCCCTCGACGATACCTTGATAGAAGTGATATAAAGCCTATCAGTGATGTAAACGTTGGGGAAGAGGTGACAGTGGAAGGGGATGTAATCTCAGTTAGTTCCAGAAGGAGTAGGAAAAATAAGCTTTTAACCGATGTTGTCCTATACGATAGAACGGGCATGATTACAGGGCGCTGGTTCAATCAAGAATGGGTGAAAAAAAGATTTAAAAAGGGTGATCACATCTTTATAAGCGGAACCGTGGATTATTTTCAGGGTTTTCAGATTGTAAATCCAGACTATGAATTCCTGACTAAAGAAGAATCAGAACTCATTCATACAGGTAGGATTATTCCCATCTATCCATTAACAAAGGGTCTTGGTCAAAGATTTATGAGGAGGACAATAAATTACTTACTTAAGGAACTATTGGACAAAATTGATGACCCTTTGCCTTTCGAGGTTAGAAAAAGACATGATTTAGTCCCGATAAAGCTTGCATTATCAAATTTGCACTTCCCTCTTAGTAAAGATCTTTTGAGAAAATCAAAAAAAAGACTCGCTTTTGATGAATTATTTTATTTGCAATTGTTTCTCGCACTTCGAAGAAGAAAATTAAAGAGTGAGGCAGGTTTTTCCTTTAATATCCAATCGGGGTTAGAGAACAAATTTATTTCTTCCCTCCCCTTTAAACTTACACCCTCCCAGGAGAAAGTTCTCTCGGAGATCAAAAGAGATATGAACTCCTCATATCCTATGAATAGGCTTCTTCAGGGTGATGTGGGGTCAGGGAAGACAGTTGTTGCTATAGCAACAATGCTTATTGCTGCAAGTAATGGATTTCATTCAGTCTTTATGGCGCCTACGGAGATTCTTGCCTATCAACATTTCTTTGTGATTAGCGAATTTTTATCGTCCTTATCTGTTCCCTATTGGCTCTTGGTAGGGGGTATGAATCCAGAGGAGCGAGAAAAGGTGCTAATAGAGATCCAAGAAAAGAGGGGCATTATTGTAGGAACCCATGCTTTGCTTGAAGAAGATGTAAATATTCCTGATCTTGGGTTTGTGATAATAGATGAACAACACCGCTTCGGTGTAACTCAGAGGGCAGAAATTCAGAAGAAGGGAAATGAACCTGATACCCTTGTGATGACTGCCACCCCTATTCCAAGAACCCTTGCACTTTCAGTCTATGGGGAATTAGATGTTTCCACTATTGATGAAATGCCACCCGGACGGATCACTCCTGTATCAAGGTGGGTAAAGAATACAGAAAAAAGAAAATATGTATATGAATGGATTCGGGAAAAAAATAAGAAAGAAGGGGTCAAAGCTTACATTGTTTTACCACTTATAGAGGAATCTGAAACTTTAGACCTCCGTTCCATCGAAGAGGAGGCAGACAATCTAAAGGAAAAATACTTCCGTGACCTTAAGGTTGGAATCTTGCACGGTAAAATGAAAAGAGAGGATAAGGAAATAATAATGAAAGGTTTTAGAGGTTCAGACTTTGATATTCTTATCACGACTACCGTTATTGAAGTAGGTGTGGATGTTCCAGAGGCTAATATTATGGTTGTTGAAAATGCTGATCGATTTGGCCTCGCTACACTTCACCAGCTTAGAGGAAGAATCGGAAGAGGTGGGGAGAGGTCATATTTTATAATGATTGCCTCTTCCCAGGATATAACAGATAAAGCTAAGAATCGACTCAAAGCCATTAAGAAAAACTCTTCCGGCTTTAAATTGTCAGAGGTTGATCTTTACCTAAGGGGTCCTGGGGAATTTTTCGGTACCAGGCAGCATGGTTTCCCGGATTTTCGGTTTTTTGATCCTTTAAAAGACAGAAGGATGATTGGGAGGGTAAGGAATGCGGTAAAGATAATCCTTGATAGAGGTTTGGAAGATAGATTTAGGGAAAACCTCAAGAAAATCAGGAAGGATTCAGAATTTATAGATGTAGGATAGGTGCTTTGGGGTTGACATTGGAGTGTTTTGTGTTATTCTATAAAAGTTGAGGAAATAAGAGTTGATTTAAAAGTATTACAGGGGGATTGATGAAAAAAGGTTTGATAGTAGGAGTTTTATTATTTTGTTCCCTACCCGCTGTTGGGGATTCCTTAGAAGCAGGAGCAGTTTTCCTAATGATATTTCCTGGTTCAAGAGCAACTTCCATGGGAGGAGCATTTACTTCGGCGGAGGGAGATATATTCTCTACTTATTATAATGATGCAGCGCTGGCTTTTAAGGATAAGAAAATGCTTGGTCTTCAACACGCAAACTGGCTACCAGGCTTGTATCAAGGAATGTATTATGAGTATATGAGTTTCCTTTTGCCTTTGAGCAAAGATTTTAGTCTTTCCAGTGCTGTAACCTATCTTACCACTGGAGAAACAGAAGCGGGCGATAGTTCTCGATCCTGGAACTGGATTACTTACGATGTTTCCGCTAAGGTATCCGGGATTATGGCGATTTCTGAAAATTTAGGTGTTTCCGTTGGTATGAAATATATATATTCTTTTCTTGCTCCAGATATGGTAATCGAATGGTTAGCAAATATTACGGGTGTGAGGATGCAGGGTGGAACAGGGCAGGCCTGGGCTGTGGACGGTTCTGTTTTTTACAGGTGGAATGATCTTCTTGATGTCTACTTTCTGGATATGAAGTGGTTTGAGGTCTTGAGGCTTGGTGCTTCAGTGCAAAATATTGGACCTGATATCAGTTATATTGAAGGTGGAGACTCTGATCCTCTTCCGAGCACCCTGAGGCTTGGCTCTTCACTCTCTATCCTTGAAAACGAACGTCACCAGTTGAGAGTAAATGGAGACTTAATTAAGGTTCTCGTGGGTATGGATAATTGGACTGATTTTAGTGGGATATGGGGAGATACTTGGAAAGCCCTTGGTTTTGAATATACCTTTAATGAACTCTTTTCCTTAAGATCCGGTTATTTTATTGATAGAGTAGGTAAAAGAGTTGGTCCAACTTTCGGGGCAGGAATTATGTACAAGGACTTTCGTTTTGACCTTTCAGTAGATCAAGAAATTTATGAATTCAAGACTCAAAACTACAGGATTTCAGCACAATATTCCTTCTGATGGAGTAATTCTTGTAGATAAATCTCCAGGCATAAGAACCACTGAACTTTTGAATGAAGTAAAGAAAGTGCTTCATTTAAAAAAAGCTGGTCATGCAGGTACTCTTGACCCATTTGCTGAGGGTCTCGTGGCAATTCTGTATGGAAAAACGACTAAATTGATGGAATATATAGGAAAATTTAAGGAATATATTTGCACAGTTAGATTAGGTGTGATTACTGACACCGATGATCCAGATGGTGAAGTTATTGAGGAATATGTTGTTCCTGAATTTTCGAGAGATAAAATAGAAGAAGTCCTTTCTAAATTCCAGGGGAAATTTTTACAGAAGGTTCCCCTCTATAGTGCGGTAAAAAGGAATGGAGAAAGGCTCTATAGAAAAGCAAGAAGGGGTGAAGAAGTTAGAGATTTGCCCGAAAGGGAAGTGTATATAAAGGAAATCGAACTCCTTGATTATTCTCTTCCCTTCTTCCAGATTAGATGTGTGGCTCATCGTGGAACTTATATGCGTTCTCTTGCTCGCGATATAGGAAAGGCTCTCGGATGCGGAGCTCATTTAAGTAAATTGGTTAGAATAAAGGTAGAACCATACAATATTAACAACGCCTGGAAATTAAATGATATCCGAAAAGGTAATTTTGAGGTCATACCCCTACAAGATGCTTTGCCACATCTCTCCACAATAACTCTCGAAGAAGAGGGAATTTGGGATTTTGTTCATGGAGGCAAAGTTCGAGGATTCTATCCCGAAGGCTTATATCAGGTAAAAGACAGGAGAGGAAGCCTTCTTGGTATAGGTAAAGGTAAAATATATGCAGTGCAACCCGTCAAAGTCTTCTACCGTCCATAATTGGAAGGATCTTCCTTCCATCTCCGGGTTTCTCACTATGGGGAACTTCGATGGTGTTCATATTGGACACCAGAATTTGATCGCCGAAGGTAAAAAAAATGGAGAGGTTTCTGTTCTTACCTATTCGCCTCATCCTTGTGTTGCTCTTGGCAAAGCCACTAATCCGTTTCTCCTAACTAGTGATCGAGAGAAGATAAATTTTTTAGAAGACCTTTCAGTAAAAAATGTGATTTTCCTTGATTTTGATTCGGAAATTTCCAGTATGGAGCCGAATGAGTTTATTAAAAAAGTTATTAAAGAGAGATTGAATCCAGATGGGATGATCGTAGGGTATGATCATAATTTTGGAAAGGGAAGGAAGGGAGACGCAGAGTTTTTGGCCAGAACGGGTAGAAATTTAGGTTTTGAAGTAATAGTTCATCCTGAGGTAAAGGTTAACAGACAACCTGTAAAAAGCACAATGATAAGAGAATTCATCCGTTCAGGACAATTAAAGAGAGCAGAAAGAGTCCTTAATCGTCCATATTCACTAACAGGGATTGTAATCTCTGGAAGTGGCCTAGGTAAAGACCTGGGATATCCAACGGCAAATATAGAGCTCGATTCTGAATACAAATTGCTCCCTCCTGAAGGTGTATATTCTTCAATTGCAAAGATTGATGATGAGGAATTTCCTTCTATGCTATATATAGGTTCTTCGCCCACTTATGGGATAAAAGAGCGCAAGATTGAAGCGCACCTATTGGATTTTTCAGGAGATCTTTATGGAAAAAATATCCAATGCACCATCTATTCGTTTATAAGAAAGCAGAAATATTTCTCATCAAAAGAGTTGTTGAAAGAAAATATAGATAGAAATAAAGAGGAAATTATAAATAGTCTTAAGGAGGCTTATAAATGGAACTAAGCTTTAAGAAAAAAGAAGAGATAATCCGAAAATTTAGACGAGATAAAAGTGATACTGGTTCTCCAGAGGTTCAGATAGCACTGCTTACCGAGAGAATTAAGGACATAACCGAGCACCTAAAGAGACATAAAAAAGATTTTCATTCAAGAAGAGGTTTGGAGATTTTAGCCTCACGGAGAAAGCGATTGCTGAATTATTTACGGAGGAGAGACTATGAGAGATTCAAAAATATAAAAAAAGAACTAAAACTCAGAGTTTGATGGAGATATTATGGAATGGACTGATTCAATAACTATAGGGGATAAGAAAATAAGTTTTGAGACAGGAAAATATGCAAGACAAGCACCAGGCTCTGTTAGTGTTTCTTCAGGGGGCACAGTGGTTCTTGCAACAGCTTGTTCGAAATGGGAATTAAAAGAAGACCTTGATTTTACACCTCTCACGGTGGATTATCTGGAACGGACATATTCTGCAGGAATTATCCCGGGTGGGTTCTATAAAAGAGAAGGTAGACCTTCTGAGAAAGAAATTTTAATCTCCAGATTGATTGATAGGCCGATTCGCCCTTTAATTCCGGAGGATTATTCTAATGAAATTCAGATTATTGTTCTCGTTCTCTCACACGATCAGGAAAATGATACTCAATCAATGGCCGTTTCTGGAGCATCTGCTGCACTTACCATATCTGATATCCCCTTTAATGGGCCAATTGCGGCTGTAAGGGTAGGTTTGGTTGGTGGGCAGTTTATAATCAACCCAACTGTCGGTCAGTTAGAGCAGAGTGAGATGGAGATGATAGTTGCGGGAACTTCTTCTTCAGTTACGATGATAGAAGGTAAGATGAATGAGGTTGATGAGGATACGGTGTTTACTGGAGTACAATTAGCTCATCGAGAGATAAAAAAGGTGGTTCAATTTCAAGAGAGACTGGCCGAAAAAGTGGGTAAGCCAGACCGAGCCTATAATACCCAGAAGATACCAGAAGATTTAAAAAAAGAGATTATTGATAGGGTAGGTAGTTCTGTTGAAAAATTGAATACCATTCCAGTAAAGATTGAAAGGCAAAGTTTCAGAAGGGAGATAATAGAAAATCTTAAAATTGACTATCCAGAAGAAAAGTGGTATCTGATTGAAAAAATTATCCAGGAATACCAAAAAAAGAGGATGAGGGAAATGATATTTAAAGAAGGCAGAAGGATAGATGGGCGATTGCTTGATGAAATTCGGCCAATTGGATGTGAGGTAGGTAGTCTACCACGGCCTCATGGTTCTGCCATTTTCAAGCGTGGAGAAACGGTAAGCCTTTCTACTGTGACACTCGGTTCAAAGAAAGATGAACAAAAATTAGAGCGTCTGATTGGAGGAGATTATAAAAGGTTTATGGTTCATTACAATTTTCCACCCTTTTCAGTCGGTGAAGTTAGGTGGATGAGAGGACCTGGAAGGAGAGAGATAGGACATGGAATCCTGGCAGAATCTTCTCTTGAGCCTGTTATTCCCTCGGAAGATGAATTTCCATATACTATTAGAGTGGTCTCTGATATTCTTGAGTCAAATGGCTCTTCTTCTATGGCTACCGTTTGTGCCTCTTCTCTAGCTCTAATGGATGCTGGCATTCCAGTGAAATCCCATGTTGCAGGGCTTTCAATTGGTCTTATAAAAGAAGGCGATGACTACCGTTTGTTGACAGATATTATGGGTGACGAAGATTATATGGGTGATCTAGATTTTAAAGTTTCTGGCACGAGGAAAGGTATAACAGGAATTCAGCTGGATACTAAGATTCAGGACTTATCCCTTGATATAATAGAGGAAGGAATAAGAAGAGCAAAAGAGGGTAGGTTGGAGATACTTGAGAAGTTGGAAAAAACCATTCCTCGCCCAAGGGAATCATTATCTGAATACGCGCCTAGAATTTCAAAATTGGAAGTGCCCATTGAGAAGATAGGTCTAATCATTGGTTCTGCGGGTAAGAACATCAGGGATATAACACGGAAGAGCAATGCGGAAATTGAGATAGATGATGAAGAGGGAATTATCACCATTTCTGCCGATAATAAGGAATCGGTGGAAATGGCCGAATCGATGATTCGAGGAACGATCAAAGAGGTGGAGCCAGGAGAGGTGTATGAAGGTGTGGTAAAGAAGATACTACCTTTTGGAGCGATTGTTTCTATTGGAGGAGGCAAAGATGGGTTGCTGCATATAAGTGAGATTGCTCACTACCATGTAAATAAGGTTGAAGATGTCCTTTCAGTAGGAGATGAGGTTAGAGTAAAGGTAAAAAGGGTTGGTGATGATGGCAAGATAGACCTTTCGCGAAAGGCGCTCATTAATCGGAAGAGTACGGAGAGTGACAGAGACAAAAGATAAAGTCTATTTTGAAAGGAGGTTTTTAGAATTGGGTAAATTTGATTCTAAAGTTTTAGGGATCGATGTTGGAGGTCAAAATATAAAGGCAGGTTGGGTAAGAAGGGGGAAAATATCGAATTTTAGAAGAATACCAATTAACCCAAGAAACGTTATATCTGAAATACTGAAGACCATTTCTGAATACAAGCCAAGCCCCGAAACCATAATTGGAGTTGATATTCCAGGTTTTGTTAGTTCTGGTAAAGTTTATAATTGTCCTAATCTTCCAACGATCAAGGAGATAAATATTCAGGAACTCTTAAAGAAAGAAACCGGCTGTCCTGTATATGTGCTCAATGATGCCAATGCCTGTATTCTTGGAGAAGCACTATACGGTGCAGGAAGAGGGTATTCAGTTGTGGTAGGTTTTACTCTCGGGACAGGTGTAGGAGGAGCTCTGGTTGTAAATGGAAAAATTTGGGCTGGAGCCCGGGGGTATGCTTCGGAATTTGGTCATCACACGATAGATCCAACCGGTCCCATCTGTCACTGCGGCAAGAGGGGTTGTCTTGAATCTTATATTGGTGCTTATGCTCTAATGAGTCGTTATAAATCCCTATCCGGAGAGGATATCACGGTTGAGGAGTTATTTAAGAGGGCATCAAGGAACGAGCCTCACGCGCTTAAGGTGGTAAATGAATTTGGTTTTTATCTCGGGATCGGGATCAGAAATATAATTGCAATTCTTGATCCTGATCTCGTAGTCCTTGCTGGTGGTATATCAAAATCAGGGAATTTAATTATCCAAAGTCTACAAAGAAATAAGCCTTTTGTTCATCTCTTCCCTGAAGAAATTGAGATAAAGATAGCAGAATTGGGAGATCAGGCAGGGCCAGTGGGGGCGGCTACCTGGGCATGGATGGAGCATAATTGAAGATGGAAGAGAGTTTCTGGGATCATATTGAAGATTTAAGAAAAAGAATAATTTATTCTCTCTTATTTTTTATTATTGCAAGTAGTTTACTCTATCCAGTTTCAGATGATTTGATAAGATTATTTACAAGTTATGTCGTAAAGACTTTTTTTTTGCGCCCCAAGAGGCATTGTTCATTCGTGTAAAGATTAGTTTAATGGCTGGATTTGTGGCTACTATTCCCCTAATCCTTCATCAGGGTTATCTCTTTGTAGCACCGGCACTCACAAGAAATGAAAGAAGATACACTGCACCCCTACTTGTGTCTTTGGTGATATTCTTCTATGGTGGTGTTGCGGTTGCCTATTTCGTATTTCTGCCTTATATCCTGAAGATGCTTTTATCTTTTCAAATGGATGTTATGTCTCCTCTTATCTCCGTATCGAGATATTTTAGTTTTTTATTGTGGATTCTTGGAGGTTTTGGTATATCTTTTGAGATGCCTGTTTTCTTTTTTCTATTAACCAAATTGGGTATTTTAACCCCTGCTCTTCTAATTCGGAAATGGAGAATTGCTCTCGTCTCAATTTTTGTAGCTGCGGCTGTGATAACTCCAACAATTGACATCGTAACAATGCTTATAGCTTCTCTTCCCTTATTCTTTCTTTATTTTATTTCTATTTTCGCTTCTTACCTTGCTGGTGTAGGAAAAAAAAGAGAACATATTGATTGAACTTAGAGAAAGGAGGAAATGAAGATGTTTACAGGCATTGTCCTTCACTATCTCTTAAAAGAACTTGATTCGCTTCAGAATAGAAGAATAAGAGATGTCAGGAGGTCAGAAAATAGAGTTTCAATAAATTTCGAGAGGAAAGCAATAACTGCCAATCTCAATCCCAATTATTCTCATCTATCCTTGGAAGGGATAAAAGGTGAGGTTTTTTTCCCCTCCTTCTTTAAAGGGGAAGGGGTAAAAGAAATTAAACAAATAGGGCTTGATCGCCTCTTAATAATAGAAACGAATGGTGGGCTAAAAATCGTATTTGAATTTTTTGGAAGACGGGCTGATTGTTTGTTTTTAAAAGAAGATAAGATCATCTATTCCTATAAAGGAATAAAAAGGGGAATCTATGAAATACCAGAGTCTCCAACTGGTCTGAATATATTGAAAGCGGATAAGGAAGAACTTATCGATGCAATTTTACAGGGGTCGAAGATTCAAGGGCTCTCAGTAGGCTTTATAAATCGCTTGAGGGAAAAGGGTAGAGAGGTTGTCGAAGATTTTTGTGAGAGGAAATATCAACCAACTGTTTTTTCTGATATACTATCTCCCTTTGCTCTATCGGTGGGCAGAAAGTTTCCTTGGATGAATGAAGCAGTAGTCCATTATTTTAAAGAAAGGCGTGAGTTGGACCAAAAGGAAGAGAAGAGAGATAAAATCTTACATTTTTTGGAGAGAAGAATAAGAAAAGTTAGGAAAACATTAGAAGAACTTTTATCCAACGAAGATTTTTCTATTTATAGATTAAAGGGAGAAGCTCTGTTAACCCACAAGAGCAAAATAGAACCAGACAAAAAAGAAGTGAAGCTTCAATATCTTGATAGAGAATTACAGATTTTACTTAATCCTAATCTTTCTCTTCAGGAGAACGCCCAGAGATATTTTCAGTTGTATAAAAAAGAAAAGAAAAAAGCAGAAGTGGCAAAAAGGAAGAGAAAGAACCTTGAGAGAGAACTTCGGGGCCTTGAGAAGAAAAGAGAAAAGGTTAAATCTGCAGGAGTTCTTGAAGAATTTGAAAAAGAATCCATTGTAAGAAAGGAGGAGAAAAAAATAAAGGGCGTTCCCCATAAGGTAAGAGAATTTACAACTAAGAATGGATATAAGGTCCTTGTGGGGAAAGGTGCAGAGTCCAACCATGAACTTACATTCTCTTATGCTCGTCCTTATGATGTATTTCTTCATGTCAAAAATGCCCCTGGCTCTCATACGATTCTTCGACTTAAAGATAAGAATAAACCTCCTCCCATGGAGGATATCCAGGAAGCAGCGTTTTATGCGGCGAGGTTTAGCAAACTGAAAAACGCTTCAATTGTGCCTGTTAGTTATACCGAAAAAAAGTATGTCAGGAGCAGTAAAAGATTTCCTGTGGGTAAGGTTATTTTAGAAAGGGAAAAAATTATCTATATCCGTCTTAAATAAGGAAAAAATATGGAATTGCCGAAGTTTCAACTATAGCTCTTGACAATTAATTAAAGATTACTACCATACTTTCTGAATATGGAATTTTAATAATTCCTGCTTCTAGTTGGTGTTTTAAAATTATATGGAGGTAAGAAAATGGGTGAAAATATATTTGATAAGATCATAGAAAAACACATTATTGATGGTAGAATGGAAAACCTCGGAGAAATTGGTTTAAAAATAGATCAAACTCTAACACAAGATGCAACTGGAACAATGGCTTACCTTCAGTTTGAGACACTCGGTTTCTCCGAGGTTAAAACAGAACTATCGGTTAGTTATGTAGACCACAATACTATTCAGGTTGGGTTTGAAAACTTTGATGATCATAAATACTTAAAAAGCGTTGCTTCTAAGTATGGAATAATCTATTCAAGGGCCGGGAATGGTATATGTCATCAAGTTCATCTGGAAAGATTTGCAAGACCTGGAAAAACATTACTGGGAAGTGACAGTCACACGCCAACAGCAGGGGGTATAGGAAGTATGGCTATGGGTGCAGGTGGATTGGATGTTGCTGTTGCAATGGGAGGAGGCCCATTTTATATAACATATCCAAAGGTAATCAAAGTAAACCTAAAAGGAAAACTAAAACCATGGGTTTCTGCAAAGGATATTGTTTTGAAAGTTCTCGAGATACTTACTACAAAAGGTAATGTGGGATGTGCGTTGGAATACGGCGGTGAAGGTGTTAGAAATCTAACCGTACCTGAAAGAGCCACTATTACAAATATGGGTGCTGAAACAGGTGTAACAACCTCTATCTTTCCGAGTGATGAGGTTACAAAAGAATTTATGATAGCAGAGGGTAGAGAAGACCAATGGGTAGAGCTAAAAGCTGATCCTGATGCAGAATATGAAAGAGAGATAGAGATAGATTTAAGTGAATTAGAGCCTATGGTAGCATGCCCTCACAACCCTGGAAATGTAAAGAAAGTAAAAAATGTTGAGGGAATAAAAGTAGATCAGGTTGTGATAGGTTCTTGTACGAACTCCTCTTTTAGGGATCTTTCAATAGTTGCAGAAATACTGAAAGGAAAGATAACTCATAAAGCTATAGAATTCGGAATAGCACCTGGATCAAGACAGGTTTTGGAAATGATAGCAAAATCAGGAGCTTTAGAGAGTTTGGTAAAAAGTGGAGCAAGAATACTGGAAAGTGCATGCGGTTTCTGTATTGGAAACAGCTTTGCCCCTGGAACAAACTCAGTTTCTTTAAGGACAAGTAATAGAAACTTTTTGGGAAGATCAGGTACAAAAAGTGCCCAGCTATTCCTGGTATCACCTGAGACAGCTGCAGCTAGTGTAATTACAGGAAAGATAACAGACCCAAGAGATTTGGAAAGTATGGGAATCAAATATCCAGAAATAAAACTTCCAAAAAAGTTTTTTATCGATGATTCTATGTTTATATTTCCATCTCAAGGGAAAAAGGAAGAGATATTCAGAGGTCCAAATATCAAGTCAGCTCCTAAAAATACACCCCTGCCTTCTGTTATTAAAGGAGAAGTAATGCTGAAAGTAGGTGATCTAATAACAACAGATCATATAATGCCAGCTGGAGCAAGACTAAAATATAGATCAAATGTACCTAAATATGCTGAGTTTGTTTTCGAGAATGTAGACTCGACATTTCCAGAAAGGTGTCTTGCTAACAAACAGGAGGACATTCACAATATCATTGTTGCCGGCTTGAGTTATGGACAGGGATCTTCACGAGAGCATGCTGCTCTTTGCCCAATGTATTTAGGCGTAAAAGCTGTGATAGCCAAGTCTATTGAAAGGATACATCATGCAAATCTCCTGAATTTCGGAATCCTCCCGCTTGTTTTCAAAAATGAGGAAGACTATAATGAGATAGAACAGGGTGATACTTTAGAAATGCCCAATATCATTGAAGAATTGAAAGCCGGAAAAGACATAACTGTAAAAAATTTAACAAAAAATAGAGAGTTTACTATAAAATATGCACTTTCAACCAGACAGAAAGATGTAATCTTATCAGGGGGTTTGCTCCCTTATACAGCAAAGAGGAGGTAATAGTATGAAAAAAGAGAATAAACAGGGAGAAAAGATAACGATAGTAAATGGGGAATTGACTGTCCCAAATAACCCGATAATACCCTTTGTAGAAGGAGATGGAATTGGAGCAGATATAACGCCGGCGATGAAAAGGATTGTTGATACTGCAGTGGAAAAAGCGTACAATGGAGAAAAGAAAATCGAATGGCTTGAAATATATGCTGGAGGGAAAGCAAAAGAAAAGTATGATGAATATCTGCCCAAGGAAACACTTGATGCAATGAGAGAATACAAAGTCTCGATAAAAGGGCCTTTAACAACACCAGTTGGTGGAGGTTATAGAAGTCTTAATGTGGCATCTCGCCAGCTTTTAAATCTATACGCCTGCGTCAGACCAGTTTATTGGATAAAAGGGGTACCAAGTCCGATGAAACATCCTGAAAAAATGAATATGGTAATATTTAGAGAAAATACTGAAGATGTTTATGCTGGAATAGAATGGAAAAAGGGTTCAGAGGAATGTAAAAAAGTAATAAAATTTTTGAAGGAAGGATTTGGAATAGAAATAAGAGAAGATTCTGGAATAGGTTTAAAACCGATGAGCGAATTTGCTTCAAAAAGGTTGATTAGAAAAGCAATTCAATATGCTATAGATAATAAAAGAAAAAGTGTTACATTTGTTCAGAAAGGGAATATTATGAAATTTACTGAAGGAGCTTTCAGAGAATGGGGATACGAAGTTGCAAAAGAAGAGTTCAGAGACAAAATCCTAACAGAGGAGGAATTAAAAAAATCTGGTGGGAAAATTCCCGAGGATAAAATTCTGATTAACGATAGACTGGCAGATAACATGCTACAACAAATGCTTGTATACACTGATCAATATGATGTTATAGCAACACCGAATCTCAATGGAGACTATCTTGCAGATGCAGCTGCAGGTCAGGTTGGCGGTCTTGGCGTAGCTTCTAGTGGAAATTTTGGTGATGAGGTAGCACAATTTGAGGCTACACATGGTACTGCGCCGCAATTTGCAGGCTTAAATGTTGCGAATCCAACAGCTCTCACTTTAACAGCAAAATCCATGCTTGAATATATAGGATGGAAGGAAGCGGCAAATTTGATCTATGAAGGAATAAGTAGAACGATTAATGAGAAAATCGTAACATTTGATCTGGCTTATCAGATGGAAGGAGCAAAAAAGGTTTCAACCTCCGAGTTTGCAGACTATATAATTAAGAATATAAAATAATTATGAGGTGAATATATGGCGCAAAGAGGAATAAGAGAGTATGATGGGAAAAGGCTTCTTGCAGAGTACCTTCCTGAGGAATTTGCTCTACAAAAGAGATATGTTCTAATAAGTGCAGTAGAAAAGCTCGATAGGTTAGAAGAAGAATATCCATGGCTGAGGAATGAAAGGCTTGTCGTAAAACCCGATCAACTCTTTGGGAAAAGAAGAAAGAATAAATTGATACTCTTAAATGCTGGGTTAGAAGAAGCTAAGAAGTTCATTAAAGAAAAAATGGGGAAAGAAGTTACAATTGGGAAGACCCATGGGGAATTGACACATTTTTTAATAGAAGCCTATGTAAAACATGAAAGAGAATATTATTTAGCGATAAAATCTGATAGAAAGGGAGATAGGATCTACTTTTCATTAAAAGGTGGAGTAGATATAGAAGAGAATTGGGAGTCTGTCGTAGAGATACACATTGATATAATAGAGAGTGCTTCAGTAGATAAAATAATGAAAAAAATCCCGGATTTTGAGGATAAAGAGATAACCGCAATGTTTACAAAAGCTTTATTTGATCTCTACAAAAAACTTGGGTTCGCATATTTAGAGATAAACCCCTTTACTGTTGTTAGTGGAAAAATCATACCCATTGACCTTGTAGGAAGAATAGATGACACATCTTATTGGGAAAATAGCTCAAAATGGGGAAATTTAGAGTTCCCAGCTCCTTTTGGCAGAAAACTTTCTACAGAAGAGAAATACGTAAAAGAATTAGATGAAAAAACAGGCGCTTCTTTAAAACTTACAGTTTTAAATCCTAAGGGAAGAGTATGGACATTGGTTGCAGGTGGAGGTGCAAGTGTAATCTATGCTGATACAGTGGTAGATCTTGGATACGGAAACGAACTTGCAAATTATGGGGAATACTCAGGAAATCCAAAAGAGGACGAGACATACGAGTATGCAAAGACTATTTTAGATTTGATGACCAGAGAAAAAGATCCGAAAGGTAANATTCTGATAATTGGTGGAGGAATAGCAAACTTCACTGATGTTGCCAACACGTTCAAAGGAATTATAAGAGCTCTGAGAGATTATCANGAAAAACTCAGAGAAAATAATGTAAAGATATTTGTGCGAAGGGGAGGTCCGAATTACAAAACAGGTTTAAGTCTAATGAAAGAGCTTGGAGAAGAGATAAATGTACCTATGAAGGTTTATGGGCCCGAACTTCATATGACAGAGATAGTTGCAATGGCTCTAAAGGAGTATTAAATGAAACCAGAATATATCCTTTTTGACAAAAATACTGAAGTAATCGTTTATGGAAATCAAGAGAGAGCTATCCAGAGAATGTTGGATTTTGATTATATTTGCAGGAGAGAAAAGCCCAGTGTTGTGGCAATAATTACTCCTACGAGGAGCGGAAGCCATAGATTCTTTTTTGGATCTAAGGAAATCATCATTCCGATGTACAAAACGATTAAAGAAGCAGTGGAAAAGTTTCCTGATGCAGATGTAATGGTAAATTTTGCTTCTTATAGATCTGCTTATCCAACAACTGTTGAAGCATTGAACACAGAAACAATAAGAACGATTGGGGTAATTGCTGAAGGAGTTCCCGAAAGGAGAGCAAAAGAACTAATAGCATTATCAAAGAAGGAAAATAAATATATAATAGGTCCTGCTACAGTTGGAGGAATGGCTGCTGGTGCATTCAGGATAGGAAATACAGCTGGTACGATAGAAAATATAGTTGCATCTAAACTTACAAGACCTGGAAGTGTTGGGTTTGTCTCCAAGTCCGGGGGAATGTTAAACGAGATGTTCAATATTATTGCGAGAAACAGCAATGGTATCTATGAAGGGATCGCAATCGGGGGTGACAGGTATCCTTGCTCAACACTACTGGAACATATCTTGAGATATGAGAAAAACCCGAAGATTAAAATGTCAGTATGCTTGGGAGAAGTTGGAGGTTTGGATGAATACGAAATTGTGGAAGCTTTAAAAAATAAAAAAATAAAAAAACCTTTAGTAATATGGGTTACAGGGACATGCGCTAAAATATTTCCAACAGAGGTTCAGTTCGGGCATGCAGGAGCAAGAGCTGGAAGCAGATTGGAAACGGCAGATGCAAAAAACAAGGCTCTAAGCAAAGCTGGTGCAATAGTGCCTAAATCATTCAATGATTTTGGTAAAAAGATCAAAGCGACATTCGAAGAACTTAAAAAAGAAGGTAAAATTCAAAGGATGGAAGAAATTAAGCCAAAGGAAATACCAATGGACTTTAAAGAAGCCCTGAAAGACGGAAAGATCAGGAAGAAGGCTAACATAATCTGCACTATCACAGATGACAGAGGTGAGGAGCCTCTGTACGCCGGGATTCCGATATCCGAGATAATAAAAGGAAACTATTCTCTTGGTGATGTTATATCTCTTTTATGGTTTAAAAGGAAGTTTCCTCAATGGGCTTCAGATTTTATAGAACTTGTACTGAAAATTACTGCAGACCATGGACCATGCGTTTCTGGTGCGCACAATGCAATAATTACAGCAAGGGCTGGCAAAGATCTTATGAGCTGTGTAGCTTCTGGTTTATTAACAATAGGGCCGAGATTTGGTGGAGCTGTAGTGGGTGCAGCAAAATACTTTAAACAAGCTTATGATACAGGGATGGAGCCGAGAGAATTTGTAGATGAAATGAAAAATAAAGGAATTCTGATTCCTGGAATAGGACATAGAGTAAAAAGCCTGCAAAATCCGGATAAGAGAGTGGAATTACTAAAAGAATACGCCTTTAAGAACTTTCCAAAAACAGAATATCTAAATTACGCTTTAAAAGTGGAAAAAATTACAACAACGAAAAGGAACAATCTTATATTAAATGTTGATGGATGCATAGGAATACTTTCCCTGGACCTCTTCAAAAGTCTGGAATATACAAAGGATGAAATCCAAGATATTATAGATACAGAGGTTCTAAATGGTCTCTTTGTTCTGGGAAGAACAATAGGAATTATAGGGCATACGATAGATCAGAAGAGACTTAAAGAGGGATTGTACAGACATCCGTGGGACGATGTTTCCTTTATGCTTCCGAGGGAAAAAGAAAATCCTAAGGAATAATTTATTATTTTCGAATAAAATTCGATTTTTTGTGCAGTAAAAATTTAATAGGTTAAAGAAAATCTAAAAAACTTTGTAAAACAGCGAAGATGTTCCTTGTTATTTAAAAAGTGTGTAAATTAGCCCTTGACAGGATATGAAAGTTTATTAATATTTTAATGATAAAAAGGAGGAATAATGAAAAGATTTATAGCTTTTATTATCTTATTAATTTTTATGTTCTCCAATGTCCTCCAAGCTCATAGTTTTGGAAGAAAAAACTATATAGATATACCAAGTTCTAACATCGCTGAAGGTCTTTTTATAAACATGGATGGGAGCTATCCACTTGGCTCAAAAAATCCCACTTCTGGAGACCTCAATGGGGGGTTAGAATTCTTTATAAATAAATTGGATATCGGTCTTAATTGGTACAGCGGCGTGGATTTTGTGCTTAATGCATCGTATCAAGTTATGAAGCATCCAATTTTCCCGAGCGTATCCATTGGTATCGAAAATATAACCTATAGAACAAAGATATCCCCCCTTGGTCACGATACTACCACCTTTGCAGATGAAGGATATGATCCAAGACCCCCAGAGGTTGCATCTGCATATTTGGTTGCTACCAAGGCTTTTGGTGAATTTTTTGAAGCAACTATTGGCATGGGCAGAGGTAGATTTGTTGGTTATGGACCTCGCAGTCATTTTCTTAACTTTGATGCTTTTCTTGATAGTACTCATGCAAATCTTGTATTTGGTTTGTTTGGGGGAATGAAGTTAACGGTACCTCACGGGCCATCCTTTATCATAGAAACCGATGGTCGAGATGCTAACCTTGGAATACAATACGAAAAAGGAATATTCAAGGGTACTCTTGGGGTGAATAAGTTAGAGCATGTCATTTTCCCATCAGAAGGAAGCTTTCTTACACCGAGAATCAATGTCGGTTTCTCCATAAAGGCGAAATCCTTTAAAGGACCAAAAAGAGGTCTTCTGAGTATGGATTTAATGGACGAAGATACTGGAGAACCAATTCCCGGAAGACTCATCTACAAAGATGGTGAAGAAAAAACAGTTATTATTCCTTCCAGTGGAAAGATGAGAGTCTCCATCCCCTCTGACATATATCTGGTCAGTGTATATTCTCAAGGACACAAAGCAAAGCAAGCAAAGATCAGGATTGCGCCGGGTCAAACACTGAATTTCTCAGTTAAGTTATCAAAAACACTCACACCTAATATGAAATCATCGCTGAAATTAGTCCAAACTGCCAGAAACCATTATCGAGAAGGGAAACTTTTGGAGGCAAGAAAAGAATTCAAATCAGCTTTCCAGTTGTATTCAGGGAATATTGAGGCTAAGAAGGGAATGGCTTTAGTTGATAAGGCAATAGAAGATACTGTGGCAACATTAAAGGAAAAAGCAATCAAACTTGAATCAAGAAATATAAATGAAGCGATTAGAATGTGGCAGAGAGTCCTAACCTGGGAGGATAGTAAAACAATAAAAGGACATATCCAGGAGTTGAAGAATAAGTTGAGCCTTATGCAAAAGAGACAGATAGAAAAGAAACCCAAACCAAAGGTTCAAAAAAAGAAAAAAGAAGTAAAGCCAACTCTTACATCTCAACAGATTTCAGACCTTTACAAAAAAGGGTTAAAGGCTTACATAGAAGGGAATTATAGTAAAGCCATCAGTTATTTCCAGGAAATCCTGCAGGCAAATCCTGACCACGCAGGAGCAAAGCGCTATCTACAGAAGGCGAAAGAAAAGATGTAAATGCTATACAGAGATTCCGGGGTCGATGTAAACAAAGCTAATGAGATTCTAAAAGGAATAAAACCTCTAATTCAAAAGACACACAATAAATTTGTCCTGAACTCTCTTGGATATTTTGGAGCAGCATTTCAGGTTCCATCTGACTTCAAAAATCCAGTTTTAGTATCTTCAATTGATGGCATAGGGACAAAAATCCTTATTGCAATAGAAGCGAATAGTTATGAAGGGATAGGAGAGGATATAGTTAATCACTGTGTTAACGATATCCTTACAATGGGGGCAAAACCTCTTTATGTTCTGGATTATTTTGCCTGTGGAAAACTTGAAGAAGAAGTGATAACCCCTATTATCCAGGGAATGATAAAGAGTTGTGACGAGAATGAATGTTCTCTTATTGGAGGGGAAACCGCTGAAATGCCAGGTATGTATAGAGAAACTCTATTTGACCTTGCAGCTCAAATTACCGGCATTGTAGAGAAAGACAGAATTATTGACGGAACCAGGATAAAAGAGGGAGATAAGGTATTTGGACTTCCATCTTCTGGATTTCATACAAATGGATATTCACTAATTCGCTCGATCATTTATAAGGCGAATATTTCCCTGGATGATTATATTCCAGAATTGGAAGGTCCACTGGGTGAGATACTGCTTCGACCCCACCGATCATATTACAAGGAAATCTTTCCCCATCTTGATTCCATTACTGGTCTTTCTCATATCACTGGAGGGGGGTTCTTCGGTAATATCCCTCGGATTCTTCCCGAANGGCTCTCCTGTTATATAGACAGTTCAAAGTGGGAAGTTCCTGCTCCCTTCAAATTTATTGGCCGGATAGGAAAAGTGCCCGAAAGAGAAATGTTTTCAGTATTTAATATGGGCATTGGAATGATTGTAATTGGAAGAGATCTGGATATAGGATTTGAGGTTGGTGAAATTCAAAAAGGCAATGAACCTATTATAGTGAATGGAATTTAATATTCTAACCAGTAAAAAAAACATTATCTCCATTTTTATATCTCTGTTGTTAGGAATTGTTTTCTGGTATTATGCAAAAACGGATTCTGTTGTAACAATCCAAAGAAAATATCCCCTAAAAATTGAATCTTTGGATTACCTTATTACAAAAAGCGTCTCTAGTGACTCAATTACACTCGAAATAACAGCTAAAATAAGGGTTCAACGAATACTGAGAACTGTTGTCCCAATAATTGCAGTTCCAAACAAACAACCCGGGTCCCTTCAGATGGCGATTAAGAAAGAAGAACTTATCTTTCCTGCATGGTTGAAAGTTATGAATTATCAAATAGTTGAGCCTGACTCTATAAAAATCAATCTGGACTCATTGATCCAGAAGAAAGTCAAGATTGCATCTGTAAAGGGAATAGAATTCGCTCCAAATGTAGTAATTATCAAAGGTCCAAAGAGCCTTATTAAAAATATTGATTACTTATCTCCCGATTCTATCCCCACTGGAAGGATTACAACCATTACAGTAAGTAATAAACTCATTGAAGTCATGCCTCATAAGATATGGGTTAAAAAATGATAATATTAGGGATTGAAACTTCCTGCGATGAAACAGGGGTTGCTTTACTTGAAGACGGCAAAATTGTAGTCGATAAAATTTACTCTCAGAAAGTCCATAGCAAATTTGGGGGAGTTGTCCCTGAAATTGCTTCTCGAGAACATATTCAAAAGTTACTTCCCATGACAAAAGAAATACTAAAAGAAAGTCATATTGCTGTTGGTGGAATTGATGCTGTTGCTGTAACTTATGGACCTGGTCTCCTTTGTTCTCTCCTTGTAGGATTGAACTTTGCAAAGGGTTTGTCATACGCTCTTGATATCCCATTTATTGGTGTTAATCACCTTGAAGCTCATATTTATTCTCCCTTTATTACCACCCAGGAATTCATTCCTCCATTTCTTTCCCTCTTAGCATCAGGTGGGCACACTCAGATTATCAAAGTAAATGAGTTTGGAGACTACGAAGTTCTTGGTTCTACCCTTGACGATGCCTGCGGTGAAGCTTTTGATAAGGTTTCAAAGCTAATAGGTCTTGGTTATCCTGGGGGTCCTGAGATTGAAAGGTGGGCAAAGGAAGGGAATCCGGACGCCTTCGATTTTCCAATTCCTGAACCTGGTGGTCTGGATTTCTCTTATTCTGGATTAAAAACGAGTGTGCTCTACACCTACCAGAAACTCATTCCCGAAGAACGAATTTATAAAATTGCTGATATAGCCGCATCTTTTCAAAAGATAGCAATTGAATCTCTTATTATTAAGTTAAAAAGAGCTATGAACCAAACTGGGATTCATTGTGTATCCGTATCCGGGGGAGTTTCTGCAAATAGCCTGCTCAGAAAAAGATTAGAAGAACTGGATGCCAATTGGGTAGTTCCGGAGCAAGAATTTACTATGGATAATAGCGTTATGGTTGCGTTCCTTGGTTATAAACTCTATAAGTTGGGCAAGAAAGCGGAATTTACTCTAAGAGCAGACCCTCGACTATCACTTTAATGGTCAGAGAGACACAGGACATAAACAAAAGTTGTTGAGTTTCTATTAATTAAAATGTCTATATCCTCTGGGGGAAGATTCTTTCCCGTCTATATACACTCCATTCCCTTCAGAAACTTTACCAATCCAGTGAACAAAGTCTTCTTTTATCTCATCCGGAGAAGTAAAAAGGAGTTCGAATTCTTCTCCAGAAGTCAAAATAATTTCACGTAGATCAAGGGAACATTTCTCGGCAAAATCTTTACATTCAGGACAAAGAGGTATTTTTTGACTCTCAATATCCAATCTTTTATTGCTCTCTGCCGACAGGTGATGGGAATCAATAAGCAAGCCATCAGACACATCCAGCATTGAAGTTATTCTATAGTTTTCATTAAGGTATAATCCTTCTTTACATCTTATTTCAGGTCTTAAGTGATATCTCGTTATTGGGGAGTCAATTCCGTTTATTAAAGCGTATAAACCCATCTTTGACCCTCCAATATTTCCTGTAATATATAGATAATTGCCTATCTTTGCACCATTACGAGTAATAGGATTGGATGATCTACCTCCCACTGCAATACTTAAGATCAAAGCAGGGGAACGGAATGTATCTCCTCCAATGAGTTTAATGGAATACCTATCTTCCAATTCTTTCATACCTTGAAATAACGAATTAACATCCTCAATGGTATTTGTAGATCTGAGTCCAAGATTGAGAAGATACCAAATAGGCTTACCTCCCTCAGCAGCTATATCAGAAAGAGCTGCAGCAAGGGCTTTATAACCAATGTCATAATAGGAAAAGTAAGAGGGAGCGAAATGCACTCCCTCTACAAAAGAATCTGTGGTAAGAAGTATATTGTCAATCAGTACTGCATCATTACCTATCCAGGCTCTTTTTTTACGAAGAGTCCGGATTATCAGACTTTCAAAGTCCTCTAATATTTTACAACTCTTTCCCTACTTTATCTTTTTTTTCAAGTTTTTGCCAGGACGGAAGAATGGAACATCTCTTGCTGGGACTTTAACTGTCTGGTAAGGTTTCTGAGGATTTCGAGCAGTCCTGGCTTTCCTGTGTTTCACGCCAAATACACCAAATCCTACAATGACAACGCGGTCTTTTTTCTTCAGAGCATGGGTGATATTCTTGACAAAACTCTCTACCATAGCCTTCGACTCAACTTTCTTGCAGCCTACATCTTTTGCAATTGCGTCGATTAAATCCTTCTTGTTCATAAGAAACCTCCTTATTGTTATGTAATAAGAATTCTAAATAATTTTTTACAATTGTCAAGGGTTTTTTNAATTTTTTTTTAAAAAAACCCACAAATAATTAGTTATGAGTANCTCTAACACGCTAAGAAAGAACCTTAGCCCTCTCTACTTCCCAAATAAGAATCTTATGCCGATAGAGCCTGTGATATTGAATTTGGTTTTAGGGTAGAGATCCATAAGGGGTGAAATTTCAAGGAAGATGTCTAATGGTGCATTATAAAAGAGATATTCTATGCCTAAGGGGATATGGAGAGCAATTTTATAATTATCATTGATTATAGCTCTTCCTCCAATTCCATAATAGATTGGAAGTTCTCCTTTTTCTATCGGGATAAGATTAAAACTATGGAGGATGTAATCAGACTGTATATCCATATTTTTACGACCCTCAAAGGACCATCCAAGAGCTCCACAAATTGCACTCCTCTTTCCAAGCCATACCTTGGCACTAATGCCAGTTGGCTCTCCAACAATAATCCCCAGCCCAATACTTTTTGCCTCTGTGGTTATGTTGAATAGAGTGACTGCTAATAAAAAAGTTAACGATTTAGATACTCTTGACATTTTTACCTCCTTTCTGAAAATTAGTTATTCACTCACAGGTTTTTGACATTTCACTCTTATAATAGCTTTAGATTTAAGTCTTCGTATAGAATATGATGGTCTTCAGGGAGGGTCTGAAACATTTTCATTGCAAGTTTTCTAATTTCCCATAATGCTGCTTTCGAAGTTCGAAGGCGAAGTAAATTTCGAAAACTACGGACATTGATGCTCATCATCAGTTCTGTCTTAAATGATTCTGGCAAGAGATATTTAACGAGGTCATTTGGCAGGTGATAATACGATAGGAATTTATGTATCTTTTTAAGACTCAGAACAATACTTTCATAAAACTCGGATAAAGCTTCCTTTGGTAAATTAGGCACCACACAATATCTATCTACAATTCTTTTGTAATCGGAAAAACTTTTTGCTTCTTTAATTTCATTGTCCTTTATCAAATAATCCAAGGTAAATCTCGTGGAACGGACTGTATAACTGGCAATTCTATGACGAACTAGTTCCTGAAGTAGTGCCCTCGATACCTCCTCTATCAAAAATGAATAAGTGCAATGCTCAAAAACTGATTCATGCCCCCATTCTATTAACTTTTTTATAAGAATTCTATCTTTGGGACCCATTCCATCAGATTCAGAACCATGTGATATCCTTGCTGCCTTTATAATCTTTTCTATTGAATCACAATCAACTAACTTAACTTTCATCAAAATTCAATTCCCCTCCGTGCTTTTATACCTTTATGGTAGTAATGTTTTATCTCCTTCATTTCTGTTATAAGATCTGCTTTATCAATCATTTTATCTGTTGCACCCCTTCCCGTTAGTATAACTTCCATATTACTAGGTACTAACTTTAGAATATCAAGGACTTTTTCTTCTGAGATAACCCCTATACTAACTGCAACATTAATCTCGTCAAGGACTAAAATATCCGACAACCTTTTATTTATTATCTCCATAGTTCGTTCTATTCCTTTCTTTGCTTCCTTTTTTGCTTCCTCCGAGATTTCTCCATGGATATAGCCTGTTCCATAATATTCAACCGGAACTCCCAACTTTTTAAGAGTTATATCCTCGCAGGATTGAGTTTTCTTTATAAATCTTATAACAATTGCGGATAGATAAGCTCCAAGGGCTCGAACAACTAAACCTGTTGCTGCAGTCGTTTTTCCTTTACCATCTCCTGTGTATATATGAATCATTAAATTGATTATACTCTAATTTTAAAAAATTTCAAGGGAGATTATTTTACTCTTTCTTCAATAAGTAAATTGGGATACATCGACATCAATAGTTAATAATTAAATGGTAATTGAATAGTGTCAGGATTTATTTTCACCTTAAAATTTATGGAGATTAACTCCGTAGAAAGGAGGTGATCCAGCCGCTCCTTCCGGCACGGCTACCTTGTTACGACTTCGCCCCAGTTGCTGGCCCTACCTTCGACATCGTCCTCTCGAGGTTGAATCGATGGCTTCGGGTATTGCCGACTTCCATGGCGTGACGGGCGGTGTGTACAAGACCCGGGAACGTATTCACCGCGGCATTCTGATCCGCGATTACTAGCGATTCCAGCTTCATGCAGGCGAGTTGCATCCTGCAATCCGAACTGTGGCTGCTTTTAGGGATTAGCTCCCCCTCGCGGGTTTGCAACCCTCTGTAGCAACCATTGTAGGACGTGTGTAGCCCTGAGCATAAGGGCCATGATGACTTGACGTCATCCCCACCTTCCTCCCCGTTATCCGGGGCAGTTTCTCTCGAGTGCCCAGCGTTATATTAACCTGATGGCAACAAGAGAAAGGGGTTGCGCTCGTTACGGGACTTAACCCAACACCTCACAGCACGAGCTGACGACAGCCATGCAGCACCTGTGTAGGCTCTGGATTGGTTACCAGTGGTCCCCCTTTCAGGTTCCTACTTCCTACATGTCAAGCCCAGGTAAGGTTCTTCGCGTTGCCTCGAATTGAACCACATCCTCCACCGCTTGTGCGGGTCCCCGTCAATTCCTTTGAGTTTCATCCTTGCGAACGTACTCCCCAGGCGGGGCACTTAACACGTTAGCTACGACGCAGACATAAAGCCTACGTCAAGTGCCCATCGTTTACGGCTAGGACTACCGGGGTATCTAATCCCGTTTGTTACCCTAGCTTTCGGACCTCAGCGTCAGTCTTGACCTAGAGAGCTGCCTTCGCCTTCGGTGTTCCTTCTGATATCTACGCATTCCACCGCTACACCAGAAGTTCCACTCTCCTCTGTCAGACTCAAGGTAACCAGTTTTGAATGCAGGCCAGCCGTTAAGCAGCTGGTTTTCACATCCAACTTAGTTACCCGCCTACGTCCCCTTTACGCCCAGTGATTCCGGACAACGCTTGCCACTTCCGTTTTACCGCGGCTGCTGGCACGGAATTAGCCGTGGCTTCCTATTAAGAGTACCGTCACTCTGGAAAGCCTATTAGACTACCAGAGCTTCGTCCTCTTTGACAGGGGTTTACAACCCGAAGGCCTTCATATCCCCCACGTGGTGTCGCTGGATCAGACTTTCGTCCATTGTCCAAATTTCTAGCCTGCTGCCTCCCGTAGGAGCCTGGGCCGTGTCTCAGTCCCAGCGTGGCCGGTCACCCTCTCAGGCCGGCTACCCATCGTGGTCTTGGTGAGCCTTTACCTCACCAACTAACTAATGGGACGCGAGCCCCTCATCAAGCGATAGCTTCAAAAAGAAGCAACCTTTGACCATCAGGCTTCATGCCTTATGGTATTATTCGGTATTATCCTTGATTTCTCAAGGCTATCCCAAACTTGTCGGCAGGTTACTCACGCGTTACTCACCCGTCCGCCGCTGACCCTCAGCGATATAAACCGCTGAAGATTCGCTCGACTTGCATGGCTTAGACACACCACCAGCGTTAGTCCTGAGCCAGGATCAAACCCTTCATGAAAAAAGATGGGTTACCTGACACTATTCAATTATCAAAGAACTAATATATTAATAATAGTTTTTTTTGTTTTGTCAAGCCCCTTTAACACATTTTTTTTTCGAATTACAATAAATAAACTCGGGATATTTAAATCATATTTTGTGGTTTAAAGGAAAATTTTTAAGGGTTGACAAAAGGTCTTTAAATATCAATGATAATTATGAAAATATAAACCGATTATATAAGAAAGCGCGATATAAATAATCATCAAAAATAGAGCTAAAAGAATTGATGAGTAATTAAATTATTGATTCAAAAATAGGAGGTATTATGGGAAATGCACTATCCAAAATTGAGAAGCCGTCAAATGAGCCTATCTATTCTTACAAACCAGGAAATTATGAGAAAAAGAAACTAAAAGAGAAAATCAAAGAGCTAAAGGGAAAGGAGATTGAGATTCCAATCATCATTGGTGGTAGGGAGATCAAAACTGGTGTTTTAGGCGAGTGTGTAACACCTCATGATTTTAACCACCTTTTAGGCAGGTATCACATCTCAGGGGAGAAAGAAGTAAAAATGGCAGTAGAAGCAGCATTGGAGGCCAGAGAAAAGTGGGCAGAAGTTTCTTGGGAGCATAGGGCTTCCATTTTCAGAAAAGTGGCCGAACTTCTATCTAAAGAATGGAGATATACCTTAAATGCAGCCTGTATGTTAGCGCAGAGTAAAACTGTTTTTCAGGCAGAAATTGACTCGGTGGGTGAATTGACCGATTTCTTCCGCTTCAATACTTACTATATGACCGAAATATATAAAGAACAGCCGGACTCAATTGGTGCAGTTTATAATAGGGTGGAGTACAGACCTCTTGAGGGATTCGTTTTTGCAGTTACCCCCTTCAACTTCGCTTCAATTGCAGGTAACCTTCCAGGGGCACCTGCAATGATGGGGAATGTGGTTCTCTGGAAACCAGCATCCTCTGCGGTCTACACTGCATACTGGATAATGAGGTTATTCAAGGAAGCAGGTGTCCCAGATGGGGTAATCAATTTTATCCCGGGTTCTGGCGCAAGTATTGGAGAGCTTGTTCTTGCAAATCCCAATCTTGCCGGGGTACATTTTACAGGCTCAACTGCAACATTTCAGTGGATGTGGAAGACTATTGGGGAAAACATCAAGAATTACAAGACATATCCAAGAATAGTAGGAGAAACAGGTGGCAAAAATTTCGTGGTTGTGCACCCGAGTGCCAAAATCCAGGAAGTTCATACAGCACTCATAAGGGGTGCATTTGAGTATCAGGGACAAAAATGTTCAGCGGCTTCTCGTGCATATATTCCGGAGAGTATGTGGGAAGATGGATTGAGGGAAAAACTCATCGAGACAACTAAAAATCTGAAAATGGGAAACCCTGAAGACTTCAGAAACTTCCTTACCGCTGTTATAGACCGTGCAACATTTAAATCAATAGCCAGATATATAGATGAAGCAAGAAAATCTCCTGATGCGGAAATAATTGTCGGCGGTGAATATGATGATTCAAAGGGATATTTCATAAAGCCTACAATTATTAAGGTAGAAGAACCTCATTACAAAACGATGGAGGAGGAAATATTCGGTCCCGTTCTTTCCGTCTATGTATATAAAGATAATGAATACGAAGAAACTCTTAAACTCTGTAATGGAACCTCCCCATATGGTTTAACCGGTGCAATTTTTGCACAAAATAGAGAAGCAATAATTAAGGCCGAAAAGATTCTTGCCCAAGCTGCAGGTAACTTTTATATTAATGATAAACCGACAGGAGCAGTAGTGAATCAACAACCCTTTGGAGGAAGCAGAGCTTCGGGGACTAATGATAAAGCAGGAAGTAAATGGAATCTTATCCGTTGGGTATCACCAAGAGCAATAAAAGAAGTTCTTAATCCGCCCACTGATTATCGCTATCCCTTTATGCAAGAAGAGTGAAAATAAGTAAAATTACTGACAACTTGGGCTATGGATTAATTTTCCCGGCGGTGATATTTCTACCCTCTTCACCTTTTCGGTGAGAATAAAAATTTTTTGACGAATATGTCTTCTCAGGAAAGGAATAAAAGTTTTTTATTCCCATCTCCTCTATAATTTTAATATTTGCTTCCTCAAGGTCAAGAAAATAAAGATGGTTGCGGATGTAGATACCTGAGAGTCCTTCTTTTTTAAATAATTCATACACCTCCTTTCCCACATTATAGTTCTTCATATCAATACAGGGGCCAAAGGCTACTTGCCAATCAGTAAGTCTGAGGTTGTAATTTTCTTTCATCTGGAGAAGGGAATTTTTTACAATCTTCAGAACTGTTCCCTTCCATCCTGCATGAAGGATTGCAAGAACCATTTTTTTAGGATGATAAAGAATTATTGGAAGACAATCGGCTGATTTGATGTAGATAATAATCCCCTTTTTATCTGTAAAGAGGCCATCTCCCACCAATTTAACATCGGTTTGTGCTTGATGAATTATGGAAGAATGAATCTGAGTAAGACCGACAGGTTTTCCCTCCATTTCCTTTAAGGGGTTAAAAGACTTTGTCCCCTGGAGAATAGTTACTTTTGAACTAAGTAACAATTCATACCAAACCTTACCTGATTTTTCCCTCATCTTCCAAAGCTTTGAATAAGAAGCTCGATTTTTCATATTCTTATTCTATTCATCTATTTTCTAAAAATCAACCTTTATCCTTCAGATATAACTAATGAATATTCCCTACTGCGGTTAAAAATTCATTTTTCTTTTAGAAAGTGACAAGCCCCTTGCATTTATTTAAACAATATATATACTAAAATCTAAAAGAGAGAGTTAAATAAGGAAAGTAAAAAAGGAGGCTAAATGCAAAAAATAATATATTTCTTTGGCAATGGAAAAGCTGAAGGAAATATAAAGATGAAGAAAATCCTGGGGGGTAAAGGAGCTGGATTAGCAGAGATGACAAGCATAGGTATCCCGGTTCCTCCAGGCTTTACAATATCTTCTGAGGTTTGCATCTATTACTACAAGAACAGAGAATATCCTGAAGGTTTAGAGGAAAAAGTAACAAAGAACATACAACCGTTGGAGGATATTATGGGTGAAAATTTTGGGTTGAAGGAGAATCCATTACTTGTTTCAGTTCGTTCTGGAGCTGCTATCTCTATGCCGGGTATGATGGATACTATCCTCAATCTTGGCTTGAATGAAGAAATAGTAAAAGGTATTTGTGAAGAAACTGGGGATCCTCGCTTTGTCTATGATAGTTATCGTCGTCTCGTCCAGATGTATGGAGATGTTGTAATGGGTGTAAAACACGATGATTTTGAAAAAATAATACAGGCGAAAAAAGATAAAAAGGGTGTCCAGAACGATGCAGAACTTGAGTGGTTAGATTGGAAAGACATTGTGAAAGAATTCAAGAATCTGATTAAGGATAAAACGGGTGAGCAGTTCCCTGAATCTCCAAAAGAACAATTAATGGGTGCCATAACTGCAGTATTCAAGTCTTGGGATAACAAAAGAGCAAAGGAATACAGAAGAATTAATTCTATTCCCGATGATCTTGGTACGGCAGTAAATGTCCAGGCAATGGTGTTTGGTAACAAAGGAGATAACAGCGGAACAGGTGTGGCATTCACCAGGAATCCTGCAACAGGGGAAAATGTGTTTTATGGTGAATACCTCCTGAACGCTCAGGGTGAAGACGTTGTTGCCGGCATAAGGACTCCAGGTCCTATCAGTGAGAAGCAAGCAATGGAATCAGGTTCCGAGAAGCCTTCCCTTGAGAAAAGAATGCCGGTAATCTATAATCAACTTGAGGACGTCAGAAAGAAATTGGAAGAACACTTTAAGGATACGCAGGATTTGGAATTTACAGTTGAAAATAACAAACTTTGGATTCTTCAGACAAGAACAGGGAAGAGGACAGCAATGGCCGCCGTGAAGATGGCAATTGAAATGCAAGAAGAGGGTCTAATAGACAAAAAAGAAGCGGTTATGCGCGTTACCCCTGAGAATGTGGAACAATTATTGCATCCAATGATTGATCCTGTAGTTGAAGTTGAAGTTATTGCCAAAGGGCTTCCAGCTTCCCCGGGTGCAGCTTCCGGAAAGG
The DNA here is from genome assembly GCA_002215665.1 of candidate division TA06 bacterium JGI_Cruoil_03_38_101. Classification (GTDB taxonomy): domain Bacteria; phylum Hydrothermota; class UBA3072; order UBA3072; family UBA3072; genus UBA3072. Next base: position 5,137 of record NGFL01000040.1, on the reverse strand, counting down.
TGGTTTTTAGTGCCGCTCAGGCTATCGAGAAGGCTAAAAATGAAGAAAAAGTGATTCTCGTTCGCCACGTAACTTCTCCTGAGGATGTTGGGGGAATGCATGCTTCTGTGGGCATTCTTACCTCAAGAGGAGGAATGACATCGCATGCGGCAGTTGTAGCTCGTGGGATGGGTAAGCCCTGTATTGTTGGGGCAGAGGGAATTTCTATTAATTATGATGAGGAAGTCTTTACTGTAAATGGTAAAACGATAAAAGAAGGGGATATCATCACTATTGACGGCTCAAAGGGAAGGGTTCTTCTTGGAGACGTTCCCAAGATTGAACCAGAAGTCTCGGGTAATTTTGGAAAACTTTTAGAATGGGCAGACGGAATTAGGCGATTGGGTATTCAGGCAAATGCAGATACCTACGTAGATGCGAAGAAGGCAAGGGAGTTTGGCGCAGAAGGTATTGGTCTTGCAAGAACAGAGCATATGTTCTTTGCTAAGGATAGAATTCCTGCAATGCAAGAAATGATTCTGGCTGAAACTCATGAGGAGAGGAAAAAGGCTCTCGAAAAGATTCTGCCGATGCAGAGGAAGGATTTTGAGGGTCTCTTCAAAGTAATGAATGGTTATCCTGTAATCATAAGGCTTCTTGACCCACCCTTACATGAATTTCTTCCTAAGAATGAAAATGCAATAAAGGAGCTTGCTTTAAATATGGGCATATCCGTCCAAAAAGTGGAAGAAAAAGTAAAGAGTCTGGAAGAGGCGAATCCTATGCTCGGACTTCGTGGTTGCAGACTCGGTATACTATACCCGGAGATTACAGAGATGCAGAGCAGGGCAATTCTTGAAGCAGCGGTTAATGTTTCAAAGGAGGGTGTTAAAGTTCTCCCAAAGATAATGATACCCCTTGCCGGTTACAAAGAAGAAATAACCTCACAAAAAGAAATCATTAAAAAGGTAGCAAAGGAAGTTTTCGAAAGAAATGGATTGAGTATTGATTTCAAAGTTGGAACGATGATTGAACTTCCAAGGGCGGCAATTGTTGCTGATGAAATAGCAGAGGAAGCAGAATTCTTCTCTTTCGGGACGAACGATCTGACACAGACCACTCTTGGTTTCTCAAGGGATGATGTTGGAAAGTATATTCCTGGTTATATTGAGAAAAGAATCATTTCTGCCGATCCTTTCCAGACCTTAGACCAAAATGGCGTTGGGCAATTGGTTGAAATGGGATTGAAACGCGGAAAGAGTGCCAGACCTGATTTGGAAGTCGGTATTTGTGGAGAGCATGGGGGAGACCCTGCTTCCATTGAATTCTGCCATCGGGTTGGTCTCGACTATGTTAGTTGTTCTCCATTCAGAGTACCCTCTGCAAGGTTAACAGCAGCACAGGCAGCTATAAAGGAGGATAAATAAGGGGGTGGGGGATCTCCACCCCGTCTCAAGGTTTGGAAATCTCTCATATAGCGAAGGAAATTATTTAAGACTACTTCTAATTCTTATCTCAATTCTTCTATACATTTCTGTTTTATCGCCCTCAATAGGTGCGGGTGATAGTGGGGAGTTTGTTGCCTCTGCATTTACTCTTGGCATTCCCCATCCGCCAGGATATCCCTTCTATATGATAATTGGAAGACTCTTTTCACTTATCTTTCCGAATAATCCTGCTTTGGGTATGAATTTTCTCTCTGCTATCTTTGCTATTCTCTCTGCTCTTATCATTTTCCAATTGTTAATCTACAAAGGTTTTAGGCCAATAATTGCTCTTATTCCCTCTCTTCTTTTTATATTCCATCCTTTGATTATTAAGAACGCAACTATTTCTGAAGTTTATACATTAACTTCTTTTTTCTTCCTTTTAGAACTCTTTCTATTAGAGAAGAAGTTATATCCTTTACTTTCTTATGTGGTGGGTTTGTCCTTTTTTATTCACCCTCTGCTCTGGATCTTGGGTCTTTATCTCATTTTCAAGATTTGTAGAAAAAACTGGAGATTTCTTGTGAACACTGTTTTAGGTCTTTCCATTGTTCTTTACCTGCCAGTGAGATCAAGACTTAATCCATTAATAGATTGGGGTAATCCAGAGAGTTTTTTTGCGGTTTTTGCCCATATCTTTCGATTGGAGTACTACAGGGGTGTAGCTGTTCCATTTTCGTTTTCTGTTATTGGAAAGGAACTACTGACATATTTAAAGATTCTCCTCAGGGATGTCAATTTTTTGCTTTTGCTTCTTCCCTTTTCATTTAGGCGAAAAGAAAAGAAATATCTCTTATTACTTTTGATTTATTCGTTCCCCCTTGCCCTGCTTTTGCACTTTAAGCCAACCGAATTAAACCTCGAGGCAAATCGAGTATTCTTTATTCCTCAACTCATTCTCATTCTTATTCTCTCTTCCCATGGTCTTGGAAGAATAAAAAGAGGACATTTACCAATCATAGGAGCTTTTCTTTTGTGCGTTTTTTGCACTTTAAGTTACAGGGAGAAATTGTTCAAAAGGAGTTGGATAGCTCTTGATTATCTATCCTCAGTTTTAGAGCAAACTAAGGATGAAGATATACCCATAATTCAATCGAAAGGAGATGCTCTTACATTTCCTCTCCTGTATGGGGAAGTCCTTACAGGAAGAATAAAAATTCAGGTTAAAACCCCTGGTCTTAAGATAAGAACGCAGGAATCACCTGATTACTCCACTTATTCAGATAAGAATTTTAAATTTCGTGATAGATTGTTATTTACTAAAGATAAAAGATCGATGAAAGTTTGGAATTTCAGGGTAAGACGCGGTAGGAAAGATATCCTTGAGGATAATTTGTATATAGAAAGTTTATCGCGATATGGAATATACCTTTACAGAGCGGGTAAAATGCGGCAATCGCTTTCAGTTCTTTCAACCGCAAAAGAAATAGGATGGATAAACCAGCAACAGATGACAGTTGCTTCTGCGTATTCTGAGATTGGGCAATACAAAGAAGCAGTTGATATCTACTTAAGGATTCAGAGAAAAGACCCTTATTATCCCGGGATATACCACGAATTATACTACTCTCTACGTGAATCGGGAAAAATTGATGAGGCAGATCAATTTCTCTCTCAGGGGCTTTTAACCCAGGATGACAAGAATCTCTTAAACGATGCAGGAGCCTATTTTGCAGCCAGAGGATTTATAAATACAGCCTTCATATTTTTCCTCAGAGGAATAACGAAAGGAGCCTTTTCTTCAGGAGAGAATCTAAATAAGCTTATCAAGAGAGAAATATTGAAGTAGGGAAGCAAATTTATACAGATGAGTTTCTCTATCCAAAGTTTAGATTAATAACTCGTTTTCTTAAATTCATTGTCAAAAGAAATTGTTTTATCCTGTCTATTTTATAATAGTTTTATCAGGAACATTACCATTTTTAAAGTGTTTGTCTAACCAGCCAGAGACGACATTATCTCGTCGATCAAAATATTTAATATAAGGTTTTATATCAAGTAGGGGTGTTCCATCAAGGACATCAACCTCAGTAAAATACATTTTGTTTTCTTTTATCTTTTCAATCTTTATAACAGAAAACCCAATATGATTAGGGCGGTGAGGGCTTCTTATGGCGAATATTCCATGTTTATTCTTTTCAAGAAACGGCTTTCCTTCGATTTCTTCCTTCTTTGATTTGTGGAGATAGTATATTATTATGGCATGGCTAAATTTATTCAAATCTTTTAAACCCCTGGCATATTTATGTTTTAATTCAATCCAACCTTCTACCTTGCTTTTAAAAATTCCTTGTATAGGAATATCTTTACTCTCTTTATAAGGTGAATGAATTGTTCCAATTGGATGCATTATTATTTGATCCATAGTTTCACCTTGAACATTACCAGATATTTACCTGAAGTAAAATCGAAAGAAAAAACGGGGGGCAACTCCAAGATATAAATGCGCAACGTTAACGTTGTAGGGGGCAGAATGTTCATAGCCCAAACCACTGTAGAAATCAGCCTGAAGAGAGTAGCTTATATTTGGATATCTTTTTAAAAAGAAATGCTCAAAACCTATGGGGAAACGTATATAAAAGGAAAAGTCAACTTTTCTTGATTCTCCATGGAAGGAGCCCCTGAAGGTTGAAGCTATGCCTATGCCCCTGGTAGTATATGAGTTCTCCAATAAAGTGCATTTCTTGCGACGTAGCCAATCATATCTTATCTCCGAAATGTCTGCCACTAAATTTAATTCGTCATTTTCTTTCTCAATTTTACCAGAAAAACGACCTATAGATAATTCCGAGCCTCTATCTTTGTTCTTCCACCATCTGAATGAAATAGTTGAAGCATTCCAGGGTAAATCGTTTATTCCTATAGAAAACTTGTTCTTAAATGGAGAGATTTCTTCACCATAGACCGAATACGCCAAACAAAAGGTTAGAAGAAAACTCAATAACAAAACTCTTTTTTTTATTTCTCCTCCTATATTTTTATTATACATATTTTTTTTCATTGTCAATGCGATATTCCTTTCGAATAGAACATCCCCAAAACAATTTAGCCTGCTAAAAAGATGATTAGCAAAACGCATAATACCCCTGATACAAGACTAATGATGCCTACTTTTAAATTTTTTTTAATTTGGGCTGCCGGAATTAATTCTTCAATTGAGATATAAGTCATAAACCCTGCTGCAAGTGAGAGCGAGGCTCCCAAAAAATTCATGGATACCCCCTTTAAAATATAATAACCAAAAATAAAACCAATTAACTCAAAGATTATTGTTGTAAGTGTTATAATAAAAGATTTCATTCTATTTTTGGTTAATCCATACAAAGGGACTATTGTTGCAATATTTTCTGGCACATCCTGTGCTGCAATTCCTAATGCAATCGTAATTCCCATTTTAGGTGTCAAAACAAACCCAACTCCAATTGCTAACCCCTCAGGTATATTATGCAAAGCTATGCCAATAACAAGCATAGTAACGCTTCTTTTAACGGATGGCTTTTCTTTTTTAAGTAACTCTGGATTTATGTGGGGTAAGATTCTGTCAATAATTCGGAAAATTATTATTCCAGTGAGAAAAGATAAAATCGTTATGGAAGAAGTTGTAATTTTCAGACCTTCGGGTACCAATTGAATGAATGATATGCCTAACATCATAGAAGCGGCAAAAGCTA
>NGFL01000031.1 GCA_002215665.1 candidate division TA06 bacterium JGI_Cruoil_03_38_101 | reverse complement strand
GAATGGATATTATTGTGAATTCTATCGAAGTTCTGCTGTTGGGCAGGAAAATGAATTTCTATATCAGAGTCCAAAGTATTCAGATCTAAGCCTTCTCCTAAAAACTTCAACCACAAAAGAAGATACTATAAGAGTCAGTCTTTATGATTGGGCAATACGGGTCAGGGAGGCAGTTAAAATGATGTTTTCAGAGCCATATGACACTAACTGGCAGACGGTTCAGGTTAAGGTCCATTTCTACGGAGAAGATGCTTACGGTGATGGGAAAAAGTTCGATGTAACCCAGGATTTTATGTTATATCGATCAGATTAACTTTGAGGCTGTTTTTGATAGGATTTCCCTAATAGCTTAATATTTATCAAAGAATAAATACCTGCTAACGAAAAGAATTTCTTTTTCCTAAAATTTAATCCAAAAACCTTACCTTGACAAATTACGTTTTTACAGTAGATATAATTTATCTATGAAACCAAAGATTGGGATCCGCCGGGAAGATAAAAGTGAATGGGAAAAAAGAGCACCTCTTGTTCCCGATGATGTTGAATATCTTCTAAATACCCATTCAATCAAAACAATCATTCAGCCTTCTCCAATAAGGATATTTCCTGAAGAAGAATATAAGAAGGTTGGAGCCAAGGTAAAGGAAAAACTCGATGTTCCAATAATTTTGGGAATAAAAGAGATTCCTGTGGATTTCTTTGAGAAAGACAAAATCTATCTTTTTTTTTCACATACAATTAAAGGGCAAGAATACAATATGCCAATGTTGAAAAAAATGATGGAGAAGGGAGACACTCTAATAGATTATGAATGTATAACAGATGAAAATGGAACAAGGCTCATAGCTTTCAGTAAATTCGCAGGAATTGCCGGGATGATTGAATCGCTATGGGCAGCAGGAAGACGTCTCCAGTGGGAAGGCTATTCTACACCTTTAAACAAGATAAAACGAGTGATTGAAATTCCCACAATTAAAGATTTAGAGAAGCAAACAATAAAGGTTGGAAAGGAGATAAAAAGTAAGGGTTTCCCTGAAGAACTTACACCTTTTGTTGTGGGAATAGCAGGATATGGAAAAGTGTCCAAGGGAGCCCAAGAGGTTCTCAATCTCTTCCCTACCAAGGAGATTGAACCAGAAGACTTATTTATCATTAAGGATAACCCGCATACAATCTATAAAGTTGTATTTAAGGAAAAAGACATCGCCCAGCGGAAGGATGGTGGAAAATTCAGTCTCAAGGAGTTCTATAATAATCCAGAACTATATAAAGGTATTTTCCGAAGATATCTTCCATACATCGTAGTTCTTGTAAACGCAATCTACTGGGAAGAAAAATACCCGAGGCTAATCACAAAAGAATGGCTAAAAAAAGAATATAATCCAAATTCTGATAAAATTCGGATAATTGGAGATATAAGTTGTGATATTGAAGGCTCGATTGAATGCACTGTAGAAAGCACAGAGCCTGGGAATCCTGTCTATGTGTATGATCCAGTGAAAGAGGGAATAAAGTTTGGTGTCAAGGGAGATTATCCTGCTATTATGGCGGTTGATATACTCCCCTCTGAAGTCCCGACTGAATCTTCAATCTATTTCAGTAATATACTCAAAACCTTTGTCCCAGAAATTGTTAAAGCCTCTTATCCAGAGGATTTTGAGAAGTGTTCTTTACCTGAATATATAAAGAAGGCAGTAATTCTCTATAAGGGCAAGCTCACCCGGAGGTATCAATATTTAAAACAGTTTCTCAAGGAGGATTAGATGAAAAAAGTCCTTATTCTTGGTGCTGGAATGGTGGCGAAACCTATGGCTACCTATTTCTTAGAGAGGAATATTGGTGTTGTTGTTGCATCCAGAACTCTTAGCAAGGCAGAATTTCTCGTTGCGGGCTACTTGAATGGAAAAGCGATTAAATGGACAGTTGATGAGGAGGACGTTCTTCGCTCATTGGTAGAAGAAGCAGATTGTGTTGTTAGCCTTTTGCCCTATACCTATCATGTAAAGGTGGCAAAGATTTGTATTGAAAAAGAGACCAATTTGGTAACCACTTCATATTTATCAGAAGAGATGCAGAACCTTAATAAAAAGGCTCTAAAGAAAGGAGTCCTTTTACTTAATGAAATAGGTCTTGACCCGGGCATTGATCACTTATCGGCTCAAAAAACGGTGGATCATATCCATAGTAAGGGTGGGAATGTTATTGCCTTCCATTCCTATTGCGGTTCACTGCCTGCTCCTGAATACAGCGATAACCCTTTTGGATACAAGATTGGATGGAGTCCAAAAGGTGTTGCTCTTGCTGCGAGAAATAGTGCGCTCTACTTAAAAGACGGAAAAGAGGTAAAAATCCTCCCCGAAGACCTATTCGGACACTATTTCAAGCTGGATATCGAGGGTATAGGTAAGATGGAAATCTATCCAAACAGGGACTCTGTCAAATATCTCGAGAAGTATGGAATTCCTGAAGCAAAGGAGATATTTAGAGGAACAATAAGATATCCCTCTTGGTGCGATCTCTGGTTAACAATCTCACAGCTGGGTCTTCTTGGAACAGTAGAAAGAGACCTTTCAGGTTTTACCTATAGGGGGTTTATCAAGGATTTAACAAATTCAAAGACTGATGACCTCAGGAGAGGAATTAGAGAATATGTTGATTTTGATGTGCCTGAAGAGGTTCTCGACAAACTTGAATGGATTGGGTTATTCTCTGATAAAGAAATTCCCATTAAGCAGGGTGGAAATATCGATGTCCTTGTTGAGAGAATGAAAGAAAAACTTGCCTATAAGGATGGGGAGAAAGATATAGTTATCCTACAAGATGAAGTTGTGGGTGAAATAGAAGATAAGAAGGAAATTTTTATTTCAAAGTTAATCGATTTTGGCACAGTAGGGGAAGATACTGCAATAGCAAGAACAGTAAGTCTTCCTGCAGCCTGTGCTGTCGATTTGATGCTCAAAGGTGAAATCCGGGAAAAGGGTGTCTTGATTCCTACAAAACCTGCAATCTACGAGCCCGTTCTTGAAGAACTGGAAAATGTTGGAATAAAACTTGAAGAAAAAGTTGAACCGGTAGGTAAGGAATTTGGTTTAAATGCTAAAGATTTCAAAACAGCTCTTAGGGATAGATAGTATTTTAGGGGCTTTCCCCTTAGACATTTGACTGGATTTCTAATTTATAAACCAATAAGGGAGGAATTATGAAAAAAGTCGCAGTTTTTGTGGATGTTCAGAACATACAACAGGTTTTTGAAAAAATGGGTGCAGAGATCAGATACGATAAACTTAAAGAGTATCTAACTGAAAGATATAAGAAAGAAAATGGAATAATTATCAAATTTTCTGCCCTAATTCCATACAGAGATTTGGATGAGAGCAGGTTAAAACTAATCGATGCTATTTCTCTTATAGGATATAGAGTTCTGAGTAAAAAAGCAAAAGATAGGCCAGATGGTTCCATAAAAGCGAACATGGATATTGAAATGGCTCTGGAAATTGTATCGATTTCAGAACTTGTTGATGAAATTGTCATGGTTACAGGGGATAGTGATTTTGAGCCTTTGATTCATTTTCTAAGCAGAAGGGGTAAAAGGATTCTTGTCATTGGACCTGGAAGAGGTCCAACTGCGATCGAAATAATAAGAGCAGCAGACGAGTTTGAGAATTTAGACGAAATTGATGATGTTGTTCTGATTTAGGTTGACAAAACGTCTTGTTATATTATCTTATTATCATTCCTCGGTAGCTCAAAGGAAGAGCACCTGACTGTTAATCAGGTTGTTGCAGGTTCGAGTCCTGCCCGAGGAGAATAATATTAATCCAAGGGAAAATGGGTGAATTCTAACAAAAGTAAGACAATTGTTAAAGTCCTCGGAAATTTTTTACTGGCTTTATTCTTTTTATATCTATTCCTCCTGGGGATTAATTTATTCGGAGCTTCGTTAAAGGGTTTTGGCACTAATTTTGCAAGATTGCTCATAGAAACTACCAACAATCCATTTATCGGACTTTTTATCGGGATATTATCCACAACAATTATTCAATCGAGTTCTGTGACCACATCTCTAACTGTCGGCTTTGTTGCGGCAGGAACTCTTACTGTTTCTAATGCTATCCCTATAATTATGGGGGCCAATATCGGTACAACAATAACAAATATAATCGCCTCAATGGGTCATTTTTCCGTTGAGAAAGAATTCAAGAGAGCTTTTCCAGCATCAATTGTTCATGATATATTCAACATCCTCTCCGTAGCTGTCCTCTTGCCCCTTGAGTTGTCTTTCCATCCTATCCAACGCATATCCGGTTTTTTTACAGATCTCCTCCTTGGCAAGGGAGGAATTACCTTTGAATCCCCTCTCGATCTCGTAATCGGGCCTGTCTCAAATAGAATAATGGGTATTATGGGAAAGCATTATATTTTATCCTGTGTATTTTCCTTCGCTCTTGTTATTCTTGCTATTATTTTTCTTGTCAAGGTATTAAGAAAAGCCTCTGCAGGCAGGTTTGAAGCCCTTATTGATCAATACCTTTTCCGCAATGCACTCACAGCGGGTCTTCTTGGTCTTGGTCTTACGGCATTCGTTCAATCCAGTTCTGTGGTGACCTCTCTGGCTGTTCCCCTTGCTGGAGCAGGAATGATAAGTATCCAGCAGGTCTATCCATATACCCTTGGTTCAAATCTGGGAACAACTATTACAACAATCTTAGCTTCGCTTGTAACAGGTAATGTTAATGCAATAAGGGTAGCCCTCTGCCATACTATTTTTAATGCTTTAGGGATTGCAATATGGTATCCCTTAAGGAAGGTTCCTATTGGTCTTGCGAAAAAGATAGGAACACTCTCAGGAAGGAAAAGATTCCTTGCATTTATTTATATATTGGTTATATTCATATTAATACCCGGTTTGTTTATATTTATTTTTAGGAGGTAATATGCTAAAAGGGTTTCTACAATTCTTCAAAAAACCAGCTTTAATAGATCAGGCAGAGAAGATTGCCACTGATATGCTCAACATTGCCTACAATATGTTTCAATATTCTATGAGAGTTGTCATTGAAAAGGAGAAAGAGAAAGAAGATATTTATAAGCTTGATCGGAAATTAAATGAGTTAGAGATAAAGGTTCGAAGAGATATTATAGAACATCTTTCTGTTAATCCCACTCAGGATATTATTCCGTCGCTAATTCTTACTACAATTGTAATTGACATAGAAAGAATTGGCGATTATTCAAAAAACCTGATAGAGTTATCCCACAAATATCCAGAGCCTTTGAAAGGCGAATATATAGAAAAAATAAAAAATTTAGAAGGAAAGGTTCAATATAACTTTAAAAAAGTTATAGAGGCCTGTAATAAAGAGGATGAAGAACTTGGAAAAAAAGTTATGGATGAACTTACCAAAGTTTCAAAAGAATGCCAAATCCTGCTGGAGTTAATGGTGGATGATAAAAGTTTAAGTTCCAAGGAAGGTATAATCTATGCACTTCTACTCCGTTATCTAAAGAGAGTATCCGCTCACTCCAAGAATGTTGCTTCCAGTGTTGTAAATCCTTTTCAGCGATTAGGTTATAGATATATCTCCAGTGCAAATAGAAGAGGATGAGTATTGTTATTATGCATTATTTTCTCGCTAACTTTTTCTATTAATGAACGCTTGAATTATGGAGGATTCTATGGCCCTCTACGAGTTGGCAGTTCTTTTATGGAAATAAAAGAGGGAAAATTGAATGAAGAGCCTGTTTATATTATCCAGAGTTTGCAAAAAACAGAAGGTATCTTTTCATGGTTCTTTGGTATAGATGACTATTATTGCTCTTATGTTGATACAGCATCATTTTCTTCCATTCGTTTTATAAAGGACATAAAAGAGGGGAAATATAAAAAGAAATCAACCCTTAATTTTACTCAAGATTCAGTTCATTACAGTAGTGGCAAAAGAACCAAAAAGATTCCCGGGGCAAAGGATATCTTCGCATCTCTCTACTGGATGAGAAATTTGAGCTTTTCTTCCGGGGATACCCTTAGGATACCTTTTCATTCTTCCGGCAAGAACCATGAAATGCTTGTCCCCATATCAGGGCCATACTGGATTAAAGTCCCAATGGGTAAATTTGAGACATACTTACTCACACCCGGGGTAGAAGGAGGGAGGATCTTTGGATCAAGTGATCCAATAAAGATATGGGTTTCCCTTGATTCAACCCATCTACCTGTGAAAATAAAGAGTAACCTTTCTTTTGGATCCATAAGTTTTGTACTTGAGAGTCGGGAAATAGGAGAGGAGAGGAAATGATCTATTCTGTGATATTGGCTGGCGGTAGTGGAAAGCGATTTTGGCCTGTCTCAAAGGAAGAGGAACCCAAGCAACTCCTCTCCTTAATAGGGGACAAGCCCCTTATTGTTCAGACTAAAGAAAGGGCTCTGAGTATTTCTTCCCCTGATAAAATCAAAGTTGTAACAACTTCTCTATTAGCAGAGAAGATAGAATCCCTAGGTTTTAACAGGGAAAACATTATAATAGAACCGAAGGGAATGAATACTCTTTATGCTATTGCTCTTTCGGCAGCAAAGCTCATGAGGATGGATAAAGATGCTCTTATGCTAATATTACCTTCAGACCACTGGATAGCAGGTAGAGAAGAATTTGTCTCTACGATCAAGAAGGGTATTGACTGGGCAAAGAGAGGGAATCTTATTACCTACGGAATAGTTCCTACGAGACCGGAAACAGGCTATGGATATATAGAAAAGGGAGAAGAGGTTGGTAATAATGTCCTGAAGGTGAAGAGGTTTACCGAAAAACCGAATATTAAGAAAGCCACCGACTACCTGAAGAGTAATAATTTTCTATGGAATTCTGGTATATTTCTATGGAAGCCCGAAGTGATACTTGAAGAGATCAAAAGACATCAACCTCATCTATCAAAAGAGATCGAGAGTCTTCAGAAAAGCCCAACAGATGAGAATATTAGATTACTATACGAAAACGGCCAACCCATCTCTATAGATTATGGAGTTCTGGAAAGGAGTAAGAAGGTTTTGATTGTAATCTCTGAGTTTAAATGGGACGATGTTGGTGCCTGGACCTCTCTGGAGAGAATTCTTCCTACAACAGAAGGTGGTAATATAGAGGAGGGGAATATTTTTTCGATCAATAGCCATGATAACATTTTTTATGCTGAAGAAGGTATAATTGTAGCAAAAGGGCTCTCTAAGATGATAGTAGTTCATACGGATAAGACAACTTTGATTATACCGAAATCAGATGCTCAAGAAGTGAAGGAAATTATTCACTTTCTTCCAGATGAGTATAAATAAAAGGAGGTTTCAATGAGATATTTTATAGGAACTCTTACCATGATTGTTCTAACTTCTTTAGGTTGTGCAAAAAAAGAGACTGTAATTCAACCTATAGGAGAGGTCCAACCGATATTCGAGGAAGTTTCACCTGATACTACCGATACCTCTACAGTTGTATTTATAGAGGAACCTGAAACGACAGCGGTAGAGACCTCTTCGATATTTAAAGAAGTAGCCCCAGAAGAAGAAATAACGCCTGAAGTTAAAAAGGCATCGGGCTATAGAGTTCAGATCGGTGCCTACAAAGACCAGGCCTATGCAGAAAAGTCTGCAGAGAAAGCCAGGAAAGTGTTATCTCAAAAGGTCTATGTTGAGTATGTTATGCCTTACTATAAGGTTAGAGTTGGGAATTTTCTTAATCGGGCAGAAGCGGCACAATACAGAAAACAACTCATAAATTCGGGTTACAAAAAGCCCTTTATTGTGGAGACGACAATCAACGTTGAATGAGATTACTCGTTGCCTCTAATAACCAGGGTAAAATTCGGGAAATCAAGTCTATTTTAGAAGGTGAAATAGAAGTATTGAGTCCTCTTGACATATCTCTTGATCTTTCTATATTGGAAAGCGGAAAGACTCTTCAGGAGAATGCTATAAAAAAGGGTCTTGCATATTTCAGGCATTCAAGAATTTGTTCTCTTGGGGAGGATACAGGTCTTGAAGTTGAAGCCCTGGATGGAAAACCTGGTGTGAATTCAGCAAGGTATAGTGGAAGCGGTGACGAAGAGAATAGAAAGAAGTTGTTAAAAGAACTTTGGGGAAGAGATGATAGAAGGGCATGCTTCAGGACAGTAATGGCTTTGGTTATTCAGGAAGGCTGGATTGAATGTTTTGAAGGGGTTATGAGGGGGAAGATAAGTAGATCCGAGAGGGGTAGAGCTGGTTTTGGGTATGATCCAATATTTATACCAGATGGTTTCAATAAGACTTTTGGAGAAATGGATTGTGGGGAAAAGAATAAAATAAGCCACCGAAGAATGGCTTTAGAAAAGGTTTTAAGTTTCATTCAGAGGGAGTGGGATGAGGTTGAGAAATTTTGCAAATAAATACGGGGTGTAGCGCAGTTAGGATAGCGCACCTGCTTTGGGAGCAGGGGGTCGGTGGTTCAAATCCACTCACCCCGAGAGCGCCTGTAGCTCAACTGGATAGAGCATTGGACTTCTAATCCGAGGGTTGGGGGTTCGAGTCCTCCCAGGCGTAGATATGGTGAATGTAGCTCAATTTGGTAAGAGCACTGGACTGTGGCTCCAGAGGTTGGGGGTTCGAGGCCCCTCATTCACCCAAATGCGTCAGTAGCTCAGTTGGAAGAGCAGCGGACTCTTAATCCGCGGGTCGGGGGTTCAAATCCTCTCTGACGCATTTATTTTTTATTCTCTTATGAGTATTAAAGATTTGGGGTTACTGTGGAAAGTGAATTTTTCCAGCTGAAACATTTTTCCTCTGACCTTCGTCATACTAAAAAAGGAGAAAAATGAGCTTATTATTTTTGTTTCTTTTATCTATAAATAATGATAAAATTGTAAAAGTCCGTTTTACTGATAACCCGCCAATTATAGATGGGTTTATTGAAGAACTCTGGGATAAAACTGATTCGGCATATAATTTCGTTCAATTAATTCCTTATGAAAAAGAGCCAGCCTCGGAGCGAACTGTGGTTTATGTTTTACAGGACAGGGAGAATCTCTATTTTGCATTTCGCTGTTATGCAGAAGAATATGAGCCAATCGCTTCTCTCTCTGGGATGGAGGATAATGTTAAAATCTATATAGACCCTTTTGGCAGTAAGACAACTGCTTATTACTTCACAGTATTTGCAAGTGGGATATTTGATGATGGATGGTTACTTGATGATGGGAGAACTCGAGATAATTCCTGGGATGGTGTCTGGTATTATGCTGTAAAATTATACAAAGATCATTATGAGGTAGAGGTTAAAGTCCCTTTTAAATCAATCCGATACAGGAAAGGTCTTGATGAGTGGGGGCTACAATTCTCACGGTTTATTGCCAACAACCAGGAGACCGATTACTGGAGGGAACTTTCACAATTAGAAATGGATATGGTTTCAAAATTTGGGAGATTAAAAGAGATAGAACCTCATGCCTCTGGTCACTATTTTGAACTATATCCAGAGGGATTTGTTCGTTTTGATAAATATGAAGGAGAAGGGGGCAAATTGAAGCCCAGGATGAGTTTGAATTTCAAATGGGATTTAACTTCTCAGGCTACCATTAATGCAACAATAAATCCAGACTTTGCCCAGATTGAATCGGACCCGTATACTTTGAACCTATCAAGGTATCCTGTTTACTTAAGTGAACGAAGGCCCTTCTTCCTCGAGGGTAAAGACATCTTCAGGTTCTCGGATTTTGGTCAATTTGTGGGTTTCTTTAAACCATTAAATATTTTCTATTCCCGTGAAATTGGTAAATCCATGAATGGTGAACCTGTGCCTATCCTTGGGGGTCTGAAATTTACAAATAAATCAGAAAACTGGAATTTAGGAGCCCTCGGTGCATATACAGATGAATACTCTGAGAAAGATTCTCTAATTGAACCTCGCCGAAGTTTTGGAGTGCTCAGGGCAAAAGGAAGGTTATTTGAAAATTCAGATATAGGTATGTTATTCAGTGGAACAATGGTGGACAGGAATGATTACAATTATGCAATTGGCCTTGATGGCGTGTACAGAAAGGGATTTAACCAGTTTATCTTACAGGGTGCATTGAGTGATAAAAATGCAAAAAAGGGTTGGGTGTTTTCATCCGCTTTTTTTGGACTCCTGGGAGATTTTGGGGTGATATCTTCTGCTGAAGTCGTGCAGGATTCCTTTGATGTATCAGATATTGGGTTTGTGCCATGGGCTGGAAGGAAGAAGTTTATGCTCATTTGCGGGCCCTTTAAGACCTATCCAAAAGGTTTCTTAAGGAATTCCTTGTTGGGTCCGGGTATTGTGGTTATTCGGGAACCCGGTGATGAAAATTATTCAAAACTCGGTGTTATAGAAATCAATGCTAATTTTAGGAATAACTGGGGTTTTGATCTATCATTCTCGGGCGGTCCTTATTATGAGGCAGACACAAATTACTTAGCTCGCGGCATGAATCTTTCGGTGTGGGGTAATGGGACAAAGTATAGTTTAAATTTTGGAGGTAATTATGGTTACAGCTATAACTATGGGAGAGGATTTCTTGCCTATCAGGGTTCAAACTGGTTATCTGGTAGATATACAATACTGCCGCAGCTCAGTTTATCTTTATCTTCAAATATATGGGTAGAGTGGGATCCATCAAATACTCTTCTTGCAATTACACCAAGGTTGACTCCGAGAATCAGCTTCAAGATAAATGCCAATATGAGTCTGGAGGTTTTTAACGAATTTGTTATGAAAATGCCAGAGACAGATTTTAAAGAGACTGAATTATTATCAAACAGGGTTGCTTTGCTTTTCTCATGGAATTTCAGACCAAAGAGCTGGTTATATATCGCAATAAATGACTACAGGGAACAAAATGAAGAGGGTAGCTTACAGTTTAAGGACCGGATTGGAGCAATAAAAGCAAAATATCTATTCTATTTCTAAAATCAAAATAATATACTTGACTTTTATCCTTTTTATTATATAAATGTTGAAACATTCAGGATAGGAATAATTCCATCTAATATAAATAGGGGAGATAAATGGAACTTAATGAATTTATAGATAAGGATCGTGTATGTATTCTACAGGGGAACAAAAAGAAGGAAGTTCTCCTGGAACTCATTGAACTAATTTCTCAACAAGGAGAAGTGCACGATATAGAAAGACTAAAAGATGCAATCTTTTACAGAGAAAAACTTATGAGCACAGGAATAGGTTTGGGGATCGCTGTCCCGCACGTGAGGATTGAGGGGGTTTACCATCCCATTGTAGCAATGGGAATAAGTCATGAAGGCATCCTGGATTATGAATCCATTGATAATCAACCTGTAAAGATTGTCGTTATGATTGTGGCTGGAAAGTGGCAGCATAAGGAATATATAAAGCTTCTCTCTTTGATTGTTACGAAGATGAAGGATGATTCTCTTAGAGGAAAACTTATTAGAAGTAGAAGCCCTGAAGAGATATACAAAATTCTTTTAAATGAAAATAATGGACAGGCAATTTCTTAATATTTTTTCTTTCATTTCTCTCTATAACCTGAATATTTTGTTGATTTTGGGTCTAACAATTTTTTTAGGAACAGTAGGAGCTCGAATATTTAAGAAATTCAGGATTCCACAGGTTGTAGCTTATATTATTATTGGAATTCTACTTGGCACGATGGGGATAGGGATTATTAAAGAGCCCATTATAAAGGCTTTTGAGCCATTCAATTTATTTGCCCTTGGGTTAATTGGTTTTATGATCGGAGGAGAACTGAAGAAAGAAATGTTCCAGAAATATGGAAAGCAACTTTTCTATATTCTCATATCCGAAGGTTTATCTGCTTTTCTCCTCGTTACCCTAATAGTTGTTCTTGTTGGGAATTTTTTCTTTGGGAGCTCTAAATTAGTCTGGGCAATTGGATTATTATTGGGTTCGATTGCAGCGGCAACAGCTCCTGCAGCAACTACCGATGTCCTCTGGGAATATAAGACAAGAGGTCCTTTAACCACAACTGTTCTTGGCATTGTTGGTATGGATGATGGGTTGAGTCTTGTTCTCTTTGCTATTGCTTCCAGTATCGCTGTATCTCTACTCGGAAAGACGAGTGCTGGAATCCTTGCTAAAAGCTTCCGAACTTTATATGAAATTGGGGGTTCTATAGGTCTTGGGATATTGGGAGGTTTTGCTCTCAGTTCGATTGTTAAGAAGATCAATGAGGAATACGGTATTCTTGCTTTTTCTATTGGGATAATTGTTCTCATTTTGGGAATAGCAAAGTTAATTGGGGTAGATATCCTATTAGCCGCTATGTCAATAGGTTTTGTTGTTACAAATTATATTCCAAGAAAAGGAAAAGAAGTATTTGAATTAATCGATAAATTTAGTCCCCCAATTTATGTTCTATTCTTCACTTTTTTTGGTGCGAAATTAAATCTTGGGCGTCTCACTCTACCTTTGATTTTGCTTTCTGTTGTTTATCTTTTAGGTAGAACTATGGGAAAAGGAATCGGTGCAAGTTTTGGAGCAAGGTTATCTGGAGCGCCTAAAACAGTTCAAAAATATCTCCCTTTTTGCCTCTTCAGTCAGGCTGGTGTTGCAATTGGTTTATCGATTCTAGCAACTCACCGCTTTCCAGGTGAAATTGGTAATGCAATAGTTCTTATTATAACCACAACAACTTTTATTGTTCAGATTATTGGACCAATATCCACAAAATGGGCAGTGGCAAAAGCGGGAGAGGTTGGTTTAAACATTACAGAAGAGGATATAATTCGTCAGAGTAAAGCAAAGGATATAATGGATAAAGATGTTCCACTTATCAACGAGAATATGTCTTTAACCGAAATTTTAAAGGTATTTAGCGAAAGCAATTATTTATATTACCCTGTTGTTAATAAGGAGAAAAAATTGCTTGGTGTTTTAACCGTAGATAACATTAAAAATACTCTAATGACTTCGGGTCTTAACTGGTTTCTTTTAGCTTTTGACCTTATGGAGCCTCCAGTAGTTGTGACAAGCCCGGATACTCCAATGAGAGAAGTCAAGGAACTTTTGAGTAGGCATAATCTGGAATACCTACCAGTTGTTGGTGCTGATAAGAAGGTTTCCGGTTTTTTAGAGGCGAGGTCTATAAACAGGAAAATCTCAACAAAGATAATACAACTTCAAAAGCAAGCCGAATCTCTTGGTTAAAAAAATTTCGTAGCGTCGGACGAGCCCACGCGCTACTTGACATTTATGCATTTTATTTTATAATAAAGTATAAAAGTAATTGACATTTTGATTTAGGTAAATCAATAAAGGAGGTATTATGAAGAAAGTTGGAATCTTATCAGGTTTATCTTTAGTCCTATTGATTGTTAGTTGTGCATCCTCTGGAGGTGCAAAATTGGATGTTCCAGATTGGTTTCTGAATCCCCCGAAAGACCCAAATTATATTTTTGGGGCAGCCACAGCCACTTCACGAGACCTTCAAATAGTTATAGATAAAGCGAAGCAAGACGCAAGGCTTGATATTGCTGAAAATCTCCGTTCTAATATCCAGGGTTTGATAAAGAAGTTTGATGAGGAAGTGGGAAGAACCGAGGATTCTGAACTCCTCCAGCAGTTTACTCAAGTTTCTAAAAATGTTGTTGACCAGACCCTGATAGGTTCAAGGGTAAATAAGTCTAAGGCAGAGAAAGAAGGCGAAATGTATCGCATCTATCTCTTGATGGAATTACCCATTGGTGAAGCCAGAGCTGAGCTCTTGAAACAGATTAATAACAACCATCACCTCTACACTCGGTTCCGCGCCTCCCAATCTTTTAAGGAACTCGAAGAGGAAGTACGCAAACTCCGCGAGTACGAAAAGGAGCAGCAAAAGGCTTTCGAAGAGAGCGAGTAGTTTCTTACTAACAACCAGACATATTTTTGGCTAAAGATAAATAGAAAATAGATAATTAAATTTACAAAGTGGGATAATTTTTCACTAAATTTGGTGAAATTTTCTAATAAGTTTGAAAGAAAAATAGATTAAGTATGTTTTTTTTACTTTTGTTTTTGAGTTATAGTATTGATGATACAACAGTTTATCCAAGATGGTTTCTCCAGATGCCTATCTCCTCAAAAAGAGTTTACATAGTAGGCTATGCCCCTCTTTATAAATATTTATCCTCGTCCATAAAAGAAGCAAGAAAAGTTACGAAAAGGAAGTTTGCAATCTACAGAAGGGATTCAATCGTAGGGGAGAGGGCTTTTGCTCCAACTCCAATCGGAAAAATATATCTTGGAGAGACAATTATGGAATTTTTTGATACTAATGCAATAAAGGATATTAAGGTTTCGATAATTGATACCGCTGTTGTCCAGGATATGGTCCTTATTCTCTCTACCCTTGGAAGAGATAGAAAGATACCATCCCCTCTTATTACCGATACAAGTTGGGTGGATGAAATGCCGGATTTTTCGGGTTGGTTTGTAGCAAAAGGGGAAGCTCCAATTTATGAATACGAACATCATTCCTGGTTAGCTGCGGAAAGGAACGCAAGAGTTTCTCTGGCTACTTTTCTTGAATATCACGAAAAGGCTTTGAAAAAGTTGAATAATAAAAGCCTTTCCGGTGTAAGTCTAGGGTCTGTTAATGTAGTGGTTTCCAGAGTTCAAGTGCTGGCAAGGTATATAAATCGAAAAAATGGATACTGCAGCGTGCTTGTGGGGATGAGAAAATAAAATCTTTTCATCTTACTTTAAAAGCATAGTGAAGAATAATTTGATTGAAGCCCTTGCGAAATTTGCATTTTTATATATATTTCTTTCATAAAAATGATTTTAAAAAATAAAAAAAGTCGGAGTTTCCGATCAATATTGATGTTTTCCCTTTTAGGGATTTTTTTTATACCAATAAGCTTACTCTCTCCTCCCGGAGAGAACAGGTGGGAGAAGGAATACGGAAAACTTCAGAAAAAAGCCTTATTATATGCTCGAACCTGTAAAGTTCGGGGGGAAAGTGAAGTCATAAAGAGGGCTTTCGACTACTCAGTAAGATTCTGGATAAGGTGGGATATTGTAGTGCGTTGGATTCAAGCCGAAAGCAGCTTTATTCCTTCTGCAACAAGCAGAGCTGATGCAAGGGGCCTTACTCAATTAAGGGATAAAACAGCGGATTATATTGGGAAGATCCTGATATATTCCGGTTCTGTAGGACTCACAGAAGAGGAAGAAAAAAAATTAAGAGGGGAGAATTATGATTTATACAATGTTGAAGATAATCTCCTTATTGGTTTCGCTTACCTGAAATTTCTTTCCCTCTTTTCAAAAAATCCTGAGGAGGCTCTGGCAAGATATCTGGCAGGTAAAAAATGGCTTGAATTTATCGATTCCAGATATGTTCAGAATATTTCTGACGGGAAGCCAATAGTAAGCGAAACCGTTTTCTAACCGCTAAATTTTCGTAAGAATTTCCATCGCAACACCCGCTACCAGAGGTAGGGTAAGGTTATCATCTATACCAAGGGGCAAAAATTCTATCAGGGAAGCAACTATAGAGCCAGAAATTAAAACGATAATACTGGGGTGAGGTAATAAAATTGAGATTCCAATGCAAATTACAAGACAGGCTACGCTTCCCTCAATTGTCTTTTCTGAATTAAAGCTAATTCTGCCCCACTTTACACCAATGAGATGGGCTGCTGTGTCCCCAAGAGAAAGAAAAAGGAGAACGGCAATTGCTATCCACTTCTCAAAGAGGTAGATCGAAAGGAAAGCAGAAACCACATAATGAGTTGCACCTGTTAGAGTGTGTTTCTCTCTTTCCCAGAAGAGCTTACCAAAATGTAATGAGAAAAAGTTTCCAATTGAGTCAACTTTGAGACGGAGAAGATCTATTATAACAGCAGAAATCCCGAGGATGCCAAGACTAAGGACCAACGAGAATCTATTAAGAAAGATGTAGGAAATCGGGATTATAGCGGTCAAAATATGGAGAAATTTTCTTATCAAAATAGAACGAGTCAGTTTTTTCATGAATAATATTTTAACAAAAAGGTTCGATAAGTAAAGGGGGAATTTTCCACTTGACTTATTGCTATATCATCTATATATTTCAAAAAAGAAACAGGAGTGAAGGATGAAAATAGAATTTATCAAAAAGTTGATTGAAACAGTTGAAAATAGCAACATAGAGGAATTAGAGGTTAGAAGGTTCGGAACAAGCGTCAGAATCTCTAAGAATCTAAGGGGTGTTTTAAAGGGAACCCAACTTAATGTTGAGGAACCTATCTTAAAAGAACCTGAAAAACCTCCAGAAAAAAAGGAGCCAGAACCAGAGAAGAGGGGGGATAAATTCCATACGATTAGATCCCCAATGGTTGGGACTTTTTATAGGGCTCCAGCACCTGATGCACCACCCTATGTTGAAGAAGGGGATTATATTAAGAAGGGTGATGTAGTGTGCATAATAGAAGCGATGAAGATAATGAACGAGATTGAATCCGATGTGAGTGGTGAAATTGCGGAGGTTTTAGTCTCTAATGAAGATCCTGTTGAATACAATCAAGAATTATTTATTGTAAGGAAATCTTGAGATTATGGAACTTAAGCCAATCCTGAAGAAAATGCTGGAGCTCGAAGCCTCTGACCTTCACTTAAAGGTCGGAACTCCTCCAACAATAAGGATAAATGGGGAACTCACTTCATTTGGGACGGATCCTCTTACAAGAGATGACCTGAGAGAAACTGCTTCATCCCTTATGACCAAAGACCAGCAAAGCCGTTTTCTAGAGGAAAAGGAATTAGATTTCGGCTTAGGGGTACCGGGTGTGTCAAGATTCAGGGTAAATATCTATATCCAGAGAGGTAGTATTGGTATCGCTATAAGGCCAATATCCAGAGAGATAAAAACCATCAAAGAACTTAACCTCCCTTCTATTCTTGAAGAAATGGCGCTTGCTATCCGTGGGCTTATCCTTGTAACAGGCACTACTGGTTCTGGGAAATCCACAACCCTGGCTTCTATGCTGGAATACCTCAATAAGAATAAAAGGAAGCACATTATCACAATTGAAGATCCGATAGAATACTTACTTTCGGATAAAAAATCAATAATATCACAGCGTGAGATAGGCACTGATACAAAGAGTTTTAGGTCTTCCCTCAGGCATGTTCTCCGTCAGGATCCTGATATAATAATGATAGGGGAGATAAGAGATATAGAAACAATGGAAACGGCTTTGAAAGCAGCCGATACAGGCCATTTAGTCTTTTCAACCCTTCATACTCTGAATGCGCCAGAGACTATAAACAGGATCATAACTTTCTTTCCACCTTACCAGCATCAGCATATCAGGGTTTTGTTATCAAGTGTTATAAAGGGAATAATTTCTCTTCGTCTCCTTCCAAGGAAAGATGGAACGGGCAGAATTCCTGCAACAGAGATTCTTGTTTCCACTCCCACTATAAGGGAGTATTTGCTTGACGAGGCAAAAACAAGGCAGATTTTGGACACAATCCGAGAAGGTGAACAGTATCATATGCATTCCTTTGATCAGAGTGTAATGAAACTGTACAAAGAAGGAATTATTGACTTTGAGACTGCTCTTGAGAATGTAAACAACCCGGATGAATTTAAAATGAGATTAAAGGGGATCGAGCAATCATCTAAAAGATGGTAAAAGATGGAAAAGATCCTTGTTGCTAACCGAGGAGAAATAGCTCTAAGGATAATAAGGGCTGCAAAAGACCTCGGGATAAAAACAGCTGCTATCTTCTCAGAAGTAGATAAAGATTCACTGCATGTTCGCTTTGCAGACGAGACAGTCTGTGTAGGAGGAGCTCGTCCCGAGGAAAGTTATCTAAATATTCCTCGCATTATTGCAGCGGCAGAAATTACTGGAGCCGATGCAATTCATCCAGGCTACGGTTTTCTGGCTGAAAATCCTTCTTTTGCTGAAGCCTGTGAAGATAACAATATTATTTTTATTGGACCCTCTTCCCAGGTGATGAAAAAGATGGGAGATAAGGCAGAGGCAAAGAAAGTGATGAAAGAAGCAAATGTACCTGTAATGCCGGGGAGTGATGGAATAGTTAAGAACGTAGGAGAAGCTTTAACGATTGCCGAAAAGGTCGGGTACCCTGTTGTCGTGAAGGCTGCTGCAGGAGGAGGTGGAAGGGGGATGAGGATTGCAAGAAATGATCTGGAACTCAAAACAGGGTTCAGAATGGCACAATCAGAATCTCAAGCAGCCTTTGGAGATAATCGACTATACATAGAAAAATATATTGAAAACCCAAGGCATATAGAAATTCAAATCCTTGCTGATTCCTATGGAAACGTCGTGCATCTTGCAGAAAGGGAATGTTCTATCCAGAGAAGGCACCAGAAATTGGTGGAAGAAGCACCATCCACAGCCATCGATGAGAAGCTAAGGGAAAAAATGGGGGAAGCCGCTGTAACTGGTGCAAAAAAGTTGGGATATGAGTCTGCCGGAACCTTTGAGTTTATACTCGATGAAGATGATTCTTTTTACTTTATGGAGATGAACACCAGAATTCAGGTTGAGCACACGGTAACTGAAATGATAACGGGCGTGGATATCTTAACAGAACAGATAAGGATTGCAAACGGAGAACCCCTTCTAATTCCAACTCAGGATAAGATTCAACTTAATGGGCACGCTATTGAAGTTCGCATCAATGCAGAGGATCATACTTTAGATTTTACTCCCAGACCAGGAACGATAAATGCTCTACACTTTCCAGGAGGAGCAGGTATAAGAATTGACAGTCATATCTATCAGGGCTATAAAATTCCACCAAACTACGATTCACTCCTTCTTAAATTGATAGCCTATGGGAGAGATAGAGAACAGAGTAGAAAGAGAATGCTTAGAGCGTTGGATGAATTCGTAATAAGAGGTGTTCCCACAACAATACCCCTTTACAGGGAAATTCTTACTCATCCAGATTTTATCCAGGGGAGGCTAAACACAAATTTCATTAAGAACCTTGGATATTAACAAAAATTATGGCAGTAATTAAGTACGCATCTGGAGAAGTGATTTGCAAAATTGTATATTACGGACCTGGAAGAGCTGGTAAAACAACAAATGTTAAATATATCTATTCCAGAATAGCAGAAGATAGGAAATCAGAGATTGTTTCCATGGCTACAAAGCAGGATAGGACATTGTTTTTCGATTTTCTACCTTTAGAATTAGGAATTTTCAAGCATTTTAATGTAAGATTTCAGGTGTACACCGTCCCTGGTCAGGTGCTTTATGATTCCACAAGAAGACTGGTTTTACAGGGTGTAGATGGACTTGTCTTTGTCGCCGACTCAAGATGGGATAGGCTTGGAGATAGTAAATGGAGTTTGGAGAATCTATGGGAGAATCTAAAGGAGAATAATATAGATATAGAAGGATTACCAATTGTTATTGAATATAACAAGCGAGATCTAATCGATGTTATTCCAGTAGAAGAGCTTGAAGAAGAACTAAATCCTGATCATTATCCATCTTTTACTTCCATAGCCACTGAAGGTAAGGGGGTAATAAAGGTGTTTAAAGCTGTTGGAATAGCAGTTTTGAAGGAAATAAAAAAGAAATTAGTGGAATAAAATGGGGAAAATAATATATGGAAAATTTAATGCTGAAGTCATAAAGGCAATCAAAAGAGCTCTTACTACAAATGAAGTGAGCCCTCTTTTCATCTATGGGAGCTCTGGTTCGGGTAAGACCTTTCTTGTCAGGGAAATGGAAGAAGAATATAAAGGGAAATCTATACTCCTTGAAGCAATGAATTTTAATCCAACTTTACTCGAGGATCATAAGGATAATGATTTATTTATCCTTGAAGACATTCAACTCCTACCAGAACGATCTCCAATTTCTGAAACTCTATTTGAGATAATTAGTTATTTTATACAAAATAAAAAACAGATAGTATTTACAGCAAATTGCCACCCTTCAAACCTAAGACTCTCCGAAAGAATAATCTCCAGGATTGAAAGTGGAGTTATTGTCTCTATAAAGGATTTTGATACAGATTCAAAAAGAAGGGTATTAAAGATAATAGGGAAAGATTTATCTCCTGAGATCATAAATCGTCTTCAGAATAAAGATATCCGAACAATTAGTCAGGCAATCGGAGCAGTAAAGAAAGCAAGGCTTCTTGGTTATGTATCGGAAGAAGAAATTCATGAAGGAAAAACTGAAAACTTAGAGAAAATAGGGGGAGAATTTGGCAAATTCATTCAAGAGATTAAAAAGGACTTCCCTGAAAGGATGGTTATATCAGAGGAGGAAGAAAGACTCAGGGTTGCATACCGATCCAGAATGTTCATCTGGGAGATGAAAGGTTTTAACACTGAAAGAATTAAAAAAATTATTGACGGACCGATAGACCAACTCACTCGTGAATTTATCTCCTATACCAACGATATACAACGACTCATTGAACTCCAAAAAAGATACGGTATGCTGAATATAGATAAGTTACGAGAAAATTCCATCCTTTCAGATGAGGAAATTCAGGAAATAGAAGAATCACTCTTTAACCCAGATAGAATAGAATGGTTGGATAGGAGAATAGATGAACTGGAAGGCGAGGAAGGCGAGCTAATAGAGGTAGTTGAAAAGAGACCTGAAGAAGGAAGAGATGAATTAACGAAAAAAGAAATTTCAACTATGAAGATGAAAAATCTATTGGAAGAACTTACAATTGACTTAAAGGATAAGAGTTTTAGGCTTCTAAAAGAATATTAAAATGTCAATAAAGGGATCCCTTCACGACTTCTCAATCGTTGATATACTTCAGATGTTATCCTTTAGTAATAAAACAGGGGAACTCGCTGTAACAGAAAAAGAAGCCATGGTTTACATTTATTTGAATTCAGGGATGCTAATCCATGTCGATTGGGTGAATAGGAAGGATAAACTCGGTTCAATTCTTGTTGAAAATGGAATCATTGATGAAGAAACTCTAAAGGAGGTTTTAGAACTTCAGGAAGAGCAGCCAAATGCCCCTCTTGGTGAAATGCTCTGCAAGTTAGATCTCATAGATACGGAAACTCTCAAAAAATATATAAAAAAGCAAATGATAGATGCAATCATAGAATTAGCTGGATGGGATAATGGATATTTTGTTTTTGAATCAAAGGAACCCTTTGAATACATAGGGATACCTGTATCAATAAAAATAGATGATGTTCTAATAGAATCCGCTACTCTTCAGGATGAGTTGAAGGCTTCTTCTCTTCCTGATAAGGATTCTATACTTGTTAGATCCTCAGAATGGGAGTCAAAGACACAATTCTCCGACGAAGAAGAGAAGGTACTGGAAAAAGTGGATGGGAAGAAATCATTATCTTATCTAATCAATAGTCTCCCGATGGAAGAAATCAGGATTGTAAAGATCCTTTCTCATTTCTTAAAAGAAGGGATTATAAAAGAAGTAAAGAGTGATGGTATAACTCTGGAGAGAGCAGAGGCAAAAACTGATGAATATAGAAATTTAGGGGTTGCTTTTATCCGGATAGGAATGTACAAAGAAGCCTTAAGAGAATTTGACAGGATCCTTGAACTCAAACCCGGTGATCCTGAGGCTCTCTTCTATAAGGGTATTATTAAATTTGAATTGGGAGAGATCGAGGATGCTGAGAATGTCTTCAATATGAGCCAGGATAAGATAGAAAAAACAGAAACTCTTAACAACTTATCCATCATAAAGGACCTTCAAGGAGACCTGGAAAGCGGATTAAGATATGTAAGTTGGGCTTTAGGGAAAGAAAAAAATAATCCCAAAATTATTCTTAACAAAGCAATAATACTGCTAAAATTAGGGAAAATAGAGGAAGGTTTTGAAGTTTTATCCAAACTGCAAGAAAAAACGGCGTATACCGAATTCTATCATGCTTATATTTTAGCAAAACAGAGGAAACCCAAGGAGGCGCTAAGTTGCCTGCAAAATGGTCTATCAATGGATCCAAAGTTTGGGGAGTATTTCTATAATCTTGGTAAATTATACGAAGCTTTTATGGAGGAAAAAAAGGCAGCAGAGGTCTATAAAAGGGGATTAAAAACAGATCCAGATTCAACTATTCTTATAAAGGCATTGATTGATTACTACTACAGGAATAATATTTTCGATCAATGTGAAAAAAAGATTGATGCTGCCATATCTTCTGGAGTTGTAGATTGGGAATTAGATTTCAAAAGGGGAAATATCCTTTATAAAAAAGGCCATTCGAAGGAAGCAATTGAAGCCTGGGAGAAAGCGCTGGAATTAAATCCCGATAATCAAACAATAAAGAGGTCTATCGAACTTGCAAAGAAAAATGGAAATAATTGACGATAAGAATTTTGACGAGGTAGTTTCCGCAATAAAGAAGATCATTGACTTTAATCCTGATAACTATAAGAAAAAGCCCTTAAGAAGGAGGATCTGGTCAAGAATGAGACGATTTGGTATCGATAACTATGAAGATTACACAAAACTCCTCTTAAGCGACGAAGAAGAAGCTAGAAGGCTCAAAAAAGCCCTCACTATAAATCTTACAAGATTCTTTAGAAATAAAGAAGTCTTTGACTATCTAAGAAAAGAAATTCTTCCTTCTATTAAAGAATCCTCTATCTGGAGTGCTGGTTGCGCCAATGGTGCTGAGCCCTATAGCCTTGCAATTCTCTGCTGCGAGCTTAATCTGCCGTGCTCAATACTTGGAACAGATATCGATCAGGATTCAATAAAAAAGGCCAGAGGAGGTATTTATGATAATTTTGCATTACAGGAAATAGATCCTTCCCTTAAGAAAAGGTATTTTAAAAGGGTTAAAGAAGGTTTCCGCATTGCCGACGAGATTAAAAGTTTAGTTGAATTTCAAAAATTGGATTTAAAGGATGCGGATTACAAAAAGGAGTTTGATCTAATTATTTGTAGGAATGTATTAATCTACTTAAGCCGAGAATTCCAGAAGAAAATCTTATTCTTGTTCTATCAGGCTTTGAAGAATCACGGTTACCTGATACTCGGGAAGGTGGAATCCCTCACTGGTGATGCAAGAAGGCTGTTTTACTGTATAGATATTAAGAACAGGATATATGAAAAGAAGGTTTAAGATACTCGTAAAAACCGGTCAATTTAAGGTTACAGGTGATTCTAAAGTACTCATAACCCATGGTCTGGGATCCTGTGTTGCCCTGACTCTTTATGATGAAAAGGTGAAGATTGGTGGGATGTTGCACTACATCCTTCCTGAAAATCCCGGGGATGGGAAGAAGGCAAATTATGTAGATACAGGCATCGAACTACTTATTCAAGAGATGATTCGGTTCGGAACAAAGAAAGAGAGAATGGTGGCAAAATTGATAGGTGGAGCTATAATGTTTGAGGAATTTATTAAAGATAAGGAAAATTCCATCGGGATGAGAAATATTAAAAAGGGTCGGAAAATCTTGGGAGACCTTGGGATTCCGATTTTATCCGAAGATGTAGGAGGTGGATATGGACGCTCAGTTGAGTTCGACCTGTCGAACGGGAAAGTTTGTATCAATTCATATAAATTGGGAATTAAAATAATTTGATTGATGTCCTTGTAGTTGATGATTCCGCATTTATGAGAAAGGTCCTCTCAGATGGATTAAATGAGGATCCAGAAATTAATGTTGTTGACTCCGCTGGGGGTGGGAAAGAAGCGGTTGAAAAGACGGAACTCCTTAGACCCGATGTAGTCACAATGGATGTAGAGATGCCTGGGATGGATGGGATTAAGGCTGTAAGGGAAATAATGAAGAGACAACCCACTTCCATTGTAATGGTTTCTGCTTATACCAGAAGGGGGGCAGAAAAGACTATCCAGGCTCTTGAAGCAGGGGCTATTGACTTCGTGGAGAAGCCGGGTGGAACTATATCCCTGAATATAAAAGATGTCCAGGAAGAAATAATAAAGAAAGTTAAAATAGCCTCAAAAGCCAATCTCAAGGGCACAAAAAAAAAGATTGGTCCAATTCAGATACATAAAACAGGCGAAAAGACATTGATAATAATAGCTGCCTCTACAGGAGGACCAAAAGCTATAACCCTTCTATTTAAAAGGCTCCCCCAGGATTTCACTTCATCAATAATTGTGGTTCAGCATATGCCGCAGGGTTTTACCAAAGCATTTGCCAAAAGATTAGATGAACATTCATCAATTACTGTCAGGGAAGCCAAAGATGGAGACTCTCTAAAAAACGGGGAGGCTTTAATTGCTCCAGGGGATTTTCACCTTGAAATAGGAAAAGACGAAAGGGTAAAATTGAATAAAAGACCCCCTCTTCATGGAGTCCGTCCCTCTGCAGATATAACAATGAATTCTGCTTCAGATGTCTTTAATGGAGATATTATAGGTATTGTCCTTTCCGGGATGGGGAAAGACGGTTCAATAGGGATAAGAAATATAAAACGAAGAGGTGGAACGATAATCTCCCAGGATGAAGAAACAGCGGTGGTCTATGGGATGCCAAAGGCTGCCCTTGACAGCAAATGTGTTGACTATGTTTTACCAATTGAAGAAATTGCTGATAAACTGGTGGAGATGGTAAAGAAGAATGTTTGATAAGATAAAGGTGAGGAAGAAATTAAATGAGGAAAAAGAAAAAAATTAGTTCTAAAGAGACCTTAAAGAGAAAGAAGAAAAAAGAGAAAAAAGCCGAGGGGGAGAGATCCATTAGCAGGAAGGTAATGATTGTTCGGGTGAATAGAGAATACTATGGAATACCCCTTGATAATGTGGAAGAGATAAAAAAACAACTGAAGTTGGTTATAACACCTCAATTACCAGAATTTGTAATAGGAGTAGTAGAGTTAAGAGATTTAATGATCCCTGTGGTTGACTTTGCAAAACTTCTTGGAATACAAAAAGGAAAAGAAAAAAAGAGTTCGACCATTATAGTAGAAATTTCCAACCAACTTGTGGGTCTTGTGGTTAGCGAGGTGGTAAGAATTGTTGAAATCAGGGAGGAAGAAATCCTGCCCCTTCCAGAGATATTTCCCTCAAGACTCTTTATTGGAACTTATGCATATAACTCAAACTTAGTGGGAATAATAAGGATGAAAGGCTTATTGAAAGGAAAACAACTTCGATCGTTTAAGGAAATTTCAGATGAAATTAGTGAAAAGAGAAGAAAAGGCCGCAAACTTGATAAAGAATAGATATTCTCAATTAAAAGGGATTAACCAGCATGAGTAAGAGTGTTGTATTTCCTCTGGGGAATATCCTTTTTGGGGTTACNACGGATCAGGTGGGAGGTCTTTATAAGGTCAGGAAGATTGAGCCTGTGCCTGGAGTCCCAGAATGGATAGGTGGCCTTGTAACTTACAGAGATAGAACATTACCCTATATTAAATTCTGGGAAATATTAGAGTTGGAAACACCTCCAAAAGAGATGCTTCTCATACCTTATGAATTTGATTACTGTGCTTTTGGAATTCCTAATGTTCAGGGTATATTTGAAATTGAAATGAAGGAGAAAGACAGTAAAGTGCTTCCTCTTCCTTATATTATGGGCTTTGGTGAATTGGAGGGAAGGATTGTAATTGGCATCGAACTTAAAGGTCTTCTCACACCCTCCCAAAAACATATGATAAAAGATTTAAACAAAAAGAATGAAAAGACCTGAAACTATTGCCTGGAAGAAATTCATTGGTTCTTTCTTTTATGCAGGCAGGATAAAAGGAGGGGGTAGTTATACCTCCATTATAGCTGGTTTGCTTCTTTATTATTTCCTCGGGTGGAATTCTCTTTCCTATCTTATTGTTTTTGCCGGGTTTCTTCTCCTTAGTATTTTATTATCTTATAATCTCCTGGATGACCCGAGCTGGTTTACTCTTGATGAGCTTGTTGGGACAATGGTAACCTTTGCATTTCATACAAAAAGTATCCCTACCCTTCTTATAGGACTCGTTATATTCCGTCTTTTTGATATCTTTAAACTTCCCTTCGTTAAAAGGGTTGAAAAGCTAAATTTTGGAATAGTTCTCGATGATATTATCTCCGGGCTAATAGCAAGCTGTTTCCTCTCTATTATTTATTTGATTAAGAGGCTATGATGAGTATTGAAGGGAAAAGAGTAGCAAAAGAGATAGCAAAACTGTTAAGAGAGAAAAATTTGACTCTCTCTATTGCTGAGTCCTGCACTGGTGGTTTGGTGGGAGACCTTATAACCTCCATCCCTGGAAGTTCAGATTATTTTATAGGAGGGATAGTTGCTTATTCGAACAGAATAAAAAAAGAGTTGCTTTCCGTTTCCAGGGAAACCCTAAGAAAATATGGAACAGTCTCAAGAGAGATTGCAGCCGAAATGGCTTCCGGGGTAAGAAAGTTAATGAAAACAGATGTAGGGATCTCTGTAACTGGGATTGCTGGACCAACGGGTGGTAGTGATGAAAAACCTGTGGGGATGATTGTCCTTGGAGTTGACATTCAAGGGAAAACAACTACTAATATAGAGTACTATAGTGGAGGTAGAAACCAGGTTAAGAAGAAAGCAGGTTTTTCTCTCCTCAAAAACTTGAAGGCAAATCTGGAGGCAATTAAATGAGATTGTTTTCGGCAGTTGAGATACCAGAGGAAGCAAAGGAAAAGATTTATAATCTTCATAAGGGGATCCAGACTTCTGCAATAGTGAAATGGGTTAGGGAGGAGAACCTTCACATAACTCTAAAATTCTTTGGGGAGGTTGACTTACCTCCTCAAGTTGTAGAGGTAGTAAAAGAGGCGAGCAAAGATTTGAGTCCTTTTGAAGTTTCTCTTCAAGGCTTAGGAGCATTTCCAGGGCAAAGGAGAATAGTGGTTCTTTGGGTGGGTATTGATCTTGGGAAAGAAAAACTGATCGACTTATACAGGGGTATTGAGAATCAGGGTTGTCGGTTCGGTTTCAAAAAAGAAGGAAGGGAATATACTCCTCATATTACAATTGGAAGGGTAAAGAGAGGAAAACTCTCATTTCCTGAAGTTGGCATTTCCTATTCTCCATTCCTTGCAAAAGAGGTGACTCTGTTTAAAAGCACATTAACCCCGAAAGGTCCGATATACGAAGTGGTAGAACATTTCCCTCTGGGGGAAAATTGAATATCCATCCACCAATTGCCTATCTCATTTCAGTCCTTATGCTCCTTTTCGCAGCAACTTCCATTAAAAGATCAAGGATTATAGATTTTTTTGGAGAAAAAATCCTTAAGGATTCTAATGAGAAATCTGCAACTCTTATGTTAATTGCCCTTTCCTATATACTTTCCCCACTTTTTCTTTCGTTTGTCCTTGTTTCTTCATTTGACAAGTGGATCTTGCGGTTTAACAATAAGAAGAAAACTTTGACATTCCTTCTCGCTTCTACCCTTTTGGGAAGTTCAATTCTTCCTTTTGGCAATCTAAGGAACACTTATATTACAATATTCCTCGGAGATGGTAAACCTGGAATATCAATTTCATCATTTGCTTCAATAATGCTACCTCTTTGGATAATAGGTCTTGTTATTCTTCTGGTTATGGCATACAGGTTGTGTGAAGAGAAAGAAATAAAGGAGAAAAAGACAAAGACAAAATGGAGATGGAAGGAACTATTGTTCGCTTTTATACTTTTTATCTTCATAATTGCCTATTTCAACAAGAAATTAAATCTACTTGGTTTCTTCTTCTTAGCAGGCGCATTCTCTTTCGCCTTCATCGGGATAGATACCCTAAAACAGGTTGACTGGTGGCTCTTAATCCCTGTAGGGATTTCTTTTGTCGTTTACTATTTGCTGAAGGGGTATTCCTTTTACCTCAATCCATGGGCTGGATACGCCCTGGGAAGTATAGGCTCATCCGCTGTTACCTCCAATCTCCTCTCATTTCTTTTACCGTTTTCAGGAATAAACAAGAACGTACTAATTTACTCGGTCACTGTAGGAAGTTTGGGAGGGTTTCTTGGATCAGTTGAGGGCATCTGGCTCCAGAGGAGAGGAAGGTCTACAATCGATTTGAAATTGATGCTAAAAATCTATGTTATTTTCTTTATAATCGCTTTTTTAATACTTTTTATAGGAGGTCATTATGGATGAAGAAAAAAAGAAAGCTCTTGATTCAGTTATGAATAGGATCAAAAAACAGTATGGGGAGGGTGCGGTGATGAAACTCGGAAGCAAAAAGATGGCAAAAGTTCCTACAATACCAACTGGTTCCATCTCCCTGGATGCAGCTCTCGGGATAGGTGGAATCCCAAAGGGTAGGGCAATTGAGATATACGGCCAGGAGGCTTCTGGAAAGACGACCCTTGCACTTCATATAGCAGCAGAAGCTCAGAAGAGGAATGGAACAGTAGCGTTTATTGATGTTGAACACGCCCTGGATCCCCAGTATGCTCAGAACCTGGGAGTTAATACAGAGGAACTTTTGATATCTCAGCCGGATACAGGTGAGGAGGCTCTGGAGATAGCGGAGATGCTTGTAAGAAGTGGGGCTGTTGAGCTCATTGTTGTAGATTCGGTTGCTGCCCTTGTGCCAAAGGCAGAAATTGAAGGAGAGATGGGAGATTCCCATGTAGCTCTTCGAGCACGTCTTATGTCCCAGGCTCTTAGAAAATTAACAGGGGTGATGAGTAAAGCTTCCGCCTCAGCAGTCTTTATCAACCAAGTCAGACAAAAGATTGGAATTCAGTTTGGGAATCCTTACACCACTCCAGGAGGTCTTGCTCTAAAATTTCATGCTTCCGTCAGGATGGATATACGAAGAATAGGAGCAATAAAAGAGGGCACAGAGT
Organism: candidate division TA06 bacterium JGI_Cruoil_03_38_101; assembly: GCA_002215665.1. Classification (GTDB taxonomy): domain Bacteria; phylum Hydrothermota; class UBA3072; order UBA3072; family UBA3072; genus UBA3072. Next base: position 18,296 of record NGFL01000031.1, on the reverse strand, counting down.
CGGTTGGGATGAGAACAAAGGTTAAAGTGGTAAAAAACAAACTTGCCCCACCATTTAAGGAAGCCGAATTTGATATAATGTTCGGTAAGGGAATCTCTAAGGAGGGGGAGTTGATAGACCTTGGACAGACCCTTGGTTTTATCGAAAGATCCGGTTCCTGGTATAATTATGGCAATACATCTCTCGGGCAAGGTCGAGAGAGCGCAAAGAAGTTCCTCCAGGAGAATCCTGAGCTATCAGAGGAACTCGAGAAGAAAATAAGGGAAGGACTCAATATCCCCTATGGGAAAGATAACGAAGATAGAGGAGCAAAAGAGGAAGAGCAGGGTTAATCTTTATATAGACGGAGAGTTCTCTTGTGGTCTATACAAAGACACAGTAGTTAAATATCATCTCTATAAAGGAAAAGAGATAACAAAAGCCGAACTTTCTTCAATCCAAGAGTTTGAAGAACTCGTTAGGGCAAAGGAGAAAACTCGAAATTATCTTTCATACAGGCCCCGTTCAAAAAGGGAGGTTCAGGTTTACCTCAAAGATAAAGGATTCAATAAAGATGTATTCGAAGAAGTAACTCGTGATTTTGAAGAGGCTGGTCTGATAAATGATCAAAGATTTGCCGAGATGTGGGTTATTGATAGGAACAGGAGAAACCCAAAGGGCCATTTTGCTCTCAGGATGGAACTAAAGCAAAAGGGGATAAACAATGCAGATATCGAGAAAACCCTAAAACTTGTGGATGAAAGGGAGAATGCCAGAAGGGCAGCCGAAAAGGCAATTAAAAAATATCGCGGGAAGGATAAAAAAGAGAGGAAAATTCTTGCATATCTTGCTCGCCGTGGTTTTCCCTCTCTTCTTGCAAGGGAAGTTCTGGAAGAAATTTTAAGAGGGGAGTAATAATCAGTTGGTGTAAAATGAGATATAATCAATAAAAGTTTACTTTTTAAAAGACATGGATACAAAAAAGGCCATAAAAAAGAAGGCAAGAGAAATAGGTTTTGATCTTGTAGGGGTAACAAACCTAAAGCCCTCTATCTATCAGGAAGAGTATATAAAGTGGATTGAAGAGGGAATGCATGCAGATATGGTTTATTTAGAAAGGACGAAAGAACAAAGACTCATCCCGTATTCAAGGTTCCCCTGGGCAAAGAGTGTTATCGTTCTTGGGGTTAACTACTGGCAGGGTCCTCTACCCAAACCAAAGAAAGTTGGAATTTGCATATCGAGATATGCATTGGGTAGAGATTACCATTATGTTCTATCCAAGATGCTTTTCGATCTTTCAAATTTTATAAAATCCAGAACAGAAGTAAAAAGAATAAAATATTATACTGACACAGGCTCTCTTCTTGAAAAAGAATTAGCCCAGAGGGCTGGTCTTGGATGGACAGGTAAAAATACTCTCCTCATTACAGAAGAATTTGGTTCCTGGATTTTCCTTGGGGAAATAATAGTAGATATTGAACTGGAGGTTGATAAACCTAAAGAAAATAAATGCGGAAATTGTAAAATTTGCCTGGATTCCTGTCCGTCCAGTGCTCTTGTAGAGCCCTTTAGACTTAATACTAATAGATGCACTGCATATCAAACTGTCGAGAACTTAGGCAAGTTGCCTGAATGGTTTCCCTCTCCAGGTAATCTTTTTATATTTGGATGTGATATCTGTCAGGAAGTATGCCCATTTAATAAGAATGCAAAGATGACCGAAATTGAGGATTTTATTCCAAATAAGCTACTCATAAATCCTTCTACCAGTAATCTTTTAAGGTTAAAAGATAAGGAATTTGAAAAGATTTTTAGTAAAACACCAATTGGTTGGAGAGGAAGAAAAATTTTTATGAGAAATTTAAAAAGTGTTAAAAATGGTTTAGCTCTATAAACGGGGTCTAATTATATATAAGATATTTTATGTCTTTCTTTCTTAACTTCTTTTTCTTTCTTTTCCTTCTTTTCCTTCTTCCCCTCTTCAACTTCCGAGAGAACAGAATTCCAGAGTTCGCCACTTTTTTCTGAAATTTCCTTTCCAATAGCTGGAGAGTTCTCTTCTTTGGCGTCTCTCTCACTCATCAAACGCTTATTCATTAGCTCTATTCTTTCCTCCACATCTGCAAAATCCGGGACTATTCTAGCCACCCTTTTGTATTCGTTTAAGGCTTTGGCAAATAGTTTCTCCTGAGAATAAATATTACCAAGATGATATGCAAATGCAATTTTCTCATCCTCCCCATACTCAGAGGATGATAGCACCAGTTTATATATCTTCTCAGCTTCTTCAAAGTCTCCGAGTTCCTCATAGCAATGACCTATCATCTCCAGTGATTTTAATCTCCAGCTCTTTCCTTTAATTGACTTTTCGAATTCCTCAATTGCTTCTTTAATGAGCCCCATTTCTTTATAGGTTATTCCGAGATCATAATGAGCTGAATAATCAGAGACTAATAACTCTTCCTCTGCTTTCTTTTTGAATTCCTCTATTAATCTATCAAGGGATGGTGTTAACTCTGTCTCTAATTCTACAGCTTCTTTTTCACCTGCTACTTCTTCTTCAAATAGTTTGTCAAAGTCTATAGATTCTACCTTTCTGCCTTTTCCATACGCCTCCTTTTTCTCTCCAAGGATCTTCTTTAGGAGGGGTGAATTTGGGTAGATCTTTTTAGCCTTTTCCAAGACCTTATTTGCCTCTTTTGATGCTCCCTTCATGTTTAAACATTCATAGAGGGAAATATATGCTTCACAGGTTTTTTCTCTACTATTCAACTTCAGAGCACACTGGACCATTTTCTGACGAGGCATAATGCTATTAATATCTATCCCTGCGATTTCCTCATAAATCTTAAAGGCTTTATCGAATTTTTTTCTGTTAAACTGTGCTTTACCAGCCTTATTATAATATTTAATTGCTTCATGAACCGAACCAATAGATTCATAGAGTTCAGCAAGGTTTACCCAATCATTCCAACTAGCAATTGATTCCTCAATATCTTCGGCTTCAGGCTCCTCAATACCCCTGACTATTCCCTTTGATAATTCTATTCCTCCATCCTCATTTTCTTCTAAAGTAAAGAGTTCTTCAGTATCCTGAGAGAGAGATTCCTTCACTTCCTCAGGGGATATAATTTCTGATTCATCAAGAATTTCCGCTTGAGTTTTTTTCTCTCCCACACCGAAATCAACCATTTCATGTTCAAGCACTACTTCCTCATTACCTTTCACCTTTCCCCCTTTCTGAGTAAGTAGTTTGATCCGGGATTCAATATCTTCTACTTCCTCCACTCTTCCCTGCTCTTTATAGATATTCCTCACCTCTTTTAACTCCGAAATTGCTCCAGAAATTTTACCCTGATTTTCATAAATCTCTGCCAGTTTTAAACGGATACTTGCCTTCCTTGGTGTTAAATCAACGATTTTCTCGAAGCTCTCAAGAACACCCTCAATATCCCCTTCTTTCCTGTATAATTCAGCAACTTTCTCGTAAGCATTTGCTGCATCTCCAAGCAAGCCCTGCTTTTCATATAGCGAAGCGAGTACCTGTTTGACCTGTAGTTCATCTTCCTCAAGTCGGAGGAGCATCTGGGCTATTGCAGTCGCACTCTGATAATATTCTGAATCCCTATATTGTTCCAGAGCCTTCCAATAGAACTCAATAGCTTTCACTCTATCGCCAATCTTATTATATAGGCTGCCTATCTCCTTTGGGATACTTGGATCCTCAGAATTTATTTCTAAGATATTTTTATAATACTTGATAGCCTTTTCTAAATTTCCTTTTGCCTTTGCTTTGATCGCTTTATTCTTTAAAGAAATTATTTTATTGTTCTTTAACATTTTATTATCTTAAAGTAATAACTCCTCTCCTACCCTGCTTACAATAGATTCTTCCACGAGCTTCTTTTTAAGCAAGGCGCCTTCCAGTAAAGCGTTATCACAAATAATATTTATCAATCTCGGAATTCCATTTGTGTATTCATATATCAGTTTATAAGATTCATCACTGAAGATCTTCCCGGCCGAACCTGCCTGCTCTAATCTGTATTTTATGTACTCTTTTGTTGAATTAAGGGTAAGTGGTGGGAGATCAACAATTGTAGAAATCCTCTGGCGAAGAGAAGTGTTGGCTTTTATTTTCTCAGTAATTTCACGCAAACCGCTGAGGATGATAGTGACCAATCGATAGTCTTCTAATTCCAGGTTCGAGAGACCTCTTATCTCTTCAATCACTTCAGGGTTTGTAATATTATTTGCCTCATCTATCAGGATTACAGTTCTTTCTCTATTCTTATATTTCCTCTGGAGTTCATCTGTTATCTTCATCATCATATCTGTTCGCTCATTTGAATCAAAATTTAATCCAAAAAGCTCTCCTAACTTTCTTGTAAACCACTCAGGACCAAAATCAGGATGGGTGAGAACGAGAAGGCTGGGAGCATAATCCTTTTCTTTGTCTAAATCTAATAAAATTTTTCTTAAAATAGTTGTTTTCCCACATCCAACATCACCAGTTAATAGTCCAAGAGCCCTACCCTTTTTTATTACATGGAGCAATTTAACAAGAGACCTGGTATGTTCGGGACCACTATAAAACAATTTAGGATCAGGGATGTCTCGGAATGGTTCTTTATTGAAACCATAAAAGATTTCGTAATTCATTCATCCTCCTAAAGAAATACTATTTTTTTCTTTTCCTCAACTCCTTTTGCTTTACCTACTTCCGCTTTCTGGGCTTTCTTAACTTCCTCCAATACCTCCTCCACAAAAGGAATCTTTCCCTTTTCTTCTAAAGCTACCCCGAGCAGTTCTTTTACATCCTTAAATTCTGGATCAATATTATATATTTCTCTTAAAACAGATTTGCTTTTATCTAAATTCCCAAAATCCCTTAAGTCTTCTGCTATGGAATAATACTCTTCCAGTCTTTCATTTTTTTCTAATTTCTTTGCATATTTCAGACATTCATCATAGGAACCCTTATCTCTAAGTAGAGCAACGAGTAACCTTCCCGCTTTATGCTTTTCATCAAGATCCAAAATCCGTCGGTAATTTGATTCAGCCTCAAAGAGTAGATCAGCTGCGTGTAGCCTTTTGGCAAGGGTGTAACGTAATTCGATCTCATCCTGTTTTCTTGGTTTATCTAAACTACCAAATTTTGAGAGGAGATCCTCTTTTATGTTTTTTATCTTTATTGTTGAAATAACAGGATCATCGGGGTAATGTTCCTTTAGGGTATTCAAGACCTCTTCTGCAGCATTAACTTCTCCAAGGATATTATAATATTCGAATGCTTTTTGATAATTCTCTTTTGCCTCATCGGGTGCTCCAATCTCCCAGAGAAGTTCTCCCATCTCGAGGAAGGAATCGCCATCGAAATCCTCATCTACCCCTTTCTCACTTCCTTTAAAGAAATCTTTGATTTCTTTTGGAAAATTATCGGAAATTTCGATAAGTTCGGGAATACCTCCTTCCTTATTAAAAAATTCCCTTGTATATTTACTCACTTCTTCATAGAGTCCTATCTTTGAATATTCCTTGATGAGAACAAGGAGATCCTCTTTATTCTGAGTATCTTTATAACTCTTTAGTGTTTGGACTATGGAGTTAATCATTTTCTCTTTCAAATGAGACCCTCCCGCATTTTATACATATTTTGACAGGATTATTACCTAACCAGTAGGGTATTTCGCGATAATCCCTGTATTTGAGAACCAACAGATCAGCCTCCTTACCTTCCTCAATCGAACCAATTCTATTCTCTCGCTTCAGAGCATAGGCAGCATTGATGGTAGCTCCGGCAATAGCCTCTTCTACTGTCATTCCATAATGATAACAGGCAAATCCTATAACAAGGGACATTGAAGAAACTGGCGAAGATCCAGGATTAAAATCTGAACCAAGAGCCATTGGTATTCCATTCTTTCTAAATTCTTCAATTGGTGGTATACCCTCCGAGAGGATAAAGGATGCAGTGGGGAGTAAAACAGCAATAACTCCTGAGTCCTTCATTAGCTTTATTCCCTTTTTTGAGGGATGTATTAGATGTTCAGCCGAAGTTACACCCAATTCTCCAGCCAATTCTGCTCCACCACTTTCTTTTAGTTCATCGGCATGGATCTTCAAATTGAGGTTTAGCTCTTTTGCCTTAGATAAGATGCGCCTTGCCTCTTTTTTTCCATATACTCCGTCTTCACAAAAAACATCGCAGAAATCCGCGAGGGACTCACTTGCTACTTCTGGAAGATGTCTTGTTGTTATTTCATCGATATATTCTTTTCTTGTTTTTTCCTCTGGGAATTCGTGAGCACCCATATAAGTTGGCACTATATCAATCCAATCTTCTGTGAAGTCCTTCATTGCGCGAAGCATATTCATTTCTGTCTCATAGTTAAGTCCGTATCCACTTTTGACTTCTGCTGTAGTGGTTCCAGTTCTGGACATCTTCTTAAGATTCTTTCTCAAGATATCCACCATTTCTTCTTCGCTAAGAGCCCTTGTTTTTTCAACCGTATTGATTATACCACCCCCTCTATGCTTTATCTCTTCGTAACTTAACCCTCTGATTTTCATCTCAAACTCATCCAGCCTTGCCCCCCCAAAGAGTGTATGAGTGTGTGCATCAATGAAACCAGGTATAACCACACGACCCCGAGCGTCAATACGAAATCGACTTTCTTCCTCTATATTCTTCCCAATCTTTAGTATTGTTCCATCCTTAATTGCAATATCACAATCATCCTGAATCCCAAGATCTATATTAAAACCTCTTCGTTTTTTACCTTTTAAGGTTAAAAGCAAACCCCTCTTTATTAAAAGATCTAACATTAATTAAATATAAATTTTTATATCGAAATGTCAAGACTTTGATTGTTTTCAAAAAATCACTTGACTTTCTATTTTCTTCCTCTATTAATATTTTATGGATTTTATTATAACTTATCTCCTTGGAATAACGAGTTCTATAAGAGTTCTTATAAACTCTCTATTATTACTTGAAAGAGAAGATTAAAGGGATTCTTTAATAGGGGTTAAATTTCTTTGGCTACTATCCAAAGGATTATAAGGGAGAAACCCGCTCTAATCACATTTTTTATTTTACTTTCTGGTCTTTACGCGGGAACAGAGATCAATATAAAATTTCTCCTTATTGGGCTTGTTAGTTCGCTCCTAATCTATCTATTTATCAGAAAAGATCCATTGCTTCTTATTTTACTTGCCCTTTCTGCATCCATCTACCAGGGTTCAAGGAGACCTATCAAATGGGAGAGGTTATTCTTTTCTGGATTTTATATAGATAACAGAGTTATAGATCCAGTTTTTGGAGAGTTGAGGGTAAACCTGCCCTTGCCACAGGGTTGTTTTGTCACAGGTTCTGGTGAGTATATCGAATGGAAATCCATCCGAAGATTGGTGGATTGGAAGATTAAAAGGAGGTACCCTACACCTCTAAATAAACTATTTCGCATTAGGGATCTTCTGGATAAAAAGATAGAAAGGTCAATCCCAGGAGACGTTGGCAAAATGTGTTCTGCAATTCTTCTTGGAAGAAGGGGAAAGTTACCGTCGTATCTTTACAAAAGGTTTCAGACCTGTGGGGCTGCCCATCTTCTCGCAGTAAGCGGATTACATACAGGAATAGTTTTCACAGTAATATTCGTGTTTTTAAGTGTTATACGCTTAAAAAGGAAGGTCAGATTAATATTATCCTGTTTGATTGTTTCTCTATATGCTTTGATTACAGGTCTTCGTCTCCCAGTTTTAAGAGCTTCTATTATGTTATGGTTCTTTATAATTGGAGAAATAGGGGAGAAAAATATTGATTCCTTCAATACGCTATCAGGAGCAGGGATATTTATTGTTCTCCTTATGCCAGGAAGTGTCTACTCGATAAGTTTTCAACTGTCGTTCCTAGCGGTCTTTTCTATGCTAATTATGTTCAAAGCTCTTGAAAATCAATTGCGAATGATACCGAATAACTGGTTTAAAAACTGGTTTGTAACACCTCTTTTAGTAACACTCAGCGCCCAGTTAGGTACTTTACCTCTTGTTGCTTATTATTTTGGCTATATTCCACTTTTTGGTCTGGTAGCAAATATTATCCTTGTCCCTCTGGTAGGAACGCTCATATCAGGGATATTCATGCTATGGTTATTTCCTTTCTTAGAAGTTATCATCGGAAATTTTGTTTGGGGTGTTGGTTTTTTAATGAATAAGCTTATGATCTTTCTCGAAAATATCCCATATTCAGTTGTTAAAATTCGGGAGGGTGACGGGAGAATTTTCATTGCTTACACAATTTTACTTATTTTCATAATTTACTGTGGTTACAGAAAAAAATAAGTTTCTAACCAATTAATTTAAGGAACATCTCTAACAATCTTTGTACCTCTTTTTCCCTCGAGAGCCTCGGGGATAAACTCTACCGAAGTTATAATTACTTCTTCTCCTCCTGAGCGCAGGAAATCTATAGCAGCCTTGATCTTTGGTCCCATTGAACCAGGAGGGAATTCTCCTCTTTTAAGATAATTTTCAGTCTCTATCACTGTTATTTCTCTTAGTGGTTTCTGTTTTTTTGTTCCAAAATTTATATAAGCCTCTGGAACTGCAGTTAGAATCATAAGAAGATTTGCTCCAACATCTCTTCCAAGCACAGATGAAGCAAAATCTTTATCGATAACACCTTCAAGACCTTCATAGGTCCCATTTTCTTCTCTATATACAGGCATCCCCCCTCCTCCAGCAGCAATAACTATGGTCTTTTGCTTTAATAACCTTTTTATCGAATCCTTTTCAACAATTTCAAGGGGGGTAGGAGATGGCACAACTCTCCTATAGCCCCTGCCAGCGTCCTCAATCACAGCAATACCCCTTTTCTTTAACTCGGAGACTTCTTCTTTATTTAAAAAGGGTCCTATTGGCTTTGTAGGGTTATCCCAAGCTGGGTCATCTTTAGATACAATGACTTGCGTAGGTATTGTAACAACTTTTCTCTTGATCCCGTTTCTTTTTAGAGTATTTTGGAGGGACTGTTCAATCATATAACCCATCCAACCCTCTGTTGCAGCAACTATTACGCCAAGTGGGAGTTCAGGGATACCCATATACTTAACTCCTAATTCATTTCTTATGAGTTCATTTCCTGCCTGAGGTCCATTCCCGTGAGTTATTACAATATCATAACCCCTATCAAGTAGATATTTGACCGGGTTAAGACTCTTGCGAACTTTTGCAAACTGGCTGTGTATATTACCATTAGAACCCTTTGGGAGAATTGCATTACCCCCAAGAGCTAAGACTGCAATCTTACCCATAAATTAAAATAATCCTTTTATAGCTTCTTGTACAGTTGGATCGTCTCCAACATCCAGTTCATATCTTACTCTTGTTGTAGGTTTATCAATATGGATGAGTTTTCCGAGATCAATTGGTGTTCCGATGACAACTGCATCTACGTTTGCCTTATTGATTGTTGCTTCTAACTCTTTGATCTGTGGTTCCCCATAACCCATGGCCGGGAGGATAGTTCCTGTAGATTGATACTTTTTGTAAGTATCTTTTATAGAACCAACGGCATACGGTCTTGGATCTACGATCTCTTTTGCTTTGTATTTTTTTGCTGCAACCCATCCAGCACCAAAACTCATTCCACCATGGGTTAAAGTTGGTCCATCTTCTACAACAAGAACTCTCTTTCCTTTTATTATTGCAGGTTCTTCGACTGTTATAGGAGATTTTGCCTCAACTATGGCTGCATCAGGATTGTATTTTTTGATATTCTTTTTTATTTTTTCAACATCCTCCTTCTCTGCTGTCCCCACCTTATTTATAATGATGATATCTGCCATAAGGAAATTGATCTCTCCTGGGTAGTATGTAAGTTCATTTCCTGCTCTAAAAGGATCAGCCACCACTATCTGAAGATCCGAAACATAAAACGGAAAATCATTATTTCCTCCGTCCCATATAACAACATCTGCATCCTTTTCTGCTTCCTTTAAGATGGCTTCATAATCTACTCCTGCGAATACTGTATTCCCCATATTGATATGGGGTTCATATTCCTCCATTTCTTCTATTGTGCAGCTTGCCTCTTTCATATCAAAAAGAGTATCAAATCTCTGTACTCTTTGATTAGCCAGATCCCCATAGGGCATTGGGTGTCGGATAATTGCAATCTTCTTACCCATCTCTTTTAGGATCTTTCCGACAAACCTTGTGGTTTGACTCTTACCCGAACCTGTTCTGACAGCGCATATTGAAATAAGAGGTTTTTTAGATTTTATCTGGGTAGACTTCGGCCCAAGCAGCATAAAATCAGCTCCAGAGGCGCAAGAAATAGATGCTTTATCCATTACATACTGATGGGGAACATCGCTATAGGCAAATACAACAAGATCCACATCTTTTTCTTTTATTAAATCTGGAAGTTTCTCCTCCGGATAAATAGGAATACCCTCAGGATAATTCTTACCAGCCAGTTCCTTTGGATATTTCCTCTCGGCTATATCTGGTATCTGTGCTGCGGTAAAACCAAGAACTTCAAACTGTTCATTATTTCTAAAGAATGTATTAAAATTATGGAAATCTCGGCCAGCTGCTCCCATTATAATAACTCTTCTTTTCACAAATTCCTCCCTCTTTTTTGAATATTACTACAAAAGAAAACCTTGTCAAGATGAGTCTATTACAATTAAAGGAGGCTTAAAAAATCAAGAGAAGTAAAACGTTATATTATAAAATATTGAAATTTACTTGAAAGCCAGGATGGCGAGTTATGAGTTTTTTCCTTTTCTTTAATTGCTTTTCGTATTCCTTTTCCACGATAATGATATTTCATTATCCATTTAAGGATGGGGAACAGGAAACTGTCTCGATGGATAATAAGATAATCCACACCTTTATTCTCAACCCACTGTTCTGTTCCAAAGAGTTTTGTAATGAAATCTACATAACTCTTCTTTAGGTGTCTTGCAGCAACTCGTTTTCCATATTTCTCGGATAACTTAACTGCATTTTTTCCTCTTTGGTAAGACTTATCAAAAATAGCACGAATTCTCTCTTCTGTTTCATAGCCGTCCAGATGCCAGGCGAGACAACTCCTAAATGCATAGATAGTTTTCAAACCAAGCCCTTTCAACCTTCTCCCTATCTCCACATCCATATACCCCATTATTCCTCCAAAGGATTCGTCAAAACCACCTGCCTCTTCCAACCACTTTTTCCTAACTGAAACATTCTGGGTAATAAGACCGGCAAGGCAAAAACCATCAATGAGCAATGAGCTCTTCCCATAATCTTCTGTTTTCTTTATGTGTCGAACCATACCTTGAACGATCAATTTATCATCTTTCTTATGTAACCTGAGGTGATCATTAATGAACTTTCTATCCACCAACACATCGGAATCAACGAATATTATTATTTCTCCTTTTGCTTCCTTTATTCCTCTATTCCTTGCATAAGGTTGACCCATTTTTTTCTCATTTCTATAATATTTGAATTGTGGGTCTTTTATTTTTTCCATTAGCTCTTTCGTTTCATCTGTGGACCCATCATCCACCACGATAACCTCATAATTTGTTGCAGTTTGTTTAAGGAGTTTATCTATACAGTAAGAGAGAATCACTCCACGATTATAACTAACTACGATTGCCGAAGCTTTCATTGTTCATCGCCTTCCGGATTCCTTTCTTTCTATAATGATATCTTGTAATTCCCTTGAGTACTACCCAGACTATACCAAGGAACTTTTTACTCTGGATCATCATTTTAGAAGTTGATTCCCTCTCCACCCATCTTTCAGTGGATAGAAAATTTGAGAAAAATATTGCTTTTCTTGTTCGTGCATACTTTTCCCCGCTCTTACCCCATTTCTTTACAAAGTAATAAGCAGATGAACCCTGTTTTTCCCACTTTTCAAAGGTGTGCTTAAGACTCTCCTCTGAAGGTATGGAATCAATATGGAAAGCCTTGCACTTTCTAATTCCATAGACCCATTTTAAACCTAATTTCATGAGCTTAAAACCCATATCAACATCCTTATAACCCATTTCTGGTCCAAAGTTGTCAAAACCTCCAACGGAAACGAGGTATTTCCTTCTTACAGATACATTCTGGGTAATGAAGGTTTTAAGACACAAAGCGTTTGGAAGGTAAAAACCTTTTGTTGATACCCCTTCTAAACTCCTTACATGCTTTACCATTCCCTGAAGCACAATATCCCTCCTCCTATTATGGATTTTTATATGATCCTCTATAAAGTCAGGGAATACAATAACATCGGAATCAATGAAGATTATTATCTCTCCCTTTCCTTCCTTTATTCCTATATTCCTTGCATAGTAGGGTCCTCTTTGCTTTTCTTGCGGAATATAGTGAAGGTTTGGATAATTGGTTCCCTTTATATACTCGTAAGTTCCATCAGTAGAACAGTCATCTATCAAGATAACTTCGAATCCATTAACTGTTTGATTCATTAAATGGGAGAGACAACTTTTGAGGATGGGCATTCTGTTATGGGTTGGAAGTATTACTGTTGCTTCCAACCTAGATACCTTCTTTTTCAAGAATAAACTCTGCAATCCTTTTTGCTCCTCCAGGAGGACCCATTCTTTTGATTCCGTTTCTCTTCATTAAGTTCTTCAATTCCTTATCATCAAGGATCTCTTGGATTTTTTTTGCAATCCTCTTGGGTTCATATTCCAGATATGTAAATGCTTCTCCCAGCAATTTCTTCTGCCCAAGTAGCCTTCTTTTGGTTGTCTGAGCCCCAGAGCCAGAGAAAGATACGACTGGAATTCCAAGGCCTACAGCCTGCTCACTGGCTGTTCCAGCAAGACTTATCACCAACTTTGAACTTTTTAGAATATCTACAAAACCTCCTTCCACAAGCTCTATTTCCGAATTCACTCCATCAAGGCTTTTCATCATCCGTTCCTTATCTGCAGTTTCAGAAAGAGCCACTGCAAAATTTAAATTTTTATCTCTACTTGAAAGTATTTCTACAACCTTGCTTATTTTCTTCATATTTCCATAGGATTCTTCTCTTGAGCCAGGAAGGATGCCAATTAGAGTTGAGCCTTCAGGAGGGTGATATTTGTTTTCCCGATTTAGACCATCCATCATTGGATTCCCGAGAAATATAGCATTAACACCTTTTTCTCTCAAATTTGATGCGGTGAGTTCATCATGTGTAAAGACAACCTCAGTTAATCTTTGCATTATTATTTTCTCTACTTTCAAATGAGGTGCTATCCAATCGGACTTACATGGGGCAAGGAAATATTCTTTTCTTCTTAGAGCAATCCAACCCATAATCAATAAGGGGACATCTCCAACAACTATCGCCAGATCGATTTCATCCTTGAATTCATGAACTCTCTTTATGTAAGAAAATGGAGCTGGGAAGGTCTCAATTATATCTTTAACCAACTTGGCAAGGCTTTTCAAAAGGAAACCTCCTGAAGGAGGAGGGGTGTTTCCGCCTATAACATCAATACCCCTCTTTTGATACTCCTCCCCAAAGGATATAAGAGGGAAGGCAATAATTTTAATCTTTGGGTGTAAATTTTTAATTTTCTGCCCAATTAGTGCTCCTGAATGATCTTCTCCATAGGAATTACTGAGAAATGCAATTTTCATTATATAATCATAATTGCAGAGATATTAAAAATTGTCAAGAGTGAATTATTCACTCGATTGGAAAACAAAAACCATCTAATTTTTTGTTGGGTTGCAGGTCGTAAAGAGGGAATTTTTTAGAATACTATTAAGGTTTATATTCTATCAGGTTATAATCTCTTGTGCCGAGACCTATATCTTCTGCAATCTTAAGATAATTATTCATATCCGCAGCATTATCAAAAAGAGCCTTAACTTTATTCTTAGAAGCAAGTTCTTCTCTTTTCCAACCCACTCCTTTGAGTGGTTTTGCCTCCTCAACCAAGTGATAAGATGCGTCATCAATAGCAACTATATCTTTTGAAGCGAGGAAACCTATATTTTGAACGGTTAGATTCATAGTTGTTGGAAAACAATCACAGTGAGGGGTAATATCCATAAGCACATTCAGAAAGGAACTCTTAGGAATTTTATCTATTATCGCCTTTGTATAATAGACGGCTTTTACTGCCGAGTTTCTGTCTTGATCCCAATTAAACTTTATTGCCCCTTCCTTACAGGAGACAATGCACATACCACAACCTATGCATTTTTTAAGGTCTATAGTTGCGCATCTATTCAAAGTAATTGCTTTTTCCGGACAATTCCTGACACAGTCTCCACATAGTTTACATTTCTCTTCCAAAACTCTTGGTTTAACATCTGAGTGGAGGTATAATTTTCCTCTTCTTGAAGCCATTCCCATCCCTACATTTTTAATGGCACCGCCATAACCAAATAAATCATGGAATTTGAAATGGGAAATGACAAAGAGATAATCTATATCCTCAATAATCCTGCCGACATATGCTTCTTTAACTTCATTAAAATTGGTTTTAATTGTAATCTCATCTCTTCCGATAATTCCATCTCCTACCAAGAAAGGAGCACCAACCGTAGCAAAGGTAAAGCCGTTAAAATATGCGGTTTGATGATGGTCTATTGCGTTCCAACGACCCAATCTGTATAAAGTATTACAGTCAAAAATGAAAGGCTTTGCCCCGCGTTTTTTTAAAAGATCCACAACCGTTCTAACTATTTGAGGTCTCAAGTGAGTAATGTTTCCTCTCTCACCGACATGGATTTTTATACCTACGAAATCTCCCTTTTTAACATCACTAAGGAAACCTTTATCCTCAAGAAGAACTTTTATAAGATCCACGGGAGATGTCTCGCCGAATTTTGCAAACTTAACTTCACTCATAGTTAAAAACTAAAACAAATTTTCCTTTAGTCAAGTGAAGAACTTTACAAAATTTATTTTTCCCTATCCCTTACAAACAACAAAGGATATACAATATCACTTCCGCAGGTAGGAATCCATACAGCAAAGAATAAGAATAGAGTTATAACGATAGCCATGGTCCAATTCAACTTCCCACCCAAAGCCATAATTATATGGAAAAGTGATGCCAATGTGCTGAGAAGGACATGAACGGCATGTGGAAATTTACTTGTTGTCCAAAAATATGCAACAGTAGTTCCTAATAAAGCCAATGGATTTACAAGATACCACTTCTCGATAAAGCCTATATGAATTCCCCTGTTGGGTAAATTAAGAAGGCCTTCTCCAATATAAGGGATAATTGAATCACTCAATGTAGCAATAGCAATGACTCCTGTATAACCAACAAGATAGAAAAACCAGATATTAAAATTTCCACCCTGTTTGTAAATCTTATACAGAGAT
This sequence comes from candidate division TA06 bacterium JGI_Cruoil_03_38_101, assembly GCA_002215665.1. GTDB lineage: Bacteria > Hydrothermota > UBA3072 > UBA3072 > UBA3072 > UBA3072. The sequence goes on along the minus strand of NGFL01000031.1, from coordinate 2,962 downwards.
GCAGTAGCCATGGCACTGAAGATAACATGGAGAGGGTGTAATATGTAGAAGATATTGAAAGAAATTCTCTCCGTTAGACGATAGCAGAAAAACATTATAATAATTCCAGGAATAAGACCCATTAATGTATGCGGAAGATGATTTTTTAGTTCTCTTCCTATAAGCTTAAACTTATCCCGGACTTTTTTATCTCTTACCCCATCGATTCCCTTTTTCTATTTAAATAATCCTGGCATTTAGGGCACAATCCCTTAAAGAGCAGGATGTGACTGGCTATCTCATAACCATATTCTTCCTTCATCTTTTTTTGAAGACCTAGAGCCACACAGTTTTCAAATTCTAAAATTTTATGGCATTCCGAACATATTAGGAAATGTCCATTTCCCTTTTTGCTCTCGAAGTAAAACTTTACACCGGAAAAAGAGAGTGAATAGATGTATCTTTGTTCTTCAAGGAAATTCAAAGCCCTGTAAATGGTGGATAGGTCCATTTTGAAACTTGAAAGATTTAAGATTGCCTTAGCAGAAAGAGGTTTTTTTGAATCCTTTATAACCTCTAAAATTCCCTTCCTTAACTTGGTCAATTTTGATTGCATATTACCTCCTTTGCAAAAGATTTGCGCAAATTATTTGCAAATTTAATTAAATTTTATTATCTGTCAAGAGGTCTATTGAGGAAAGTTGGCAGACCAAAAAGGAATTATCTATCGATTTAAGTAAACAGCTTGACAAAAAACTTTTTTCTAATATTTTTTTAAGAATTATCAAAAAGAGGAAATGGATTATGGTTGATCTCATAAGAAAGAAAAGAGATGGGAAGGTTTTAAGTAAATCCGAAATAGAAAAATTCGTTCGAGGCGTAAAGAATGGAGTAATACCTGACTATCAGATTAGTGCTCTCCTCATGGCTATCTATTTTAAGGGAATGAATCTTGAAGAGACAGCTAACCTTACCTATTTTATGCTCAACTCTGGGGAGACTTTTGATTTATCAGAGATTCCGGGTTATAAAATTGATAAACATTCAACCGGTGGGGTTGGTGATAATATAAGCCTTATTTTAACCCCTCTTGCTGCAGAAATGGGGATCTTCGTTCCTATGATATCTGGAAGGGGTCTTGGGCACACAGGAGGAACCATTGATAAATTGGAATCCATACCCGGCTATAATTCTTCCCTCGAATTTGACCAATTCAAGGATATATTGAAAGAAGTCAGGTGCTCAATAATTTCACAAACAGAAAAGATAGCTCCGGTGGATGAAGAATTATACGCTTTAAGAGACGTCACTGCAACCGTAGAATCAATTCCTCTTATCACATCAAGTATCCTCTCTAAGAAACTATCCGAAGACCTTGATGGATTGGTGATAGACTTGAAGGTAGGAAAGGGTGCATTTATGAAAGACCTTGATTCGGCTAAGAGATTGGGAAAAATGATGGAAGAGGTTGGTGAAAAACTCGGAACAGAGATGAAAATCGTATTTACCGATCAATCATCTCCCCTTGGAAGGAGCATTGGAAACGCACCAGAAGTTATAGAAGCCATAGAAATCTTAAGAGGAAATTTTGTTGAGGATACTTTAGAGGTTACGATAGACCTTGTAGAAGAAATGTGCAAGATGGCAGGTGTTGAGGAGAATGCGAAGGGGGTTCTAAAGAGCAGGGCGGCTTATGAAAGATTCAAGAAAATGGTAAAGCTTCACGGTGGCGATCTATCCAAACTCTCCACTTATTCAAATCCCTATGAAGTTAAAAGTTTAAAGGATGGAATCGTCCAGGAGATAGACGCTTATAAGATTGGAATCGCTTCCCTTTATACAGGGGCTGGAAGGAAAAGTAAGGGGGATAAAGTAGATCCTAAAGCAGGTATAAAGCTTCTGAAAGTTGAAGGAGAAGAGGTAAAAAGGGGAGATTCTATTGCTCTTATTTATACTGAGAAACCTTTTAAACCTATAAAAGAAATGATTCTATCTGCATACACATTGGGATGCGAAGAAAAAAAACCACAAAGCAAAATAATTGAAAAATGGTGAATGATAATCTTGTGGTAATATTCCTGGGGTCAAACAATGAGAAGGTTATGGAAGAAAGAATAAAATTTGGAGAGTCGATGATAAAATATCCCAATAGATTTAAAGTAATATTCTCCGGAACTTCTAAGGAGGTTGATTGGATGAAAAGCCATTCAAACCTCAAAGGAATTGCTGAGACTCAATCGAAAACAACCCTTGAGAACCTTGTTAATTCTAAGGAATTAATTGATACCGCAGAAAGGATATGGATTATCACAGATAAGACCCATGCCTTCCGCACCAAATACCTCGCAGGAAGGATTTTTAGAAATACCCCTTTTGAAATTTTTGCGAAGAAAATGCCTCCCTCGTACCGGATAAAACGAATTTGGTATGAAGGGGCAAGACTGATCAGGAATGTATTCCAATAAAGATTATGAAATAATAGATCATACAGCCGATATAGGAATAAGGGTTAGAGCTAATTCTCTAACCAAGGTAATCCAAAAATCCATCCTTGCCCAATCGGACTTGATGAACGGTGGGATAGAGATTGAACCAAGAATGAAGAAAGAATTTGTAATAAAGGAAGAAGATAAAGAAACCGCCCTCGTTAGTATTCTGGAAGAAGTGCTTTATCTTTTTGAATACGAAAAGTTTTCTGCATCAGAGTGTTCAATTAAATATCACAACAACGAATATAGAGTTAAACTTAAGGGAAAATATTTGAAGGAAGAGGAGATCAAAAACGGAATTGAGATAAAGGCTGTAACCTACCATCAACTAAAAATCAAGAAAATCGATGACTCATACCTTGTAAATGTCATATTTGACATCTAAATTTATTCAAACTTTACTCTTGACAGTTCTTAATAATAGCGTATTGTGATTATAACTTTAAAAAGGGGTAGTCTGTGAAGAAGAAAATTAATCCTTATTTACCGATTGG